>JAHJRI010000227.1 GCA_018830885.1 bacterium | reverse complement strand
GGACATCTATGCCCATGTCCCCATCGGCAAGATCATCGCCCTGCATCCCTATGCCACGGATCCGGACAGCTACTTTTTCAAGTTCTGTGACGGCACCGGCACCCTGGGGGACAATTTCCCGGGTCATGAAACCGATCCCATCCCCAACCTGACCGACGACCGGTTCCTGATGGGCGGATCCGGATACGGAACAGGCGGATCCAACACCCTACTGGATCATACCCACGGCTGCGGAACTGAATCGGCGGATCATTCACATTCAACCAGCATTGGATCTGCTACATCAGGAGGACGCAGCGCATCACATACACATGATACTCAATAC
This sequence comes from bacterium, assembly GCA_018830885.1. Lineage (GTDB taxonomy): Bacteria > SAR324 > SAR324 > XYD2-FULL-50-16 > XYD2-FULL-50-16 > JAHJRI01. The sequence continues at coordinate 5,839 of JAHJRI010000227.1, read as the reverse complement.
GCTGGCACCCATAGTCATGCACTTCACTATATTGCCGATGGAGCTTGGGGTGTCTCAACTGCATCTGTGGGGTATAATGGTACGATTTTAAATACCAATTCCCCTCAGATGACGACTACTGGTAGTGATGGTAGTCACTACCATAGCGGCTTTGCCGAAGCAACAGACCATACCCATAGTGTGGATTTTGGCAATAAACAATCCGGTGGCGTGTCGGCCAGTCATAATCATGTGATTGGTTCTGGATCCGCCCCCACGTCAACCAGCAATTTGCCGCAATACTTCAAGGTAAAATACTACCTTAAGACTAACTGATCAGGAGATATCAATGGCTATCAGGAAGAATTTCAATGAAGGCACAAAATACTATTACGGTGTTATTTCATACATCGGTTATATCAAAGATCCAACTGGGAAACACCTTGGTCTGAACCATAAAATGGATGTCCATCTTTATATCAGGGACTCGGCTGAATCAGAATATATTGAATTGCAGAACCGGCTTGAATACCTGATCCCGGAAAAAAGGCAAGTCCAAAAAGAAATCATCCTCGAACCTGAGATGACGGATGAAGATGGAAACATCGTCAAAGAAAAAGTAACCGGATTTGAGATGGTTTTGGATGAGAGCTACCAACAGCCTTTTTTAGTAGAGAACATGAACCCTGCGGACATTAATATCATTCAACTGGGTTATGAGTGGTTAAAATCAAACATCGAGCTGTTTGCCGATTTTGAAGACTGTTAATACTATCGCTCGGCTATCCTTACATGCCAATCACAAAACAAGGGTCTTATGGAAACATACACAATCAAGCTCAAAAGAAGGTTTCTCTGGAGCAAAAAGCTGAAAAAAGTTAAAGGCAACTTTTTTCCGGACGACATGAATCCGGCCGTGCAACAGTTCATGACAGAACAAAATGGCAGGGCGGTTCCGGTGATGCTGCGCCAGAATCCCGTGAAGTTCATGATGGTGGTTTTCGAGGACGAACGAAAGCTGATCGTCAACCTGGACAAGTACCAGGGTTACGAGATCTCAAAGGAGCTGTTTTTTATCAAAGCCCGGCAGGCAGAACAGGAGTCTCAGGGGCAGGCGAAGGTCAGCTGATTGTTGAACCACCGATTTTGAGAGAACCAAAAAAAGCCCGCATCCGTGTCATCCGGATCCGGGCTTTTTTTATGTGGAAAGGTGCGGAGGCCTCAATTCCCCACTCGCAAAAGTAAAGGCTCCGAAGCACCCCACACCTCCAATTCCTTAACTCAAATCGTTAATTGAAACGGAGAATGCTATGAAAGGTTTCCTGCCCTGGCTGGGTGGAAAGAACCAGCTTGCCAAAAAACTGTCGTCTTACATCAACCAGGTCAACCATACCTGCTATGTCGAACCCTTCATGGGCGCAGCCCACGTGTTCTTCCGGAAGGACCCGGCCAAAGTTGAAGTCCTCAACGACATCAACCGGGATCTCTCAACGCTGTTCCGCGTCCTGCAGAACCATCTCGAAGAGTTCATGCGCTATTTCAAATGGGCGCTGGTCAGCCGGGACGAGTTCGATCGCCTTAACAGGCAGAATCCTGATTCCCTGACAGATATACAAAGAGCATGCCGCTTTTATTATCTGCAGAAGCTCTGCTTCGGTGGCAAGGCAATCGGCCGGACGTTTGGAACCGCCACCACCTCTCCACCCAGGCTGAATCTCCTCCGCATCGAGGAGGAGCTCTCCCAGGTTCATCTCAGGTTGTCCCGGGTGAATATTGAAAACCTGCCTTGGCCAAAGATATTCGAAAAGTACGACCGGCCACACACCCTTTTTTACATCGATCCGCCATACTTCGACTGCGAAGATGACTACGGGAAAGACATCTTCGATCGTTCCGACTTCGAAAAGCTGGCGGGGATCCTCGGGAACCTTCAGGGTGATTTCATTCTCAGCCTCAACGACCGCCGGGAGATCCGGAAGATCTTCAAGGAATTTTATCTCGAGGAGACTGAGGTCCGCTACAGTGTCAACTCAGCCAATACGAAAAAGAAGAAATTTTCTGAATTGATCATCAGTTCAAGGGAACTTCGACCTATCTTGAACGCTTCCTAAACTGATTCCTATTTTCCAAAACACCAGACAAAAAAAAAGCAGGTTCTCCATTCTGGAGTACCTGCTTTTTATCTTCTTCACTGTCATTCTAATGTCATTTTTTAGTAAAGTTGCATGGCTGCAACCTATTAAATGGTGACATTGATGTCATCATTTCTGATGTCTGAAAATCAGCGCATCTTCTTGATAACTTTGCCGTTTGATGGCGGGGTTGACGGGACTTGAACCCGCGGCCTCCGGCTTGACAGGCCGGCGTTATAACCAATCTTAACTACAACCCCGCTTTTCATGGTGGGCGCTACAAGGCTTGAACTTGTGACCCACGGCTTGTAAGGCCGTTGCTCTCCCAACTGAGCTAAGCGCCCATGCCTTTATCCCTTCAATCTATAAGGTTCCCTTAGGCTTGTCAATCAAAAACACAGCGGCGTCAAAAAATAACCCGGCTTATCCAGCCTTGTGTGCCGCACTGTTTTTATAGACAATGATCGGTTCCATGTTATTTTCGATCGCCTCTCTTTTGAGAATGATCTCTTCAATGTTATCTGAAGAAGGAATTTCATACATGATGTTTAACATGCACTCTTCCAAGATCGCTCTCAATCCTCGGGCTCCTGTTTTCCTTTCAATGGCTTTGCGCGCCACGGCTCTGACTGCGTCATCATTGAAGATGATATTCACGCCATCCATTTCAACGAGTCGTTTATATTGACGAATAACCGCATTTTTGGGCTCCTTCAGAATCCTGACCAGGTCATCTTCAGTCAGGTCATCTAGCGAGGAGATCACCGGCAGTCGTCCCACAAATTCCGGGATCAGTCCGTATTTAAGAAGATCCTCATTTTCCACAAATTTGAGTGTCGCACCGATATTTTTCTCTTTTTCAGAATTGAGTTTGGCTCCAAAACCCATCATTTTTTTACCAACTCTTTCGTTGATAATATCCTCAATCCCCACAAAGGCCCCGCCGACAATGAACAGGATATTGGTTGTATCCACCTGCAGGAATTCCTGTTGGGGGTGCTTCCTGCCACCTTGAGGCGGGATGTTGGCCGTTGTTCCTTCAATAATCTTGAGCAGTGCCTGCTGTACACCCTCACCACTCACATCACGGGTGATTGAAACGTTTTCACCTTTGCGGGTGATCTTGTCGATTTCGTCGATGTAGATGATCCCCTTTTCTGCTTTTTCAATGTCGTAATCAGCGGTCTGGAGAAGCTTGAGGATGATATTTTCAACATCCTCGCCCACATAACCGGCTTCGGTCAGCGTTGTGGCGTCAGCCATGGCGAACGGCACCTTGAGAATCTTGGCCAGGGTCTGCGCCAATAACGTCTTCCCGGTACCGGTGGGTCCCAGCAAGAGCACGTTGGATTTGGCCAGTTCCACATCCCCTGCTTTGTGGGGGGTGTAGATTTTTTTATAATGGTTGTATACGGCAACCGAGAGCACTTTTTTGGCGTGCTCCTGACCGATGACATATTCGTCCAGGATCGCCTTAATCTGTTTTGGTTTCAGCAGAACGGTATCGGTCTCTTCGGTGTTCTCTTTGGCACGCTCCTCCTCAATGATATCATTGCAGAGCTCGATACACTCATTACAGATATAGACCGTTGGGCCGGCGATGATCTTTTCGACTTCATCCTGGGATTTGCCGCAAAATGAGCATCTTAAAATTGTCTCTTTAGCCATTGTTCAAAGTGATATTTGAATTGTCTTCAGCGTTCCTTTGTTCCATGGTTGTATCGATGATGCCGTATTCCTTGGCTTCTTCACTTGTCAGGTAGCAGTCTCTTTCTGTATCCCGGGCTATTTTTTTCCGATCCTGTCCAGTATGTTTGGCAAGAACGTCAATTAATCTTGACTTGATGCGTACAATTTCCCGGGTTTGAATTTCGATATCCGCTGCCTGTCCACCGATGCCACCCATGGGTTGTCGAAGGAGAATGTTAGCATTAGGTAATGCAATTCTCTTTCCAGCTGTTCCGGATGCCAGTAAAACGGCAGCAATATTTCTGGCTTGCCCGATGCAGATGGTTTGAACGTCAGGTTTGATATACTGGATGGTGTCGTAAATGGCCAGACCTGAATTGATCCCCCCACCCGGGGAGTTAATGTAAAAACTGATGTCTGAATCCGGCTTATCGGCTTCCAGAAACAGCAATTGGGCAATGACTACGTTGGCGGTGTAGGAGTTGATCTCGTCTCCCAAAAATACAATCCGGTCTTTCAGAAGTCTGGAATAGATGTCGTAGCTTCTCTCACCGCGGTTGGTCTGCTCAATAACGTAGGGAATACTCATCATTCAGTCGCCTTTTCAATGATAAAATCCAAAACAGTCTCTTCGGTGACCATGCCAAAGGTTTGCTGGTAAATCTGGTGGCCGAATTCCTGTTTAAAGAGCTCTTCCGGTCGGATACCCATCATCGCGCAATTCATTTCGAATCTGCGGTAAACCTCCTGCTCATCTGTTTTGATATCTTCGTCATCAATTACTTTCTGCACCAGGATAGAAAACCGCAGTTGCTCAGCAGCTTCCTTTTTGGCTTTTTCTTCCAAGTCCGCATCGTTGGCCTCTTTATTTTCAGGATCCTGCTTAGCCTGTTTTAAACGGACGCTGGTTTCTTCCTGTAAGAGCTGTTCTGGGACTTCAAAATCGAGAATTTCTGTCAGCTTGTCCCTGACCGTTTTGCGGTTTTCATTTTTGATTTCGTACTCTTTCCGGAATTTTACCTCGTCTTCAATCAGTTGATTAAAGTCCTCTTCTGACTTTACTTTTTCCCCATAGCGGCTGAAAAACGCGTCATTCATCTCAGGTGGCTGTGTCTGATTGACCGCACTGACTTTAACTGAGAATTGCGCTGTTTTGCCCTGCAGCTTCTCTTCATTATAATCGTTTGGGAAAGTAAGATCAAAGTCTTTTTCCTCATCCTTTTTCATGCCCAGAAGCGCCGCTTCGAATTCAGGCAGGAATTGATTGGATCCAAGAATGTATTTCTGGTCTTTGGCCTCGGCGATGGATTCCTCTTCCACTTTACCACTGAACTCGATTATGACCTGGTCTCCCTCGGCTGCCGGTTCTTCCTTGGGGCTGAAAGTGGCGGCGTTCTCAAGGTGCCTTTTTTTCTGAGCCTCGATCTCCTCTTTGGTATAAGCAATCTCTTTTTTTTCCAGGCCATAGACTGAGCGATCCGGTAAATCAAATTCCGGGTAAACCTCGAATGATGCACTGAACACCAACGGTTTTGCCTTGTCGATCTCCAGATCTTCAAATTTCGGTCGAACAGCGGGTTTAAGACTCTCTTGCTTTATAGCCAGTTCATAGTACTCGGGAACCAGTGTCTCGATGGCTTCATTCTTCATAACCTTCTGAAACCTTTTTTCCAAAAGAGACTGAGGGAGTTTTCCTTTCCTGAAACCGTTAACGGAGACCTTGTCCTTCAGCGACATATAGGTCTTTTTATAAGCTTCCTTGACCTTTTCCTGGGGTACGGTAACCGTAATTTTTCTTTTCAGGTTGCCTAAATTTTCGATTGCTATGTCTAATGATTCCATCTCGGCTTCTGGAGATAAAAAGGTTTAACCAACCGCCATAAACGCGGTTAGCGATTGAATGAGTCATTAAGTGAAGAGGGATCTGCTTAACTACAGCGACAGGATCTCAGGGAGAATTGGGAGTCTTTAATTTGCAAAGAAGCACCAGATTTTACGTCCTCTGTTGTTTTGGAGCGAGAAACGGGGTTCGAACCCGC
>JAHJRI010000226.1 GCA_018830885.1 bacterium | reverse complement strand
GTACCCTTTCTCCTGGCCCTGCCGGCGGCCGGTCTGCTGGCAGCTGTCATCGGACTGTTGGTCGCCCTGCCGGCGGTGCGGTTAACCGGGATGTACCTGATGATCATGACACTGGGGTTTGCCTTTATTATCGAAGAGGTCCTGGCCCGCTGGGAGAGCCTGACCAACGGAAACATGGGCATGGTGGTGGGTCCGCCAACCATCGGACCCATTGAATTTAACACGGAATTCAGCTTCTATTACCTGGCGCTCTTCATCCTGATCCTGACACTGTTGGCGGCCCGCAATATCTTGCGGTCACCGACCGGCCGGGCGATGATCTCGATCCGGGACAGTGAGGTGGCCTCCCAGGCGATCGGGGTCAACCTGATGCAGTACAAGGCCGTGGCTTTTGCCTTGAGTGCCTTTTTCACCGGGATTGCAGGCAGCCTCAGTGCCCACAAGCTGTCCTTCATCTCACCGGAGAGTTTCAATATCATGGAATCGGTCAAGTACCTGGCCATGATTATCATCGGCGGTCTGGGCAGCCTGCACGGGGCGGTGCTGGGAACCGCCTTTCTGCTCTTCCTGCCCGGCGTCATCATCGTTATCAAGGACTTTCTGCCCCACGCCATCGCCAATCAGACGGGTCTGGAGCCGCTCATGATGGGGCTGGTGATTGTGCTGTTCATCCTCTTCGAACCCATGGGACTCTATGGCCGGTGGTTGAAAGTCAAACACTACTTCGAATTCTTTCCCCTGTATAAAAAGGATACGTTTAAACGGGTTAAAAGCTACTACAAGGCGGAGAAACACTGATGGCATTGTTAACGGCAAAAAACATGACCCTGAGGTTCGGGGGGTTGACCGCACTCAACCAGGTGAATTTCGACATTCAAAAAGGGGAGATCTTCTCCATCATCGGGCCCAATGGTGCCGGCAAGACCACCATCTTCAACTGCCTGAGCCGTTTTTACAACCTGGATGAAGGGGCCTTTTACCTGGGCGACAAGGATATTTCAAAGATCAACCCGTCTGCCGTCGCAGATATGGGGATTGCCCGCACCTTTCAGAACATCGAGCTGTTCAAGAACATGTCCGTGCTGGACAATATTCTGCTGGGCAGACACCGCAAAAGAGGGACGAACCTGCTGCAGGAAATTTTTTTCACCCGCTCGGTCAAAAAGCAGGAGATGCGAAGTCATCTGCGGGCTGAAGAGATCATCGACTTTCTGGAACTGCAGCAGTACCGCAATCAGGTGATCGCCAACCTGCCCTATGGTGCCCAGAAGACAGTGGAGATCGGCCGCGCCCTGGCCATGGATCCGGAGATCCTGCTCCTGGACGAACCCTCTTCAGGGATGACCATGGAGGAGACCGAAGACCTCTCTTTCTGGATTACGGATATCAAGGAGGAGTTTGGCATTACCATCATCATTGTTGAGCACAACATGGGTCTGGTGACCAGCCTCTCCGACCGTGTTCTGGCATTGAGTTTTGGCGTCCCCATCACCATCGGTACCCCGGAAGAGGTGATGAATCATCCCGAAGTAATGAAGGCTTATTTAGGAGAAGAAGGTGCCTTTGCTTAAGATTAGAAATATCGAGTCCTACTACGGACCTATCATGGCGATTAAGGGGGTCTCCCTGGATATCGAAGAGGGGTCCATCGTGACAATCCTGGGCGCCAACGGCGCCGGTAAAACCACGATCCTGAAAACCATTTCGGGGGTACTGGAACCCGAAAAGGGAACCATCGAATTTTTGGACAAGCGTATCGATGGCATCTCCCCAGCGGATATCGTACGCCGGGGAATCGTCCATGTCCCTGAAGGCCGGGAGGTGTTTGACGACCTGACGGTGCGGGAGAACCTGATGATGGGTAGTTATCTGCGCAAGGATCGGGCCGGCATCAAACAGGACCTGGAAGTTGTCTGCGACTATTTTCCGATCCTGTCCGAGCGGACCACCCAGCTGGCAGGATACATGAGCGGCGGCGAGCAGCAGATGCTGGCCATGGCCCGTGCCCTGATGGCAAGACCGAAGCTGATGCTGCTGGATGAACCCTCCCTGGGTCTTTCCCCGGCCCTGATGAACGATATCTACCACATCGTCAAGCGGATCAACAGCGAACAGAAAACCACGATTCTGCTGGTCGAGCAGAACGCCCGCATGGCGCTGTCGCTGGCTCAATTCGGGTATATCCTGGATCTGGGACGCTTCGTGATGGAAAACACCTGTGAAGAGTTGATGGAAAACGATGACGTCAAGGAGTTCTACCTGGGGGTCAAGGAAGCCAGTGTGCGTGAAACCAAACGATGGAAGAGGAAAAAGAAATGGCGTTAATCAAGCGGGAAAGTCTGGAGGAACTCAGAAGCGCAGGCATCGATACGATCCCACGCCTGTTCCGGCACCGGGTCAAGGTATGGAAAAAAAACGTGGTGATGCGTGACAAGGACATGGGGCTCTGGCAGGAGATCACCTGGGGGGAGTACGGGAAAAACGCCCGCCACGTGGCGCTGGCGCTGCTTGAACTCGGTCTGGACCGCGGAGACCGGGTGGCCATCATCAGTGAGAACTGCCCTGAATGGCTTTACACCGACCAGGGCGTGATGGCAGCCGGTGGCATCAGTGTGGGGATCTACACCACCGATTCGGCCAAGCAGGTGGAGTACGTGATTACCAATAGCCAGGCGAAATTTTACTTCGCCGAGGATGAGGAGCAGCTGGACAAGATCCTGGAGGTGCGGGGGAACACCCCGTCCCTGAAGAATGTGATTGTCTTCGACATGAAGGGGCTGCGGGACTTCAACGATCCCATGGTCATCAGCTTCGACGAACTGCTGGAGATCGGCCGCAAGGCAGAGGAGAAAAACCCCGCCCGCTATGACCAGCATGTGGAACAGAGCAAGCCTGAGGACCTGGCTATTCTGATCTATACCTCGGGCACCACCGGACCGCCGAAAGGCGCGATGATCTCCCATTTCAACATTATGGAGGCGATCTTCGTACTCTTCGAGGTGGAACCCCCCGAGGATGATCTGATCGATGAGATCCTGACCTTTCTGCCACTCTGCCACGTGGCGGAACGGAATGTCTCGGGGTTTGGTCCCCTGAGTACCGGGACTGTGATCAATTTTGCCGAATCCATGGCCACGGTGCCCCAGGATATCCGGGAGGTCTCACCCACCTTCTATTTCGCTGTACCCCGGATCTGGGAAAAGTTTTACTCGACCCTGATGCTGCGTATGAAGGACTCGACGGCCCTGGAGAAGCTGGCGTTCAAATGGGCCATGAAGGTGGGGCAGAAACTGGCGACGCACCGCCTCGAGGCCAGCAAACCGCCCCTGGCGGTGCGGCTGGGATTCCGACTGGCGGACCGTTTTGTGCTGAGCAATATCAAGAAATCCATCGGCCTGAACCGGGTACGGTACTGCCTGTCCGGAGCGGCCCCGATCTCACCGGATCTCTTGAGGTTCTATTACAGCCTGGGCATTGACATGCGGGAAGGGTGCAACACAAAAAAGTTGTAGCGGTTAAGCCGCTACACTCAAGTCATCCAGGGTATCATTGGCGAGCATCTCCTTAACAACACCGAGCGCCTTATTGCACGCAGGTTTCAGTTTCCCTGTCAGAACCAATGATCGCAG
>JAHJRI010000225.1 GCA_018830885.1 bacterium | reverse complement strand
ATCTTTGGGTATGTTCGGTAATTCGGGAATTTTTCTTTTTGGAATGTTCATGTAGCAAACTGTGACAGAAAAACTCCCCTGTGTCTACAGTTTTTTTGAACCATTAACGAAATCGCCAGAGGTTATTGAGAAGTTACGAAAAAAGATCTGACGGACGGTATTCACAGGCTCATCCGCTCCATCAAACTGAAGTCCGCAACCATCGAAACGCAGAAAGACTGGAAGACCCGACAGAAAACGATTGTGGAAATGTATGAAAAGGGGCTTAAACAGCGGCACTTCCCATTTTCACGGTTTCTGGAAAACAGTCGAAAATACAACGAATCACAACATGATCTGGCCCAGACATTTATTGATATATGGGAAGATCGCATCCGGCTCCTGCATCTGTCCGGCCAGTTAAAAGCGGAAGTACTCGAGCAACTGGCCCGGGATTTTGAGCGACTGTCAGATTCAGCCGGATAGCAACGGCGGTTAATATCTTTCTCTCGTTGAAACAATGGACGGTAAGGAAAAGGGGCAGACGATCGCCCTTGCCAGAATCCAACCAGTTAAAAAGCGCGTGATCCTCAGCAGCGAGGCCTCAGAAAAGGAGAAAAAGCCAGTCCTGCCGGATTCAGGCAGCGCCGCTTTACCAAGGGACAGTGCGATTAATCTGATCCTCTATCTGTCCCAGTTGACCCAAAATGAAATTTCCCCGGAGCGGATCTTTCAAGTCAAAAAAGAGCTGGCACCCGATCATGTTTCCCCCGGTGAGCTTCTCGATCTGGTCCGAGGATGCCTTGACCTGACTGCCGTGATCACCAAAGTTTCGCTGAAAAAGCTGTCGTCTATAAATGATCCGGCGATTCTAATCTGTTATGAGAACCGGTTCCTGTTGCTGAGTCAATCCTATCAGAATAACGGTCTGCTTTATGATCCCCAGCAGAAAAAAAATGTGGCCCTTGACGGGGAAGAATTAAAATCTCTCTTTACCGGACGGGTGATCCAGATCAAGGCTTCAAAAAAACCAAAAAAAGTGGCAGAACCGGAACCGACGGGCAGGTTCAACACAATGTGGCTGATCAAAATGATCATGCGCTTCCGGGTTGTTTTTTTCCAGGTTTTGATCGCTGCCTTTCTTATCCAGGTGTTTGCCCTGGTCACCCCCCTGTTCACCATGGTTATTATCGACAAGGTCTTCAGCGCCAGTGGATTTGCCACCCTGCATGTCCTGATCATCGGCCTTTTCGCTATTTCAATTTTCGACTACCTGATCTCCAGTTCCAGACAAATGCTGCTGAACAGTGTCACCCATAAAGTCGACTACATCCTGGCCACCGCTTTTTTCAAAAAACTGACCACGCTGCCGCTTTCCTTTTTTTCAACCAAGCAGATCGGGGATGCTGTTTCGAGGGTCAAGGAACTGGAGGTGATCCGCAGCTTTTTTACCGGCAGTGCTTTCATGCTGCTCATCGATTTTCCTTTTCTGCTCGTGTTTATCGGGGTCATGCTGCTTTTCAGTGTCAAACTGACCATCATGGCTTCGGCTTTTATTGGTGTTGTTCTACTGTTGTATGGTGTTTTTGGTCCTTTTATCAGGGATCGTCTCAAGAGTAAAAACAGGATTCAATCAGACAATAACTCTTTTTTAATTGAGACCATCGGGGCCATCGAAGCGATCAAATCGATGTCCCTGGAGACGCGGGTTCAGAACCGCTGGAATAAGCTGCTCATTGATCATGCCCGGAATTCAGCGCGGACTGAAACGCTGACCAGTCATGTCTCCCAGTTTGCGGGCTTCCTGACAAAATCGACAACGGCTGTCTGCCTGTGGCTGGGGGCGCTGCTGGTTCTGGAAGGCGAGATGACCCCGGGTCAGCTGATTGCCTTCAATATGATGGTGGGACGGGTAATCGCGCCCACTCAGCGGATTTCACAGCTTCTGCAGCAACTGAATCAGCTGAAAATAAGCCTGCAGCGCGTGAGCGAGATCATGAACGCATCTCCGGAACTGCATGTCAGGGAAGCATCCCAATTGCCCCGGCTCAATGGCAGCATCCGGGTTGAGAATGTCAGTTTTCGCTATAAAGAAGACGGGAGGACGGTTCTGGAGGATATCTCCTTTGAGATCCGGGCAGGTGAAAATGTAGCGCTGATTGGTGCCACCGGTTCGGGAAAGTCGACCTTGCTGCGTCTTCTGCAACGCCTCTATCTGCCAACCGAAGGAAATATCTATATTGACAATATCAATGTGATGGGAATTAACCCGGTCTGGTTCAGAGAAAAAATCGGGGTTGTCTCCCAGGAAAATGTGTTGTTTAACCAGTCTATTATCCAGAACATCCGCATGTCAGGAACCGGTTTCAAACCACCCTCCGTTGACGACGTGGTTGATGTCTGCAAAATGGTAGGGGCCGACAGCTGGATCAGGCGTCTCCCCAATGCCTACGACACCATTGTCGGTGAAAGGGGAAGTTTTCTGTCAGGCGGGCAGCGACAGCAGATTTCCATTGCCCGGGCGCTGCTGCGAGATCCCCGGATTCTGCTGCTGGATGAGGCCACCAGTGCCCTGGACAATGAATCAGAGACCATCGTAGAGCGGAACATGGCTAGACTGTTTCACGGCCGAACGGTCGTGATCGTGGCCCATCGGCTACCCCATGTGAATGTGGTCGACAGGATCATCACCCTGGGGGACGGAAAACTGATCAAGAATGTTGTCACAACCGCTGTACGTGGATAACCGGAGTTCAAACCAATGGAAGAGCAGACCATTGACGGATATGATGAACAGGTTGATGCCGAGGCATTTCTTTCTGAAAAAATGCCCCTCTCAAGACTGCTGCTGCCCTGGTTCATCGCCATGTTTTCCCTGTTTATGATATCCTGGGCCTGGTTTTCCGAGATCGATATTGTATCCTCGACCCGGGGGGTGATTATCCCGAATACACGACTGCAGTTCATCCAGTCGAATGGTTCCAATGTTGTCAATCGTATCCTGGTAAAGGAGGGACAGCATGTCAGCGCAGGAGACTCCCTGGTGGAGTTTCTGCAGACAGATAAGCTGGGTGATCAGGCCAAAATTCAGGATACCCTCCTGAAAAACCGGGCCAGGTTCTATCGTCTGAAAGCCATGCAGGGGTTTTATCAGCATCGCCGTCAAAAGATCGCGCCTCCGGAAAACAATCCCTTCCTGGAGCGGGAGATATCGATCCTCGACAGTCAGAAAAGTGTCTTTCGTTTCCAGGACACCACATTGAAAAAAAAAATTGAAACATTGCAGGCTGACCTGAAAAGTCTTGGTCGTGAGATCGAACTGCTTGACCTGCTGGTTCCCAGGACCATGGTTGACATCGAACGTTCCAAACTCCTGCTGGATGAGGGGATCATCGGTCGGGAGAAACTGGATACACTGTATGAAAAACTGATCCATCAGAAAAAGGAGCGGCAGATAAAGCAGGCCCGAGTTGAGGGTATCATGGCGGAGATCGATTACCAGGAGGAAAGCCACCGGCTCAGCAGGGAAAGCCAGCAACAGGAAATTGAGGTGGAACTGCTGAAACTGGAACAGGAATTCCGTATCCTCAATCAGGATCTGCATAAACTGGAGAGCGAAATCCGGCTAAAGAACCTGATCTCCCCAATCACCGGGATCGTGAATGAGATTATGGTCTATACACAAGGTGCAGTGGTTCAGTCCGGTGAGGTAATCATGAGCATCGTCCCTGAAAAATCCCCCCTGGAGGTGGAGGCCAAGATATTGAACCAGGATGTGGGATTTATCGAAGAGGGGCACACCGTGGCGGTAAAACTGGACAGTTTTAATTTTACCCGGTATGGCAAACTGAATGGCACCATCCGCCGGATCGCCTCCGGTGGCGTTGAGGACCCACAGCTGGGCATGATCTACCCGACGATTATCGAACTGGCCAACCAGAAGATCGAGGTCGATGACAAGGTCTTCTCCCTCAAGCCGGGGATGACCGTGACCATTGACATCAAGACCGGACATCGAAAAATTGCAGACTACATCCTGGAGCCTTTTTTGAGGTACAGTGATGAAGCCCTGAGAGAACGTTAAGAGAGGAATCCCAATGACTGAAAAAGCCAAGCCTGTGGTTCAAAAACCGGCGAAAACAGCTAAGCCTGCCAGTAAAAAATCCCCGGAGCAGACCACGGAGCATTCCAAAACCCTATCCAACATCCTGGGGGAGATTATCTGGCTGATGACCCGCTCGGCCAACCATCGCTACTTCTTTATCTCCGACCTGGAATGGATGGTACTGCAGCCGGTTTCCCTGGGCCAGTTCCGGGTATTCCACGGGGAGGACTTCCCGGTGGGGGTGCTCTTCTGGGGCTTTGTCAACGAGGCGGTGGAGGAACGGATCAAGCAGGGCGTCACCCGGCTCTCGCCCGGGGACTGGAATTCGGGGGACCGCCTCTGGCTGATCGACGCCATCACCCCCTTCGGCAATGTGCAGCAGATGCTGGATGACCTGACCAAAAACGTCTTCCCGGACCGGCCGTATCAATACATGCAACGGGACGAGACGGGTAAACTGGTGGCCCGCTCCTCCAAACCGATTCAAGCCTGATTGCTGAAACGGTTGACCTCGATGGTGGTATGCTGGAAACCGGTGAATTCCTGCAGGATCTGGTGATAGTCCGCCGGTGTCCGGTCACTGGATGTTTCCAGTCCGACAATCAGGGAGCGCTCGTTTTCTGAAATCTGCCAGATATGGATGTCGCAGATCCGGGTCTGATCGTCTTCCAGGCCTTCCCGGATGCGGGAAATCTCGTCGGAAAAATCCCCCAGGTCGAGCAGGATCGAGCCCGTCTGGCGAATCAGCCCGATGGCCCAGCGAATGACCACGACGGCCCCCAGGATTCCCACTGCAGGATCGGCCCAGACCAGGCCCGCCATCTTGGCAATCAGCAGGGCCGCGATGGCCAGGATGGAGGTCAGGGCATCGGTCAGGACATGCAGGTAGGCGGCCCGGAGATTGTGGTCCGTGTGCCCGTGATCGTGATCATGCCCGTGACTGTGAGTGTGACCGCTCTCCCCCCGTCCCAGGATCACTGCACTGACCAGGTTGACCACCAGGCCGATGACCGCCACGATCAGGGCCTCGTTGAAATGAATCTCCACCGGATCGATGATCCGATGGATGGACTCCCAGGCCATGGCCAGGCCGGCGATGATCAGCAGGATCGCATTGGTGTAACCCGCCAGCACCCCCACCTTGCCCGTCCCAAAAGCGAAAGCCGGATTCCCCTGCTGTCGCCGGGCGATGATATAAGCCGCCAGCGTAATAAACAGCGCCACCGCATGGGTGCCCATGTGAATGCCGTCCGACAGCAGGGCCATGGAGCCGCTGATGATCCCCGCCACAATCTCTGCGACCATCATGATCAGGGTGATGATCACTACCACCAGGGTTACCTTTTCGTTGCCGCGATGATCGGTGAGGCTGGTTCCGGTACTGCAGTTGGGTTGCATGGTTCCTCTCTGTTTTTTAAAATACAACACTGTTGATTTTTTTGAGCATGTCCGTAAACCGCTCCTGTTCCTTACTATCCAGGCATCCGACAATATCCCGGGTCAGGTTCTCATGAAACGCGTGGTGCTCCAGGTAGGCAGCATCCCCTTTTTCCGTGAGAACGACGTTAAAGGCCCGGCCATCGCTGGGGTCCGGCTGACGCTGCACGTAGCCCGCCTTCTGCAGCCGGTCGATCATGACGGTCAGCGTCCCCGTGGTCACGCCGAGTTTTTCGGCCAGGGGCTTCATCCGGATCCGTCCGGCGCCGCCGATAATCTCAATCGTGTGGTTCTGCTGGGTTGAAAGCCCGGAATTCCTGGCAACAGCGACTTCCCAGGCGGAGAGCTTCTCGTAGAACTGGATCAGGGACTCGCTCAGTTTCCTGAAATTTTCCATGGGGGGTCACCTCTGCTGGTATATTTAGCTTGATGATCAAACTATAAACGTATTTATCTTGACTGTCAAGGTATATTTATTAGTTCACCTATCCAATTGAAATTTTTAATACTAATTCCCACCCCCATGCAGTGTGGCGCAATGTTTCGTTTCAATTCGGTTTCTTCGATTCAATGGTTTTTCTCAACCAGACAGGTCGTCACCGATAACAGCCATGGTCACCGTCATTTCTTCCGGTTCTTATAGTTGCCAGCATACCCCGGGGTCCGGGTACAGCAAAGCATCAGAAAAACTCGCGATACTGGCATAACAAAACATGGGAAAAGACTCATGGTACTGGCCGAAAACCAGGAGACACAAATGATCGTGTCCCCTGTTACTCTTTACGAAGTATGAGAATACGGCGGCGATGCTGGTCGGTCGGCGTTTTCCAGGGACCGGTTGCCGATAGGGTGCACCAAAAACATGTGGGGTTGTGATCATAACCGCTTCAAGAGGGTATTTCTTCAGAAAAACGCATGCATCCATCCTTGGAGCTCCTGGAATCCATCCCTGGCTTCCAGGGTTTTCTGAACAAATAACCTCTTTCCGCTTACAGGTACCCACACATATTGGGTGCACCCTGCCGATATTGGGGGGTGTCAATTTGGGTCATGAATGATAAGCTGACGCCACAATGCCGGTGGGAACGCCCGGGTAACGCCCTCTGGATGGACATCATGCCAGCGAAGGGACGGGACCTGGCGGGTTTGACCGGTGATGGTCAGGAAATCAAGGTGATCTCAATTAACAAGCGTATCGATACGGTGGTGCATCGGTATCGGTACAGAAAAGCGAATATCATGGAGAAAACAGATGGGATTGGTAAAAATCGAAAAACGGGGTGATGTCGCCATTCTGACACTGTCCAGTGGGGTTACAAACCCGGTGGGCTCAGACCTGGTCAACGACCTGTCCGGAGCGCTGGCTGAAATAAAGGACGCACAGGGCATGGTACTGGCCGGCGGAGAGAAGTTTTTTTCCATCGGACTCAACCTGCCGGAGCTGGTCCAGCTGGATCGGGCCGGTATGGCTGATTTCTGGAAACGGTTTATCCAGGTGGCATTTGATCTGTATACCCTGCCCATGGCAACTGCGGCCGCCATCGCCGGGCATGCGCCGGCTGCCGGGTCGGTGTTCGCCATGGCCTGTGATTACCGTTTTGCGGGGGAAGGCAAAAAACTGCTGGGCTTCAACGAAATCAAGCTGGGAATTCCGGTACCCTATATCAGCGATTTGATGCTCCGCCAGATCACGGGAGACAGGACCGCTTCCGAGATTCTGTACCTGGGTGAGTTCCTGGTGCCAGAAAAAGCCCTGGCCGTCGGGATGATCGACGGGATGGTTCCTGCCGCGACAGTGCTTGAGACCGCCCTGGCGAAAATCGCCAGTATTGCCGGGTACGAGCGCGCAGCGTTTTCCGCCATGAAATCCACCCGCACCGAAGATATCCGGCTGAAGTACCGGCAGCACGGGGAACAGCAGAACGAGATCTTCCTGGACTGCTGGTTCTCCGATGTCACCCAGAAACTGCTGACCGCCGCCGTGGAGAAGTTTTAGACAGGACCCCGGAAAAAAGCCGGGTTTTCTAAACCCGCCCGGATTGTTGTTCCGACTCAATGATAGGGTCAAAGGATAGTGGAGCAAGCTCTCCGGAACAGCCACAATAACCGTCAAACGAATTGCTGCAGGGGTTCTGCAGCATGCAACGGACATCACAACCACAAACCCCGGATCGATCATGACAGCACTGGCACCAGAAAAGACCGTCAAAACCGCCATCGGCCCCAAAACCATTGACACGGAAGGTTCGGCGGTCAGCGTCGTGCACGTGGACCCGCACAGGGCCTATTCCGGATCCGGTGCCCTGCTGGCGAAGGTCATCCGGGAGGGAGACCGCTCGGCCTGGGAGACCATCTGCACCGGGATCGACTATCTCTACACCGGGATGGATACGGCTTTGTCCACCTTGAACCGGGAGATCGACTTTGGCGGTGACATCGCGGACCGGCTCAAACAGGGGCAGAAGTTGCTGTTCAAACCCAACCTGGTCAATATCTCGGTCATCGATCCGGTCACCAGTCAGCCCGGACCCGGGGCACCGGCCTGCACCGAATGGACGTTTGTGGCGGCCGTCATGCGCTGGTTTCACGACCAGCTGCAGATTCCCTATCACCGGATGTGTGTCGGGGAAGCCGCGACCACCATGAGTGCCGTTGCCGACCTGTTCTCCAAAAAAACAGGCCGGTTCATCCCCCCGGAAGCGGTGGTCGAAGGAAAATCCGACGATTTTTTCGGTGGCTGGGGCTTCTATTTTGTCCGCCAGTACCTGGCGGAGCGATTGCCCGCAGGTTCCGACGAGGACCCGATGGCGGGCCACGAAGAGAGTGTGCGGGGGATATACCTGCCACCGGGTCTGGCGACGGATAAACTGATGGTGTATGACCTGAACCGGCTCAGCGATGACCCCGACAAGGGGCGGGACATCACCGTCCCGGAGGGGGTGAATTTCAAGTCCATCCTGATTCACAAGGCCGTGGTCGGTGGCAACCCGGCAGATCCGGAAGACCGACGGCGCTATCCCGGATCGGTGGTGATCAACCTGCCCAGGCTCAAGGTCCACAGCCAGGCGCTGTTAACCAACGCCATCAAGAACCTCGGTATCGGGCTGTTTCCCATGCAGGCTTCCAGGCAGCATAACTGCCACTGGGAATACGCCATTCCCCATATCCCGGTGCCCAGTTTCAAGGCCCGGGTGCCCCATCAGCGCTGGGTGGCCGAAATTGATCCGGTGACCCTGGCGCCCCTGCGGGATGCGGATGGGAATTACAGGGTCACGGAAACCGGGGGTCTGACCGCTTCCATGATCGACATCAATATGGCGCTTCGCAACGAAAATATATCCTGGCTGCACGTGGTGGATGGTATTGAAGCCATCAATGTCGATCACCAGGGGATCGCCGGCAGTACGCGCATCCCCGAGGGGCTGATTGTCGCCGGGGCCGACCCGGTGGCCGTGGACAATTGTTGTGCCCGGTACCTCTTCAGCAACCTTGGCCTGGCGGCGTCACACACCCTGCAGATGAAGGACCGGTTCCCCCGCCGGGTACCCGTGGCCCGGCTGGAAAAGGGCCAGATTGTCACCGCCTGGGATCACGAATGTCTCCTCTCCCGGGACAGTTCCTTTGCCGCTGCCGAAAAACGGGGCATGGGAAAACAGGCCTACTATGTGGTCGGCCGGGATATGGTGTCCGACAACCCGCTGGTTTCGGTTGAAGGCCGGCTGGGAACGGTTCACGAGGGTGTTTTCAAATCCCTGGTGACAGATGTGGTCTACTATTCCGTCTTCAAACTTTCCCGGGATCTCTACCGGACCTTTCTCAGCTACCTGGAAGCAGTGGATCTGCAATCCGGAACCCGACTGGCGGCAGCGTTCCTGGAAGCCTTTGACGAGGATGGGGATGGTGTGGCCAGTTACGAGGAGTTCGGCCGCAAGGGGCACTATTCGGCGTCGTTCTGGCATGAAGCCATGCTGTTCAATGTGGGCGACCACCCGCTGCCCGACCGGCTCAGGGTTCGTTTCAACCATGGGGCCCGCACCCTGAAATGGTGTTCTCCGGAATGGAATGGAGAGGGCCATGACATCAACCAGGAGCAGCTTCCGGGGCAGATCTTCACCACCGCCTATTTCATGTCCCTGGCGCCCGCAGCATCAGACGACCCCTTCCACCCCGGGATGACCTGGGGGGCCGGCAACTGGCCCAGCTGGGAGTTGGCGCGCACGCTGACCATTGGACAGATTCTTTATGGAACCGGCTTTCCGGCAAAAATCGATCTGAAGGGGCTGTACGGCATCGCTTTTTCCTATGCCGACCAGACACAGAACCAGGGTCGCTATACCGGCAGCAGACAGGCCCGCAAAAACGCGATCACAACCTATCAGGAAGCCCTCCGGGAAAAGACCCTGGAGCCCCTGGCGTTCGTTTTTTACGTGATGCCCGGCTTCAAAACGGTCATGGGTCATGACCTGCCCCATGTGGTTGAGACCTCGGATCCGGCAAAGGTCCTCACAGCGGAGTTTGGAGAAGGTCCGGAGATCTGGCCCAGAATTCTGCCGGCGGATATCGGCTAGGGGGGGGAATTTGCCATATTTTTACTGGTCATATGCGCAGAGCCATGTTAGGAGATATTCACAGAGAGGTTCACCCGCTGGCGGGTTGCTTATGGATAAAGGCGGGCTGCTTTTGTCCGCATGTGAAAAAAAAACAGTAACTATTCACCTGTATACGCCCCAAAGGTATTGTGTTTCAAGAAACGCATGAATCCTCCTGGAGCTCCTGGAATCCTTCCTTGGTTTCCAAGGTTCTTGAAACACAATACCTTTGGGGCTGAGCGGAAATCAAACTGAATAGATACAAAAAACAATCAATTTTTGACTGCAACAGCAAGGATGTGGCAGCCATTTCCCGAGAATGGAGGCTCATGAGTGTACTTAAAAACAATTTCTGGCTGCTGGTCAAGCTGAATCTCATTCTGATTCTGGCCTTCACCCTGTATCGGCTTATTTTCCTGGCATACAACTATCACGTATTCCGGGAGATCCCCCTGCCGGACCTGATCCTGGCCTTTTTTCAGGGTGTTGAATTCGACCTCTCTGCCATTTCCAAAACCTTTGGGATCGTTTTTCTTGTTTTCCTGCTCATGGGAAAACTGGCCTACCACCCCTGGATTTTCGCTTTCTGGAAATACCTGACCTTTGCCCTCCTGATCATTGAGGTTCTGGTTCTCTCAGCCGGCAGCCTCGCTTTTCGGTATCTCAACAAACATATCTCCTACGATATCTATTCCACCGTGGGTGAGTTTTCCGGTCTGGCGAAGGAGGCTGTCAGCAGTCACTGGCTGTTTATACTCGTGATCAGCCTGATCGCCATCATTCCGGCCCGTCTCTGGCTGAAAACCTGGAGCAGGCACACACCCGAAGGTCCCGTGCGGCTTGGCGGCTGGCTGAAATACCCCGCCCTGGTGCTCTGCTTTTTCCTGCTGAGTGTCCTGGGGGTCCGGGGCGGTTTCAGGCCCTTTCCGCTGTATGAGGCCCATGCCTTTACCGGGAAGCACCAGGTCCTGGGAAACCTGAGGCTGAATACGGTTCTGACCGTTTCCCTGGCGCTGCAGCGGGACCGGGTCGCCGTTGACCGTTTTTTCCCTCGGAAAAAGGCGATCGGGTTAGCCCGGGAGGTGCTGAAAGATCAGGGCGAGGTTTTTATCGATGACGACCGCCCGCTGCTGAGGCAAAAGCAGGACCCGGGCCCCCCCTCCGCCCAGAAGCTGAACTACGTGATGCTGATCCTGGAAGGGATCCCCTCCAGCTGGATTGAGGGGCTCGCGGATCACGATCTCACCGGACTGACCCCCCATCTGAACCGGATTATCCAGCAGAGCCGTGTCTACACCAACTTTTTCTCCAACGGCTATTACACCAGTGACGCCTTTCCCGCCATCATGATTTCGGTTCCGATTTTTCATAATCACAACCTGATCACCAACGGCATGCTGCAGCAGCATTTTGTTTCCATCCCGTCGGCGCTGAAGAAAATCGGTTATACCACCTTTTTTATGAATACCCAGTTTCACAACACCATCACCGTGTTTATGGCGTCCATCGGTTTCGAAAAGATTGTGGACGAATTCGACTTTAAATCGGATCTGAAAACGGCCTGGGGATTTCAGGACGAAGTGACCTTCGAACGGCTGCATCAGGAACTCAATCAACTGCAGGAACCCTTTTTCGCGGCCATGATCAATGTCTCCACCCACAGCCCCTATGAGCTGCCGAACCAGAAGTGGGATATTTTTCCAGGCGAGAGCGAGCATGACCGGCACTGGAAGAACGTCCTGCACTACACCGACCACCAGATCGGCCGGTTTATGGAACTGGAAGAGAGCCGGGCGTCATTTAAAAACACGGTCTATATTATCACCGCGGATCACACCCGCAATACCCCCCACGGCCAGTTTCTGAAAACCTTCCGCATCCCGATGGTCATCTACACGCCGGGAGGACAGGTACAGCCCGGCCGCGTCGATACCTATAGCAGTCACGTGGATATCCTGCCAACCCTGATCGATCAGCTGAATATCGATACACCCCACGCTTCAGCCGGCATCTCACTTTTTTCTCCAAAAAAAGAGAATGGCCTGATTCTGATGACGGACAAGAAAAGCTACTTCGGGATTCAGCATGACCGGCTCTACGGCTTTGACGAGGCCATGAAACTGACGGCGGTCTATGATATCAAATCCGATCCGGACACCCGGCATAACCTGCTGGGAGAAATACCGGCGCCGTCAACCGACGATTTCCGGGGCTACAAGCAGACCTTCCTCAGCCTGCTGACAGAAGGTCGGGTGGCTCGCTGACCGACAAATTCATGGGATGGACGGGATCAGGGCTGTTATGGCCTGTGAGGTGTCGGCATGTCTTCCCCCGATCAGGAAGCCCGTAAAGTCCGTACTGAGACTGGCTGTTCAGAAGCCGTTATCCTGGTTTTATCCCCAGCGATTTCAGTTTCCGGTAAATGGTTGCCAGGTGGATACCGCTGAGGTTTGCCACCTCGTTCAGATCGCCATCTGTTTTGAGTATCAGCTGCTCGAAATAGCTTTTTTCAAAGGCTTTTCTGGCATCCTCGTAGGTCGACGACAGGAAGCTGCCATCGGAGATGAGCACCGGTTCTTCCACATAGTTGGCCAGGTCGCCAGAGGTGACAATCTCCCGAGGATGTAGCGCCACGATTCTTTCAATGAAATTCTCCAACTCCCGCACGTTCCCCGGCCACTTCCAGTTGAGAAGATAGAGGATGGCTTTTTCATCGAACTGCTTCTTTTCAACCTTCATCTCCCGGCAGTACTTTGACAGAAAATGGTTGACCAGCAGTGGGATATCCTCTTTTCTTTCCTTCAGCGGTGGCAGTGAGATCCGGATGACGTTGATACGGTAGTAGAGATCCTCCCTGAACCGCCCCTCGGCGACTTCCTGGGACAGGTGCTTATTGGTGGCAAAGATGAGTCTGACATTCACCGGGATTGGGGTGGTTCGGCCGACCCGGAAAATGGCGTTGTCCTGCACCGCCCGGAGTATCTTAACCTGGACCGAGGCCGGTGCGTCACCGATTTCGTCCAGAAATAGCGTCCCGTTCTGGGCCTCTTCAAAGAAACCCGGGGTCGATTTCTGGGCGCCGGTGAACGCCCCCTTTTCATATCCGAAGAGCACGCTTTCCAGCAGGTTTTCCGGGAGTGCCGCACAATTGACCGGGATAAAACTATGGGCGGCCTGCCCACTTAAATTGTGGATCGCTTTGGCCACCAGTTCCTTGCCTGTCCCGCTCTCCCCTTCAATCAGGATCGTGCTGTTGACCCGGGCTGCTTTCTGGATCATCTCGAAAATCGTGGTCATCTTCCGCGATTTTCCGATGATATTTTGGAAGACCTCCAGGGACTGGAGCTGGGATTTCAGACGTCGGTTTTCATTGAGCAGCCGTTTCTGCTCCAGGGCGTTCTGGATGCAAATCTTCAGTTTCCTGAGGTTGTCAAAGGGCTTGGTAAAGAAGTCAAAAGTTCCCATTTTCATCGCTTTGACGGCGTCATCGATGGATCCATAGGCGGTAATCACAATGATCGGCAGCTCAATATGCCGACTGCGAATCCATTCCATCAACTCCAGCCCGTTCCCGTCGGGCAGCCGGATATCCAGGACGATCAGGTCCGGCAGGCGATTCTGCTCCAGGTAAGTCTTGCAGGCACCGACCGATTCGACGGTATCGCAGCCATAATGCTCGTCATCGGCGATGGTACGAAAGAATTTCCGGGCGTAGGCCTCGTCATCGACGACCAGGATGGTCGTTTCTTTTCTGGTTTCCGGGGTTCCGTCTGTTCCCCGGTCTGGGGCATCCGCTGTCATTGACTGTCTTCCTGTCTGAGGGGAAAGGACATGATGAAGGTGGATCCCTGCTGGGGTTCCGATTCAACCACGATCCGCGCAGAGTGAGCCTTCATGACCTGAAAGGCAAAACTCAGTCCCAGCCCGGTCCCTTTGTTACGTTTGGTCGAAAAAAAAGGGTCATAGATGCGAGGCATGTTTTCCTGCAGAATACCTTCGCCTGTATCGCTAATTTCAATAGCGACAGCGGGGGGCAGATCATTCAACCTGGATTGAACTTTCAGTTGTCCCCCTCTGGGCATAGCCTGTATGGCGTTGACCAGGATGTTTCTGAATGCCTCCAGCAGTTGAAAAGAATCGCCGCGAATACTTGGAATGTCCCCGCCGAGTTGAATATCAAACGCCAGGTTTGCCGATAGAACCGGCTCTTCCGCTTTTGCCACATCCAGGGCGTTTTCCAGGATTTCATTCAGATCAACGGGTTGAAAGGCACTCTCCGGCTGATGGATGCTTTTCATCAGGGAGGAGAGCATCAATTGACACTTCTGTGCGGCGTCATGGATCGTCTCGACCAGCTCTCTTTTCGGATCGGAAGCATCCGTTCTGTCCAACAGCAGGGAAGAGAAACTGACCACGCCTACCAGGGGGTTATTCAACTGGTGGGCAATGCCTGCCATCAGTTCGGAGTAGATCGCCAGTTTCTGGGTCAGCTCCAGCTTTTCCTGCAGCCGTTTTTCCCAGGTCAGGTCATTGATCAACACCAGTTTTGCCTGGAACTTCCCGTTTTTGGTCACCACATCCCGTGTCTGTATTCTGGCGGGAAAGGATTGCCTGTCCTTTTTGAGACAGGTCAGTTCGATCCCGATACCGTCCACTGCCCGCTGAAACTGTTGTTCAAACTCTGCACCGTTTTCCAGGAGTCCCGAGATATGGCTGCCCAGCAGATCCTCCTCCTGGAAACCAAAGAGCTGTTGCCCGGTCCGGTTGATGGAGCGGATGAAGCCATCGTTGTTGGTGGTGATGACAACATTGGGGGAGGTATCAATCAGGTTCATCAGGAAATTGTTGGCCTCGGCCAGTTGATCCTCGAGTCGCTCCAGCCCCTGCTTGTCCCGCTTCATCTCCTCGGAAACCTCGTGGAGCAGCACAAACCCCTGATCCGGGGGCAGTTTTACCCCGCGGGAGATCGCGGTTATTTTCTGGTCATAAAACTGGGGATAAATATCATGAACGGTATAATTGTAGGGCGTGCCATTCTTGATCAGATCCCAGTAACCGTCCATGATCCCCTGGTCGAACAGCCGCTGGTAGGTGTCATGAAAAAAGGTATCGATAATCCGTTCGCGGTTGATTTTTGAAATCTTCTCCTGCCACTGGTTCAGCAGTTTGATCCTGCCTTCGGAGTCCAGAACAATGATGCCGATGGGAATATGTTCCAGGATATTCTTCAGCAGTTCAAATTCCATTTCCTTTTCGGTGGCGTCTTTCGGTTGATCAGGCACGGATTTCTCCGAAAAAAATAGCCGGCGGTTCTTGGGGCGAACCCGCTTTCGCAAATCTGCGAAAGCGGGAAAACAACAGTTCGTCAAAGGGTTCGATGGGATCACCAGCGTTCATCGTCGACAATACACATGCCATCGATTCCGTCTGGCAGTATCATTGGCCTCCCTGACTGAACCAGTCTATCGGTTTTTGCTGCTTTAAGCCAGTCTCCAAATTATGTGTGACAACCGTTTGTTGTCTGCCTGGTTTCCATGCTGGTGGTGTGGCACTCCCTGGAGCGTCATCCGCAATCGGAATTTCAGATCACCTGAATCGCTCCAATCGCATGCATCTGCCTGAGTCTCCCCGTCATTGGAGATACCCTGGAATAACCGTAATGAGTTGCGGGATGAAATACATCACCGTCATCCCCAGGAGAAAAACCCCCACAATCGGCCAGGCCCCGGCATAAATCTTCTGCAGGGATACACTGGGGGCAACGCTTTTCAGGGCGAAGAGCGTATAACCGAACGGTGGAGTAATGGCGCCGACAGCCAGGTTGATGATGAAGATCATCCAGAACCAGGTGGAGTCAAAGCCGTAGAGAGCGACAATGGGGAGGTAGATCGGAATCGCAACGAGCATCACAGCGATCAGATCGATAAACATGCATAATACAAAAGGAACCGCCATCAGGACGATAAACATCAGCCCCGATGGCAGATCCATGGAGGTGGCAGCTTTTATCAGACCTGAGGAAGCACCGATAAATGATAACAGCTGGCCAAACAGTTTTGAGCTGGCCAGAATAATCAGGATCATGGTGGTTACTTTGGCGGAGGATAACAGTGCTTCGGTGAACATTTTCCGACTGAGCTTTTTATAAATCACCGCTGTCATCAAGGCCCCGATAACACCTGTCGCTGCAGATTCAGAGGGCGTCGCGATCCCCAACAGAATCAACCCCATGACAAAAAAGATGACCAGAAAAAAGGGGGATATTCTAAATATCGCCTGTAATCGTTCAGCCAGGGAATGCACTGAAGCATGAGATGCTGCCACGGGCGGTTCAAGCCGTGGATTCATTACAATCCTCAGATAGGTGTATCCGAAAATAAGCAGGGCCAGCACTATTCCGGGGAGGATGCCGGCTACCAGCAAAGAAGCGATGGAAACATCCACCTGGGAGCCAAGGATGATCACCACCAGACTGGGTGGTATGATGGCCGCCAGGGTCGCGCCGCCCGCAATGGCACCTGATGTGAGCCTGGCATCATAGCCTCTGGCCTGCATCGACGGCATGATCGTCCTTCCCAGCAGCGCCGCCACCGCCACTGTCGATCCGCAGAGCGCCCCAAAAATCACCGAAAGCACCGTAATCACCGCATAATCCTTCCCGCGATATTGGCCGAAAAGCTTGTTCACCGATTCCACCAGAACATCGATGGAACCGGAGCGGAACAGAATTTCCCCCATCAGGATGAACAGCGGGACCGCCGCCAGCGACCCGGAAGTCACCGTCTGATAAATGCTGTTGGCAAACATCCCAAAACCGGAGGTTCCCATCAACCAGGCCATGCCGAGGGCATTGACAATCAGAAAGGTGACAAATACCGGCAACCCTGCGAAAAAAAACAGGAGCATCAGTGTAATGGCGCCGATTAAACTGGGTACCCAATCCATTGGTTCTCCTATTCCAGGCTTTCCTGAGGTGAATTAAAACAAAAAGTCAAAAAATGACATCCTGAGATCAGGAACCCGAACGGAATCACAATGGATATGACCCATTTTGGAACCGGGCTGTTCCAGAGTGTTTCGATGCCCTGCTCGAACTGACGGATCGTCTCGGAAAAGCAGATCCAGGCGGTCACCAGACAGATCCCGCAGGAAATGAGTGCAATGACTTTATTGAAAGAGTGCTGGGCTGCCTTGGACATTTTTTCCAGGAGAAACGTGATGGCAATATTCCCTCTGTCCCTGGTAACTGCAGGCAGCGCCAGCATAATCATGATACAGAGGAACCAGGTGCTCATGTCATACGTCCATAAGGTCGGTGCGTTAAAAAAATAACGCATGACGACTTCATAAATATAAGACAGCAGCAGAATCAACAGGGCCAGTCCGCTCAGCAGCAGGCAGACCCGGGTGATACCGTTCAGCAGAGCCATTAGAACGGCCAGCAGTGGTGTCTGCTTATTTGATGGGGATGAACGGCTGATCATTGGGTCAACCCTTTTGAGATGGCAAATTGACGTAACTGTCTGGCTTCATCTCCCGATTTACTCTCCACAATGGACCAGATGGCGTCATTAAACAGGGCATTGATTCTTTTGGCATCTTCAGGTCTCAGAAGGGTCTCTTTCATTCCCAGCGCCTTCAACTTTTTGACCTCCTCGGATTTCTTGTTCTGGAAGTAGCTGACCGAGTCCAACTCACTTTTAATGCCGGTCCGGACAATCATATCCTGTTCCTGGGGGGAGAGGCTGTTAAATTTATTGAGATTCATGAAAATATAACCCGAGATATTGCCGAATGTGGGGCGAACCAGGTAACGGGTCACTTCGTGCCATTTCAGATCCATAATGCCAAATGTGATCACGACGGCTCCGTCGATCACCCCTTTCTGCAAACTGGTATAAACTTCACCGGACGGCAGATTGACCGGCACGCCACCCAGGGCTTCAACCAGGGGAGAGACAGTTTTAATGGTCCGGAGTTTGAGGCCGTTAAAACTGGGGGTATTGCCTTCGATGGGGTTTCGGGTCAGAAAGTTGAGGTCCGTAATGGGGATAATCGCAACGACTTTGACCCCCAGTTTTTGATAATGCTTGTCGATCACATCAAAGATCCCTTTTTCCCGACGTTTTGTCGGATCCGGATCCACGGCGTCAACAGCTGCCCCGATGGCCGTTGTGCCCAGGTGATACGCCGAAATCGTAAACAGCATATCGAACACACCGGACTGCAGCGGCTGAAACTGTTCTACCGCAGAGATCACATCCGGACCGAGAAACCGGGTTTCAATCTGTCCCTTGGAGATTTCTGCCAGATTCTTGTTGAAGGGTTCCACACAGCCTTTGACAAAAACCATGGTTTCAGGCCAGCTGGACAGCATTTTCAGGGTTTTTCCATAGCTTGCCGGGGTAAGCCAGATCAAGACAAAAAAGAGTGTGACTAACAGGCGGACACAAGCGTTTCCAGAGTATCGCTGAACATTAATCGATTTCATGGTTGACTCCTGAGGTTGGTTTCAATAAAGGCAAAAATCGTTGCCTTGGGTTCAAACAGATGAAAAAACAGCCTGGTCACCGGGCGATTTATTTTTTCAGGATATGGACACACATCACTGCTGCATCTCCGCCAATGATACCACCGCCGTTGTGGACCAGGCCCACTTTGGGTGAAGAAACCTGGCGTTTGCCACATTCTCCCCGCAGTTGCCAGACGATTTCAGAAATCATCGCCAATCCGGTGGCTCCTACGGGGTGTCCTTTGGATTCGAGGCCCCCGCTTGGATTAACCGGGATCGTGCCGGTAATCTCCGTTTTTCCTGCGTCCAGAAACTGTGGGGCCTCACCTTTGCCGCAAAAACCGAGTTCTTCAAAATAGAGGAACTCAGCCGGTGAGAAAGCACTGTGCAGTTCGATCACATTCACATCTTCCGGCCCGATCCCGGAGATTTCAAACGCTTCCTGGGCAGCCATCTGGGTGGCGGTTGGTTTTTCAACATCGGTCATCATATCCTGGTACCCACCCGATGACATGCCGATACCGGCAATCTGGATCGGATCGGACCGATACCGCCTGGCTATCTCCTCGGAACAGAGAATGGCCGCCGCCCCGCCATCGCCGATGGGAGAGCACATATACAGCGTGATCGGATCCGCAATCATCTTGGCCGCCAGTACCTCCTCAACGGTGACCTGCTGGTGTATCTGGGCATGGGGATTGAGACAGCCGTTTTTGTGGTTCTTGACACATATTTTTGCAAACTGCTCCCGGGTGCAACCGGTTTCGTACATGTAACGCTTCGCTTCCATGGCATACATACCCGGGAAAAAAACCCCCATATTGGCTTCGGTCGCGATGTCCGTGCATGATGCAAGGGCCCGTGTGGTTTTCGCCGTATCGTCGATATACAGTTTTTCAAAACCCACGGCCAGGGCGATATCATACAGGCCTGAGGCAATGGCCAGCCAGGCTTCCCGAAAAGCGGTGGAGGACGATGCACAGGCGTTGGGGGTGTTAATGATCGGCTTTCCGGCCAAACCGGCATCGCGCATGACCACCTGTCCGCGTACATCCTACTGTCCTGAAAGCAACCCTTCCAGGGCGTTGCCACAATAAATGGTCCCGATGTCCGCAGGCTTGACACCGGCATCCCGGATCGCCTTCCAGGATGCTTCCCGGGCCAGATCCCGGATGCTCATGTGGGGCTGTTTTCCAAACTGGGTCATGCCGACCCCGATAATGGATACATTCCTTGCCAGTTTTCCCATGTGATTGTCCCAATAGTATTAGAAGTGTTTTACAGAACCGTCATCTGTCTCTTTCCCGGGGTTGTCCGCCGACGTTGGCCGCCGAATGATCACCTCATCCACCGCCGCAATATCATCCCAACAGGGGATGACCATCTATCCGTTCTTTAAGGGTTTGAACTTGTAGCTGTATAGATCATTTCCGGCAGCATCCTGGCGCAGGGGCTCAAACACAAGCGCCATCTCCATACCGATCTGCAGGGCATCCTCATCCGGCTCACAGCCGGTGATGACGGAAAAGATCCGCACGTGTTCCGGCAGATCAACCCTGCCGGTAATATAGGGGGCCGTGAATCCTTCAGGGGCCATGCGGTTGATCGAATAGGAATAGAGACGACCGACCTGGCTGAGGCGGGTCACTTCAATTTCCCTGTCTTCAAGACAGTTCGGGCAGATCACCCGTTTGGGGTAAGATACTGTCTGGCACTTTTTACAGCGACTGCCGACCAGATATCCTGCTTCAGACAACCCTTCCGATAGTTCGAACAAACCCTCTACTATTTTTCTCTTCTCTTCCATGTGACCCTGGTCCTTAAAGTGAAATGACACGCTGCCTCCAGCCGGCGAGCCTATTCGTAAAGCTTCTCAATGAATTTTGTTTTCTTGCTCGATCGTTCAAAGGTGTTGGGTTTCACCCAGGTAATCGCCGGTTTTATTTTCAGATACCGGTGCATTTCATCCAGGATTTCCAGCTCAAGTTTGTTGAGGTCCTTTTCCGCGGTTGCTTCCCCAAATTCAATCGAGATCTTGAGAGGCGGCACCACCCGCGGTGGCGGCTCATCCAGCAGAATTTTGAATGCCCCGGTCACACGGGGGACAAAGGAGTGAATCACCCCCTGGATCCCCGCCGGATAAACCGGAACCCCCTTGACCTTCAACATGTCGTCCGCCCGTCCCACGATTTTGTACCGAAATCCGCTTTTTCCGCAGGGACAGGGATCGGTAAACACCTGGTGGATATCATTCAGGGTGAACCGCATACTCCAGAAAAAGTGACCGTGCTGGGGTTGCAGGGGTGTGAAAACCGCCAGACCGGTGGCCCCGTTCACCATGGGGACCGGTTCTTTGGTTTCCGGATCCACCAGTTCATAGTAACAGAAATCGTCTGCCACCCAGTGCATCCCCTGGTAAATAGGATAATCGCAGGAACAGCCGTACCCGGCGCCGACATCGAACAGTTTGGCCCCGTATTCCCTTTCCAGCCGCTCCCGGACCTCGGGTATGCCGGCTCCAGGCTCGGCGCCGCAGAACAGGGTTTTTATCCCGATATTACCGATCGGTTCCTTCAACACCTCCGGGGCCCGTTCCAGTAGATGGAGTGCCAGGGAAGGCGTGCCGCTAAAGATGGTGGGTTTGAACAACTTGAAAAAATTGAGAATCCGCTCTGTGCCGGCTTCTGCCCCCATGGGAATAATGCTGAGTCCGGGAAGCTTCTGGAACCAGAACATCTGGGGGGTTCCGGCAGCATGCATGCTCAGGCCGAAGCAGAGGGCCA
Source organism: bacterium (assembly GCA_018830885.1). Classification (GTDB taxonomy): domain Bacteria; phylum SAR324; class SAR324; order XYD2-FULL-50-16; family XYD2-FULL-50-16; genus JAHJRI01. The sequence goes on along the minus strand of JAHJRI010000225.1, from coordinate 7,219 downwards.
TGCGATCGCCCGGTCGCATACCCACCCGCCAGCCTATCCGGCCAAAGATGTCAGCCACCCGGTCAAGCCCGGATTTAAACAACGGATATGGCGTTGGTATGCCCGTCGTGCCGGAGGTTGTGGCCAGAATGAACAGGTCGTTGTAGCGCTCCTCGCCAAACAGGTCCCGATAGACTTTAGGCAGATCGAGTCCGCCTTCGTCCATGGCATCCCGGTAGTCTTCCTGGCCGATAATGGGCAGGGACCGGGCAAAATCGTCAAAGGACCCGATATCCTCCGGTTTGATTCCCGCTTTCTCAAAGCGACGTCTCTCAAAAGGAACCTTCTCATAGAAATAGCGAATGGCGGTTTGAAGACTTTCCCACTGGATTTTTTTCATTTCCGGTGTATTCAGCAGGAGTTCAGTTTCCGGATTGAAATAGGGTTGTGTCTGCGGCATGGTTTCTCCCATATGATAAAGTTAATTGTCTGGACCCTTTATTACAGGAACCATGCCACTGTGGAAAACCTTGCCGCACAATTATAAAACTATGTTATTATTAATATAATTGTTATTTTTGCATGCGTGTCAGCCCGGAAAGGAGTCTTTTGGGGGCCAGATATTCGCAGAGTTGCGAATCAATTCGCGTCGCTGCAAATCCTGAAATCACACCCTGCCGACACGCCATCCAATTCAGAAAATATGTGAGAATACTGCAAACCCGGGAGGGTATTCAATCCAGACTCCCGTTCTAGGGGTGATTGGGAACTGTCATTTCTGGGATTGAACCCCGAAAAGACAGCGGACCGGCTCATAGCTGTTCAGATAAGGGGGGGTGTGGTCGGAGGTCCAGAAAGGTGAAGCGCAGGCTCACAGGCAAACCCTGCCAGCCGGCGGGAGGGTTACTTATCGGGATACATCCCGTTGATGGCCGTCTTGTAGTTTTCCGAGACAATGTTCTTCTTGATCTTGAATGTCGGCGTGATCATCTCGTTCTCGACGGTGAACTCCGGGACCAGATGGATCTTCTTGATCGACTCAAAGGAAGCCAGTTCGGCGTTCTTCTCGGCAACCTCTTTTTCCAGCAGGGCCTGGATCCGGTCATTTCTGAGCAGGTCGTCAAAACGCTTATAGGCGATCCCGTTGGCATCCGCGTATGCTTTCGTATTCTCCTCGTCCAGGGTAATGAGGGCGCTCAGGAATTTCCGCTGGTCCCCGATGATACAGATCTGGTTGATATATTTGGACGTGGCGATGATGCCCTCGATCCGGGAGGGGGCAATATTCTTCCCGCCGGCGGTAATGATCAGGTCCTTTTTGCGACCGGTCACTTTCAGAAACCCGTCAGCATCGATTTCACCCAGGTCCCCGGTTAGCAGCCAGCCGTCATCATCAAAGGTTTCCCTGGTTTTCTCGGGCATTTTATAATACCCCTGCATGTTGTTGGGGCCCTTGAAACAGATCTCACCGTCCGGGGCTATTTTCTGCTGCACCCCTTCTATCGGAGGTCCCACATACCCGAACTTATAATTATCCGGTCGGTTGACGTTGGTCACCGACGTGTTTTCCGACATGCCGATCCCTTCCAGGACCAGGACACCGGCGGCGTGAAAGAACTTGGCGATGGTCGGATTGAGGGGTGCCGCACCGCTGATGCAGTAGCGAACACGACCGCCCAGGGCGCCCTGGACCTTGCTGAACACCAGCCTGGTGGCCACTTTGTACTTCAGCCCCAGGGTGAAGGGAATCGGCTGCCTGGCAATGATCCGGTCGCTGACCTGTGCACCGACATCGGCCGCCCAGTTAAAGATTTTCAGGGCGGCCCCGCCCTTGCTTTCGGCACCGCTGAGAACCTTGGAGTACACCTTTTCGTAGATACGCGGCACGCTGGCAAAATAGTGGGGACGGACAATCTGGAAATCATCCACCAGGGTGTCCATTCCCCTGAAAAAGGTCATGGTGTTGCCGACATTGAGGATGCTGTTGACCAGGATGCGGGCAAAAACATGGGCCAGCGGCAGGAAAAGAAAGGTTTCATCATCGTCATTGAAACTCAGTGCCTTGCGGACCGCCGCGGTGGTAAACAGAAAATTGCCGTTGGAGGTGACCGCTCCCTTGGGTACACCGGTGGTCCCTGATGTATAGATAATTCCGGCCATATCGTCCGGTCCCACGGCATCAGCCCGTTTCTGGAAGTCCTGGTCGGAAATGTCCTTGCCCAGCAGCAGAAAATCGTCGAAATCGATCACCCAGTCGTCTCCCGAATGTCTGCCGGTAAACATAATCACTTTGCGGATATGCGGGATCTCCTGACGGACCTCCTGCAGTTTCTCCAGTTGGGCGTCGTCTTCTGCAAAGATAACAACGGCATCGGAGTGATTGATGATGTACTGGCAATCCTTGGCCAGGTTGGACTGGTAGATGCCGACGGTTGCGCCGCCGATACTGACCGTGGCAAAATCGCTGAGAACCCAGCGATAGCAGGTATTGCTGAGCACATTGACCTTGTCGCCCTTTTCTACCCCCAATGCCATCAGGCTTTTTGCGGTCTGCTGCAGTTGTCTGTAAAAATCCGTCCAGCTCACCCCGGTCAGTTGGCCATCTTCCTGAAACCATTTAAAGGCAACGCCGTCCTTTCGTTTTTCAACGGTCGAAATAATCTGTTCATGAATGTTCTTAAATGCATACGGTATCATTGGGTTCTTCCTGATCGTTTGATTGCTGTGTCGGCGAGTCACAAAAGAAGGCCGGAAGGTATGGATGAATGGATAAGGGAAAAAAAAACAGGATATCAGTCTCGTCTGCAGTTGATGGGTGTAACCTTTGGTTTTTATTGATTTGGATGTGGTTGTTGAACGGAAAAAGTTCGGTTAATCCAGGCAGAACGATTAGGATAGGTCAACCGGCGGGAACCGCAGCGGACACAGGGCGACCCCGAGGGTCGGGGACAGCTGCCCCGACAGACCGGCCCGGGCCCCGGGTTGATCAGGCAGCCGGAGACGTCACCAACGAGACCATTCAGAAACGATTCCCTATCGGATATGCACCCGCGCGCAGAAACCCCATGTCCTTGACTGCTGTCATCCTGATCCTGATTTCCGCTGTCTCCCATGCAGGTTGGAATATTCTGGGAAAACGGGAAAACCCCGCCGTCTCCTTTTTCCTGGTGACCAATATCTTCGGCACGCTGCTCTTTTCACCGATTATTGTTTATCATTTCAGCCAGGTATTGATTCTGCCACCGATACTCTGGGTTTATCTGGCTGCATCCGGTTTCTGCCTGGCTGTTTATTTTTCAGGACTTGCCGGTGCCTACCGAGCGGGGGACATGTCCATCGCTTATCCCCTGGCACGCTCGTCCCCTGTCCTTGTGGTGACATTCGTCGCCCTGGTCCTGGGTCGGGGAAACCAGATCACCCTGCAATCCATCTGTGGAATCCTGCTGGTAGTCAGCGGCTGTTTCCTGGTCCCCCTGCGCCGTTTTGGGGACTTTCGACCGCGCAACTACCTGAATGCCACCTGTCTCCTGGCATTACTGGCCGCTTTGGGGACGGCCGGCTATTCGATCATCGATGACGAAGCCCTGCGGACCCTGCGGACGGCGGAAGGGCTGACCATCGACACCATCACCCGAACCCTGGTCTACGGATGCCTGCAGGGAGGATTCACCGTCTTCTGGCTGGGGTTGTCTGCACTGCTGATACCGTCTGAAAGAGTCCGGTTGCGCAGGGTGATCGCCGTCAACAAAACCGCTGCCGTCCTGACCGGTGGGCTGATGTTCATGACCTATGCCCTGGTTTTGGTTTCCCTGGGCCATGTCCGCAATGTCAGTTATGTAGTGGCTTTCCGGCAGGTAAGCATTCTGGTGGGCACCCTGTTCAGCGTTATTTTTCTGAAGGAGAGACTCTACCGTCCCCGATTGATCGGGGTGATCGTTATTTTTATCGGTCTGGTTCTGGTGGGCACCGGCTGAGAAGCGTGGCCCGGCAAGGGTCAGGTGCTGACTGTGGTAGACAGGTATTTGCCCAGTAACGATACCAGTTTGCGCTCGTCAATGGGCTTGGTCAGGTATTCGTCCGCACCGGCCTCAAACGCTTCCTTCTGCTGTTCCTTGAAAGCGTCACCGGAGAAGACAATGATGGGGGTTCTGTTCAGCGGCTCGGGCTTGCTGCGAATATTGTGAATGGTTTCCAGCCCGCTCATGACCGGCATGTTCATATCCAGCATCACCAGGTGAGGCCGGATGGCGCTGACTTTTTCGAGACCCTGCTGCCCGTTTTCCGCAATCTCGACTTTCAGGTTCATATCCTCGAACAAAGCCTGGATCATCATCAGGTTGGTCGGATCGTCTTCGACCACGAGGATGCGGTTGTCCGGGCTGAACTGTTGGCTGATATCGACGGAGGCATCCTCGTTCGGCTCATCGACGACCTCTTCCAGGGGGATTTTTACGGTGAAGACCGAGCGTTTGCCAACTTCACTGTCTACATCGATGGTTCCTCCCAGGAGGTCGACGCGGCTTTTAACGATGGCCAGACCCAGCCCGGTACCCCGGAGGGGGTACTCATTGTTGTCGCTGATCTGTTCAAAGGAGTTAAAGATAATATCCTGAAACTCCTTGGGAATACCAATTCCCTGGTCGATGACCTGGAAGACCAGAAGATCCGCCGCACGGGTAACCCGGATCGTGATGGTCTTGTCACGGGGGGTGAACTTGATGGCATTGGCCGTCAGGTTCATGAGAATCTGATTGAGACAGGTGTGGTCCGACAGGATCTTGATTTCAGGATCCAGATCAAATTCACAGACCAGTTTAAGATCCTTGGCGTCCGCCTGGGCGCGGTTGAAGGTATAAATCCCGGTTACGAGCTGCTTGAGATGGATCACCTCTTTGACGATTTCCATTTTCCCGGCTTCGATTTTTGAAATATCCAGGATGTTGTTCACCAGCTCGGTCAGGTTGTGTCCGCTTTGGATGATATTGTCCAGGTACTCTGTGAACTCAGCGGACAGGGACTGTTTGACAGCCTTTTTTTTCAGGATCCGGCTGAAACCAATAATGGCATTTAACGGGTTGCGGATATCGTGGCTCATGTTGGCCAGGAACCTGGTTTTTGACTGGCTGGCCAACTCGGCAAGATCCTTGGCTCGAATCAGTTCCTGGGTGCGGTCGTCGACCTGTTTTTCCTGGAGGGCACGATCCTTCTGCAGTTTTGCCGTCTGGAGATTCCGCTTTTGCTTGTCCGTCTCCGTTCCGTCAACATCGTAGACAATGGTTTTTTCCGTCCGCAGAAACCGGGTCAGGATCGGGATGAGGGTGTTGAGGGCAATGGGTTTGGTCAGGTAATCGTTGACGCCCGCGGCCTTGGCCCTGGATCTCTGATCCTGCAGTGCCCCCGCCGTCAGGGCGACGATGGGAGTATCCTTGATGTCGGGTTGTGTCCGAATAAAACTGGTCGCTTCCAGTCCATTCATCACCGGCATGAAGATATCCATCATGATCAGGTCCGGCTTCAAGCGCGCGGCCATTTCGACACCCTCCTGCCCGTTATTGGCAAGATGGATGGTGAGTCCGAAATGGGAAAAAATACTGCCGATCAACTCCTGGGTGATCAGGTTATCCTCCACCACCAGCACGACATTGTCCTTTGCAAAGGTGATCTTCTCCCGGGTCTTCTGGTGTCGGTCCTCTTTTTTATCCGATTGTATATAGGGGATTTTCACCGTAAAGGTGGTCCCTTTATCCGTCTGACTCTCGAATGTAATCGTACCGAAAAGCATCTCCACCATTTTCTTGGCAATGAGCAGACCCAGACCGACATGTTCTCCCTGCTGGCTGGAGCTGTCATGTTGATACTGAAACGGGTCAAAGAGTCGGGCCTGTATTTTTGGTGGAATACCGATTCCCTCATCCGTGACGGTAAAAACGAGCGTCTCATCCTCAAGGGCAATCCCCAGGCAGACTTTTTTCCCTTCGGGGGTATAGCGGATGGCATTCTGCAGCAGAATATTCAGGATCTGCTCCAGTCTGTTGCGGTCAGAACGGGCGAATTGGGGAATCTGGGGGTCAATGACGTAGCTGAAGTCCAGGTTTTTTTCCAGTGCTTCAATTTTGTTGAGGTAAAAAACGTTCTTCAGGATTCTGCTCAGGTCAATGTCCGTTTCGTTGTAGGTCATTTCCCCGGTTTCGAGCTGGGAAAGGTCGAGGATGCTGTTGATGATCTCGGAAAGATGATGCCCGCTTTTTTCGATATTTTCAACCAGGTACTGAAAGTCAACCTCCGGGTTGACGATTTTGGTTGCGATGTCCCGCAGCATCACCTGGGAAAAACCGATGATGCTGTTCAAGGGGGTGCGTATCTCCTGGGTGATATTGGCCAGGAAATGGGATTTGGCAACCTGCGCCTTCACCATGGCCTTCCGGGTATTTTCCAGCTCCTGCATGGTGCGGGTCAGTTTCTCTTCCGCCACTTTCCACTGGTTGATCTCTATCAGCTGAACCAGGACGGCCGATACAGGTTGACCATCCGTCTTGACAGGCTGAAATTCACACTGGTACCAGAATTTCCCTTGTGCCAGGGTAAATCGGTCATGGGTCTGCTGGGGCATTCCGTTTTCCACCACCAGCTGGATACGATTCCGGTTCTTCCGTGACGCTTCAGGCAGGAGATCATAGAGTGACAATCCCCGGCAGCTTTCCGTGAATAGACCAAATAGCCTTGCCCAGCTGGCACTCGCCAGCTGCACAATCCCGTCTGTGTTTACCAGGGCAATGGGGGTGCTGATATGTTCGATGAGGATACGGAAAAATTCAGCCTGCTCCGGCCCTGTGCCGGTTCCTTTTTCCGATGCGACCTGTTTCTCTTGACCTGCTTCCTGCGGGGCTGCCGTATTTCCATCGGGGATGATTTTCTGTATCGGATCTGTACCCATATGAGCGTATCCTTTTTCAGCTTTCAGTCTGGCCTGAACGTCGCCTTATTTCCACTGATCCTGCTTGATCAGGGAAGCAGAGGGGAGAATGGTATTTTCGTTTGCAACCCCGACACTGGAAAATAACAAGTGGCGTAACCATATTGTGTCAGTCTAAGACACAGGATCGAATACTTCCGGCTGATTTGTCAAATATTTGTTTGTTTACAACCAACCCCAGCCCCCATCCCAGCCATTCGGGGTCTGACTGTGAAGGCCGGGGTGCACCAAATATGTGTGGGTACCTGTAAGCGGAAAGAGGTTGTT
>JAHJRI010000224.1 GCA_018830885.1 bacterium | reverse complement strand
TTAAAGACATAAACCGGATCGTTGTTCCGGATCTCCCTGGGCTCAGCATCCCGGGGATTGATCCAGACCGTATGGGGATGGGTCTCCTTCAGCCAGTCCACTTTGTACAGCTCGGAATGCACCCGGTTGCGCGGGTGAGGTGTCAGCAGCTGCAGGGGATACTGGGCGGTCAGGGGATCGTTGTGATCCTCCTGTGACGGCAGGTATTTTGGAATGGGGGGGGTCAGCGGGTTGTTGGTGTCCGCCAGCCGCTGGGAGAAGATTTCGATCTTCCCGGACGGTGTTGGAAAGGGGTTGTTTTCGGGATCTTCGATCTCCTTTTTGAAAGCGATGATGGGCTCGTCCAGTTTGACCCGGTGGATGCCCTCTTCCCTGAATTTGTCATAGTCCTTGATCTGCGGGCCGGTCTCCGGATTGAGTTCCACAAACATTTTCAGCCATTCCGACTCGGTATAGGGATTGAAATCCGCAAATCCCAGTTTATCCGCCAGGGCGCAGGCAATCTCCCAGTCGGACCGGCACTCCCCGATCGGCTCAATGGCCTTGTTGATGGCGGTGTAGTATGGACCGGAGGGCCAGGGGCGGGTGAGATCGTTCTTCTCCGCAATGCTGGTGACCGGCAGGACGATGTCGGCGTAGCGGGCCGTCGGTGTCATGAACAGTTCCGATATGATCATGAAATCGAGAGATTTCAGGGCTTCAGCATTTTTATTGGTGTTTCCCAACTGGTTCAGGTAGTTGTTGGCAACAAACCAGGCCAGCTTGATATCGGCGGGGTAGCCGCCCTGTTTGCCTTTCAGAATCGCATCGAACATCTTGTTGGTGTGAAACCGTTTCTTGAGCCGCAGATCCAGATCCAGCGTGCCCCGGACAGATTTTCCCCCCGCTTCCACCGGGTTTTTCAGCGGTGGGATACCGGAACTGCGGAACATGTGCCCCACCGGGATGCCCATCAGGCCGCCGCCGGCACCACCGCCGGCTTTGCCAACGTTTCCGGTCATGGCACAGAGGGTCATGGCACTGCGCACGTACTGTTCTCCGGTTGCACTGCGGGCCGGTCCCTGGCAGTCCATGAGGGTGGCCGGTTTGGTGGTGGCATAGTCCCGGGCGAGATCGATAATGGTCTGTTCGGGGACTCCGGTGATGTCGGCCGCCCAGGCCGGTGTTTTCTCCACACCGTCTTCGTCACCCAGGACGTAATCCCGATACTTGTCGAATCCAACCGTATATTTGTCGAGAAACGGCTGATCCTGCAGGTTTTCGCGAATCATCACCTGGGCCATGGCGGCCATCATCGCCGCATCGGTGCCGGGTCGGATGGGGACCCACTGATCGGCCAGCAGGCTGCCGGAATCGTTATAGCGGGGATCCACGCAGATGACCCGGGCGCCGTTCTCTTTCGCCTTGATCAGGTGGTACATGGTATTGGTCCCGGATATCATTCTGGCGGGGTCCCAGCCCCAGAGAATGATCAATCTGGAGTTGAGCAGATCATCGCGGCTGTGTCCCACCATGACACTGCCGTACTGTGTCATGACGGCCCAGACCGCCCCTTCCGAGGAGACGTTGCCATAGTGGGTCGTATAACCGCCAAAGAGGGACATCAGCTTGACCAGGCCACCCGCACCGTGCAGGGCGCCCAGGTATCCACCGCTCAGGGCCATGAAAATGCTCTCATTGCCATAGGTCTCTTTGACATGGGTCAGCTTTTCAACGATGGTATCCAGGGCTTCGTCCCAGGAGATGCGCTCAAATTCGCCCTTTCCCTTTTCCCCGACTCGTTTCAGGGGGTACTGCAGCCGTTCTGCGTGATGGACGTACTTCCGCAGCGCCCGACATCTCAGGCAGGCTCTCAATTGCTCCGGTTCCGGCGCGTCGTCCCCTTCGATGGTGACAATTTCACCGTTTACCACTTTCAGTCGCAACGGGCATCGCCCCCCGCAATCGAACGCCGAGGTCGTTCTCACGATTCTGGCTTGTTCTTCGGTTCTTCCGGCCGCCTCACTCCCCATAGTTTTCTCCAGCAGGTGCTTGTTCGGTTGGTTCCAGTTGTGTTTGAAGCCTACAGAATAATCCAGTCCGGTACCTATTCAGTGCTTTTTCCGGGTTAACAGGGTCTTGACCTGCATGTGCATAACCGCCCTCAGAGGCAGGCATGATCGAAGCTGCGAGCCTCGCTTCTCACCTGCCGGGAATGAGTTCAATTATATACTGGTCTCGACCTATTAGCGCCATGCAGCTGAATAGGTGCCAAATCCGTTTTTTGAACCTGTATCCTACGCAGATCGGGGCAATCTGACAAGATTCCAGTGCTGGTTTTTCAGGACTGATTTGTTCTATTTTTGTAAGTCCTGTTATGATTGGCTTTGGGAGGAAAACCTGATGACTTGTTGAGAATCCAGCTTTCAGAGAACGCCTCATCCCCGCGAAGGCCTGGATCCAGGTGTATTTTCTTGTTTACACATCTGGACTCCCGCCTCCGCGGGAAGTCATATTATGGACCAGGACAAATCAGTCCTGGCTGGTTTTTAGAGGAATTTGAAGGATCTGTCCCAGGCTTGCGGGGCGGCGCTTGAGCCCATCGGGGGAGTGGATCGGACATCAGCGGACCGAGCACGCAAAACCCTGCCGTTGCGTGAGCACTGAAATAATATGAAGGTACCCATCAGGACCGGATATCTACTTCATGGAATCGATGTGCTTGATCGCATAATTTCTGACACTGGTGATATGCTGGCGCATCAGCTCTTCAGCCCTGGCGACATCTTTCTGTTCGATGGCATCCAGGATGGTATAGTGCTCATTGACCGTTTTTTTGGCGCGATTGGGAATCACCACTGTCCGGATACGGATAAACCGCAGATGGGTGTTGATGTTTGACATGAAGTTCTGCAGCATCGTATTTCTGCTGGCTGCCAGGAGGATATCGTGGAACTTCTCATCGGCGTGGGTAAACTTGATGAGATGTTCGGGCGCGTCCGGTGTGTCCCTGATGTTATCAAGGGATGCTCTCAGTTGTCCCAGGACCTTCTTGGTCATGTTCTCGGCTGCCAGGCGGGTGACCAGGCCTTCAAGGACCTCCCGGATCTGCAGCACTTCAATAATGGTGGTTTGCGACAGTTCGCTGACAAAAGCCCCCCGTCGCGGGATGATCTTGACAATGCCTTCGTTATCTAAACGGCAAAGGGCCTCCCGGAGCGGCGTTCGGCTGACACCAATCTGTTTTGAAAGGTCATCTTCGACTATTTTCTCCCCGGGGTTGATGTCCCGGCGTAAAATCATATCCCTGATAATTTCATAAATCTGATCCCTGAGATTCACACTTTCAATAATTCCGCTCATCTGTCCTCTGATTCAGCTGCATGTCAAAAACCTCCGCCAAAAAAAATGATCCTGAAATCCCATGGCAAGCCTGCAGTCCGGACCTCTCTTTCTCGCACCCATGCCCCTGATGGCTCAGGATTTGGCCATTTCCATGCTGAATAAACGTCCGGGCTGACCTGTTAAGAGTGACAAATCTCAGCCAAGATGACAATCCAAGTTTCCCTGCCAGGGGTTTGCCGGGTCAACTTTTCTGCTCATCAGGGGATCTGAATCTGGTGACCGGGTTTCCAGAGGGGGGGTCGCTCAGATTGTCGTCAGAAGTCGCAACCCGATCAGGAAAACCAGGACAAGGGTTATCGTTCTAAATAACCGGGCAGCGATCCTTTTATTGAGGTGGTTGCCCAGAACGCCCCCCAGGATGATCAACGGTGACAAGCACCCTACCAGAACCAGAATGTCCCGGTTCAGTATTCCAATCCTGTAGTATGTCAAGACTTTGAAAAAATTAATCGTGGCAAAAAACAACACCAGCGTCCCGACAAATCGCCGGCTGCTGCGCTGCTGAGAAATCAGGTAGACGGACATCACCATGCCGCCGGCATGAATAAGCGTGCTGGCAGTGCCACCGGCAAACCCGAACAGGATTGTCAGGAGTCGTCTGTAGATCTGATGGACGGCTTTAAAATCCGGCCTGTTGCTTGAAACACCGCCTGCTATCCCGGTTCGAAACAGGTTATAGATGGAAAAGACCACTGCCGTGACCCCCACTGCGATTTTAAAAACGTCACCGGGAACCAGCGCAATCAGAACCCCCCCCAGCACAACACCCCCCACTGCCGGCGGGAGTAGAAAGAGCAATTCCTCTCTGTCCCACTCCTGCCAGTAGCTCCTGACACCAACCAGGTCTGAGACCAGCATGGCCGGCGCACCCAGGGCCAGGGCCAGTTTCGGGGGCAGGACCAGGGAGAGCAGCGGTAGCAGAAAAATCCCGGCGCCGATGCCCACTGAGTTCTTGATGATTGCAGATCCGATAACCGCTGCGGAAATGACCAGAAGCTGACCGTACTCCATCCGGGAGATACCCCTTGTGTAAAATGTGCCTGTGCTTTCGAACCCGGGCCATGACCAGGGTCCCCCCTTTTTAGATAATCCCTTCTGATTTCAGCCTGACTAGCTCCTCCCGGGAGATGCCCAGGATACTGCTGTAAACCTCTTCACTATGCTGGCCCGGGTAGGGTGCCGGAACCTTCAGGTCCGACTTGAGTCGGGAGAATTTGATGGGAAACCCGGCCGCCTTGAGACCCGTGCTGCCGCTGACCGGATGGACCACGTCCTGGACCATCTCCCGGTGCTGCAGTTGGGGGCTCTTCAGGATCTGGTCAAAATCCGCAATGATTTCACAGGGTACCTTCTTGCTGTTCATACGGTTAACCACGGTCTCCCTGGACAAATCCCGGATCCACTCCCCGATGATCCCTTCAACATCATCCGCGTGTTTATAGCGACCCTGCTGGTCCCTGAACCGGGGATCCTCCTTGAGATCCTCCCGCTCAATCGCCTCCAGAAACGAATGCCACTGGGTATTGTTGGCCACGCAGATGACCACCCACCCGTCCCGGGCCTGATATGAATTCCAGGGCGCGAGCCGGGTCAGGCGATTGCCGCTCCTGACCGGGATCCCTCTGGATATATTGTAGTCGACGGCTTCGTCTGTGCACATGGAAAAACAGGCATCGTTCATGGCGATATCGATCTTTTCCCCCCTGCCTGTTTTTTGCCGGGAGACCAGGGCTGCCAGAATGCCGATCACGGCGTACTGGGATGCCAGCATATCGCCGATCCAGGCGCCGCATCGAACAGGGGGCCCATCGGAGAAACCGGTCAATTCCATGATACCGCTGGTCGCCTGTACCGTGAGGTCAAATGCCGGGCGGTCCCGCAGCGGTCCGTCCTGGCCGTATCCGGAAATGGAGCAGTAGATGATGCCCGGGTTGATCGCGGCCAGGCTCTCGTAATCCAGTCCCAGCCGATCCATTGCCCCCGGTGTGAAATTCTCCAGGACAATATCGCTTTTTTCGATCAGCTGCCGGATCATCGCTTTGCCCTCTTCTTTCTGCATATTGAGAAAGACGCTTTTTTTATTGCGGTTTCGTTTCAGATACAGGAGCGACATGTCCACCTCCTCCTTCTTCTCGAAACTGATCCCCTGGGGGCCGGCGAAAGGAGGATTCCAGCGGCAGGGGTCTCCGATGCCCGGGCGCTCGACCTTGATGACCTCTGCACCCAGGGCCGCCAGGTTCATACTTGAAAAAGGTCCTGACAGATATGCGGTTAAATCAACCACCCTGATTCCTTCCAGATGTTTTTCCATTCGATGCTCCTATAAATACATTACCAGCCTCGGTATTGACCCATCCCGACTGCTGACAACCTGATTTCAGAACAAAACGGGGGTCAATCCGGTCACTTTCTTTCAACAATGGCGCAGATGCCCAGGCCACCTCCACCGCAGATGGTTACCAGTCCGTATTGAACCTGCCGCCGGATCATTTCATAGATTAAGGTTGTCAGGCGGATAGAGCCGGTGGCACCGATGGGATGGCCAAGTGAAATGCCGGAACCGTTCACATTGACCTTCTGCGCCAGGTCCTGATCCCGGATCCCCATCAGTTTGGCGTCTGCCAGCGTCTGTGCGGCAAAGGCCTCCTGGATTTCAATCAGATCCATGTCCTCAATGGCAAGACCGGCCCTTTCCAGGGCTCTATTCACCGCTGCCGGAACGGCCGGGTAGGTGAGCGTTGGATCCGCGCCGGCCACCCCGAATGACCTCAGATAGACCAGGGGTTTAATCCCCCTTGCGGCAGCCAGCTCGGGTGTTGTGAGTACCAGCGCCGCTGCGCCGTCATTCTCGCTGGAAGAGTTGCCCGCCGTACAGATCCCGTCTGCATACACGGTTCGCAGACTGGCCAGTTTCTCCAGGGTCGTGTCCCTGCGGGGGGTCTCGTCCGTATCAAAGAGGTGTTCGGTTTTTTTCTGCCGGATGGTGACCGGGACGATCTCATCGTCAAAAGCGTGCGCTTCAATGGCCCTGATCGCTTTCTGGTGGGATTCCCAGGCCCACTGATCCGCCTCGGCACGGGTTATCCCTTCGTCTCTGGCGGCGGTTTCCGCCCAGGTCATCATGGAGTTGAGCTCTCCAAAACGCTCGATGGGCTGATGCCGCGGTCGTCCCCGCTGGATGCGGTCATAAAAGGGGAGTCCCCAAAGCGCCAGGCTGCCGTGTTGCCGGGGAGAAAATCCCCATTTCGGATCGGTGGTCCCGCCCACGCCCCATTTCAGAAAATCACCGGGGATATAGAATTCGGCGCGGCTCATACTTTCAGCCCCACCGGCGATCATCAGCGACGCATTGCCGGTCTGGATCTGCATGGCGGCATCCCAGACGGACTGGAGACCGGAGCAGCAGCGCCGGTCAATGGTATATCCGGGGATTTCAACGGGCCAGCCCGCCTCCAGCAGCGCCAGTCTGGCCAGGTTCGGGGACTCCCCGTTGGCAAATGATTGTCCCAGGATCACGTCATTGATCTCCTCCGGCTTGACACCCGCCTGACTCACCGCAGCAGCCAGTACCGTGGCGGCCAGTTTCTCCACCGCGATATCCCGCAGCGAGCCGCAATATGCCCCAATCGGGGTCCTTTTTGCGCTGATAACGACAACCTCTTTCATTGTTTCACCTCCGTTGATACTGAGCCGTTGCAGACCGGAAAACAGTCCTGCCACCGCTGTCTGGTGCCACCGCTGTCTGGTGCCAGGGCGGGATGACTGTTTGACGGGTCTGTCACGGCAGGTTTGGACCTGTTGCCAGGTCCGTTATTTCCTGATGGTTAACGAAAAACCCTTTTTCTGAACCGAAACCAGACTGAAATCATGTCGTGCGGTTAATTCCTGTATCAGTGCCATCACCGGTTTATCACCCCTGGGGTAGCTGACGGGGATCGGCCCTGCGGCCAGGGTGGCCTCAATATGCTCTTCCGGAAACAGAATCCGCAGCAACAGCTCATCATCTGAAATTCCGGGCCGGCCAATCTCCTTTCTCAACTCCGTTATGGAAGGCTGTGGCTGGACCCAGTTCAGAAACTTCCTGCCCTCGGGGGTCCGGGTAATCCTGTCCAGAACGTTTTCATCAACCGGTGCTGGTGTCTGGCCATAATGTCCCAGAACGTAACGGGCACCCTCCTCGGTGGTGGTTTTGTATCGTTCCCCGGTGAGAACGTTCAGCACGGCCTGGGTTCCCACGATCTGCGAAAACGGGGTGATCATGACCGGATACCCCCACTCCTCGCGAATGATACTGATTTCGTCCAGCACCTCCTCCAGCCGATGCGCCATCTTCCGCTGGGAAAGCATGAATGACAGGTTGGAAATCATGCCGCCGGGGACCTGGTGGACATATTGAAATGCATCATATTCGGCTGGGACGCCCAGCGGCTGGTTCTCCCTGCCGGCAACATACCGGAAATGGTCAGATACGGCCTTGACGGCCTCCAGGTCGATCTCCGTCCGGTACCCCAACCGGTTGAGGTTCATGATCATATTCTCGGTTGAGGGATGGGAAGGACCGTTGGCCAGGGGGGACGCACAGGTGTATATGGTATCGACCCCCAGTTTGACGGAATCCAGGCAACAGAGTGGTGCCAGGCCGGTGGTGCAGTGGGAATGCATCTCCAGCGATCTGCCTCCGATCTGCTGTTTGATGGTGGGTACCAGTGTCTGAATCCGTTCCGGTGTCAGCAGACCGATGGAGTCCTTGATCATGACGATGTCCGGATCGAGCAGCGAGATCATATCGGCTGTTTTCTGACGGTAAAACCCATCGGTGTGGACCGGGCTGAGTGAATAGACAAGGGGCACCATCACCTTTATACCGGCCTTCTTGGCAACGGCCACCGAAGTGGCCAGGTTGTTCCAGTCGTGGAGGGCATCAAAGATCATCAGCTGTTCAATCCCGTTGGCCGCACAGCGCTGAATCCAGAGCTCTATCACGGCATCGGGCACGATATTGAAACTGGTCAGGGATCTGCTGCGGATCAGCGCGCGCAGCGGTGTGACCGGGGTTGCTTCGTTCAACAGCCGGATTCTTTCCCAGGGATCTTCCCGCAGGTACCGCAGACAGGCATCGAAATGAACCGTACCCATCAGTTCGATGGCTCTAAACCCTGCCCGGTCCAGCAACGGTGCGACGGGCAGCATGTGGGCCGTTCTCATACGGGTTGCCCAGAGACTCTGATGACCGTCCCGTAATGTGCTTTCAACAAATTGAATGGTTTTCATTCTCTATCTGCTCCTCTGCCAATAGGTTTTCAACCCAGCGGGTGTTGATATTGCCCCGTAAATAGTCTGCCCTGGTCATGATCATGCTGTGAAAGGGGATATTGGTCTCCAGCC
This sequence comes from bacterium, assembly GCA_018830885.1. Classification (GTDB taxonomy): domain Bacteria; phylum SAR324; class SAR324; order XYD2-FULL-50-16; family XYD2-FULL-50-16; genus JAHJRI01. The sequence continues at coordinate 3,079 of JAHJRI010000224.1, read as the reverse complement.
CCTCAACAAAAAACCGGTCGAGGGCCCCTTTCATCCGCCCGATCGCTTCACTGCGGTCACGGCCGGTCGTAATGATTTTTGCCAGGAGAGAATCGTAAAAGGGAGGTACAAAATACCCCGGAAAACAGTGACTGTCGATACGGATGCCATCGCCTGACGGCGGTTCCCACCGGGTCAGCAGACCCGGGCTGGGCATAAACCCCCGCTGTGGCGATTCGGCATTGATGCGGCACTCGATGGCGTGACCCTTCAGCCGGATATCCCCCTGCTTGAAACTGAGGGGGTGTCCGGCGGCAATCCGGAACTGTTCCCGGACCAGGTCTGTTCCGGTCACCATTTCGGTGACCGGATGCTCCACCTGGATCCGGGTGTTCATCTCCAGGAAATAGAACCGGTTCTGATCCCGGTCCAGGATAAACTCCACGGTCCCGGCGTTCTCATAGTGGATATGCCGGGCGATTGCCAGGGCCGCCTGGCAGACATGTTCCCGGGTCTCCGGGGTGACGGCCGTGGAGGGGGCCTCTTCGACCAGTTTCTGATACCGCCGCTGCAGGGAGCAGTCCCTTTCGAACAGATGAACGGCGTTTCCCTGCGCATCTCCCATGACCTGCACCTCAATGTGACGGGCGTTGGCAATCAGTTTCTCCATATAGAGTCGTTCGTCCCCGAAGGCCGAGCGGGCTTCGGCCGAAGCTTCATTGAAAATCCGGGGCATCTCTGATGGCCCCGGCACGATCTTCATCCCCTTCCCGCCGCCACCTGCCGATGCTTTGAGCAGCACCGGGTAACCGATTGTCTCGGCCGCCTGCAGCGCATCCCTGGGGGTGTCAATCTGCTCCGATCCCGGAATCATCGGGATCCCGACCGCTGCGGCTACCTGCCGGGCCACGAGTTTGTCGCCCATCTGGTGGATGTTCTCGGCACGGGGTCCAATAAAAATCAGATTGTGTCGGGCACAGGCCTCGGGAAACCGGGGTTGCTCGGCCAGGAAGCCATATCCGGGGTGAATGGCATCGGCCCCGGTTCCCAGTGCGGCGGTAATGAGGGTGTCGATCTTCAGGTAGCTTTGCGCTGCCGGCGGGGGGCCGATACAGATGCTTCTGTCCGCCATTTTTGCCGGCAGACTCTCCCTGTCCGCCTGGGATACTGCCAGTACGGTTTCAATTCCGATTTCGCGACAGGCCCGGATAATACGGACAGCAATCTCTCCCCGGTTCGCGATGAATACCCTGGAGATCCGTTTCATACGGATTTAACCTCCCCGGAAACCTTCCCCTGATCCGTTTCTTCCACCCAGAAGAGTGTCTGATCGAATTCCACCAGCTCTCCGTCCTGTACACACACCTCTGCAATCCGGCCCTCGAGACCCGCCTTGATGGAACTGAACAGTTTCATGACTTCGATGATGCAGACCGTATCCTCTGCTGTCACGGTTTGTCCCACTTCGACAAAAGGGGGATCCCCGGGTTTCGGACTCCTGTAGAAAGTGCCCAGCATGGAGGCCCGGATGGCGGTCAATCCCTCCCGACTGCCAGTCATCGGCGGGCCATCCACCGGGGCGGTCTCTCTTTTCTTGGCAACCTCAACAGCAGCGGGGGCGGTTGCAGATGGCGTCTCTGTATACTTGACCGGGGTCTGCGCAGATGACGGGCTCAGCCCTGCTGACCGCTTCACGGTCAGTTTCAGGTCCCCCATCTCCAGGTGCAGTTCATCCATGTGGGAGGCCTCGACCATTTTCAGAATCTGAATAACATCTGCCTGACTGATTGAATCCATAGAGGGTTTCTCCAGATAGGGTTTTAATTCGGGTTTGCGAAAGGATCCGTCATTCCCCGGGTTGCAGGGTAGGCGTCGGACCCCTTTTTCCGGTGATCCGGGTGTTCATGGTCTAGACCGAGCCGAAGATCAGTTTTGGAATAAACAGGCTTAGCCATGGGAAATAGGTGATCAGGATCAGGGCTACGCCAATCACGATCATGAAGGGAACGGAGGCCTTCATGACTTCATATAGGGATAACCCGGTCAATGAACTGCCGACATAAAGATTGAATCCAACCGGGGGCGTGATCAGGCCGATCTCCAGGTTCATGGTGACGATAATTCCCAGGTGAATCAGGTTGATCCCCAACGCAGACCCCAGGGTCACGATGAGGGGGGTAAAGATCAGCATGATCGACGAGGGGTCCATAAAATCGCCGGCAAAGAAAAGGATCACGTTGATCAGCAGCAGAAAGGTCAAAGGGCCGATCCCGGTGTCCAGCATCATCTGCGTGAGGACGTCCGGTACCCGGTGAAACGAAAGCAGAAAAGCAAATGAATAGGCAAAGGCCAGAATGATCAGGATCATGGCCGACATTTCAGCCGATTTGATAAAAATATCGGGCAGGTCCCTGATTTTCAACTCCTTGTAGACAAAGAACCCCATGAACAGTCCCAGAAATGTAGCCAGCACTGCTGCTTCGGTTGGGGTGACGATACCGCCGTAGATGCCGCCCAGAATCATCGCCGGGACCAGCAAGGCAGAACCGTTGCGGACAAAGACACTGATTTTTTGACGGGTGCTCAAACGCGGTGATCTGGGATAGCCGCGACGTTTGGCGACAATATGAACATAGGCCATCAGCAGTACCGTTAACACAAAACCCGGCATCATTCCGGCCGCAAACAGCTTTCCGATCGAGACATCTGCGAGCACACCGAAAATGATCATCAGGATGCTGGGTGGAATCAGAATACCCAGTGAACCGGAACAGGAAATCAAGGCTGTCGCAAATTTTCTGTCATATCCTTCCTTGATCATGCCCGGCAGCACGATGGTGCCGATGGAAACCACCGTCGCCACGCTGGAACCTGAAATAGCAGCAAAAATGGCGCAGGACAGGACGCCGGCCATGCCCAGCCCGCCCGTGACCCCGGCAGTTAACGCTTCGGAAAAAATGAGCAGTCTCCTGGCGATTCCGGCGCTGGCCATGATGTTACTGGCCAGGATGAAGAAGGGGACTGCCAGCAGGGCATAATTGTCGAGGGCGCCATAGATGTTCTGACCGATAAAACAGAGATCCATATCGGTGAAAAAGAT
>JAHJRI010000016.1 GCA_018830885.1 bacterium | reverse complement strand
GAAACGAAATTCGAAATTGCCCACATGATTTTGGTGCATCCACGATGGATGAGAATGGAAAAGCCGGGGAGATGGTTACCGACAAAGGATCAGCGAATTTGCGCCAGGGGCTTGAACCGGGCTGTTTTTTTTTGTGGCACTGCTCTATAATAACAGAAATAATAGAAACGAATAACAGAAATAATAGAAACGGGAATCGGAAAGGCATGCATCAGCTTTCATTCCTCCATCGTTAACAGATGAAACCGGGGTGTTAAAAAATGGCAATCTATACACGGACGGGAGATAAGGGGAAAACCAGTCTTTTCAGCGGCGAGCGGATTGAAAAAAATCATGATCGGGTTGAAGCATACGGCAACGTGGATGAGCTGAACACCCATCTAGGCGTTCTGGAAGCGTCACTGCCCCCGGAGATGGCTTCGCTGGCGGCCGATATTCGGCAGATCCAGACGACGCTTTTTCATATTGGGTCCTGGATGGCAACCACAGCCGGTTCCACTTCGGTCGCAGCCCTTGAAAGAATCGGGGATGACCGGGTCGTTTTTCTGGAGCAAGCCATTGATACGATGACGGCACAGTTGCCGGAACTCAAAGGGTTTATCCTGCCCGGAGGCAGCCAGGCGGCGGCCTTTGCCCATGTCGCCCGCACGGTCTGCAGAAGAGCCGAGCGACGGATTCTCAAACTGGTGGACAAACAGGACCTGGGGATTACGGAGGATCAGTTCGGGCAGATCTGTGTCTTTATCAACCGTCTTTCGGACTACCTGTTTACCGTGGCCCGGTTTATCAATCATCAGCTTGGAGAGCCGGACATTCTCTGGAAGAAAAGCTGATTCAACGGTCTTTGCAACTATTCACCCCATTTCTGCGTTGGAAGCCGGTACCTGTGCGTGATTGAACGGATTGGGAGTGGTTAACCGGAGCCAGGATGGCGTCGTCAACGACCGCCCTCGGACGTGAGAAGCGAGACTTGCGGCTTCTGCAGCGGAACTTGAGCTGAATAGTTACCGATCTTTTTTATGTACCCCCAAGCAAGGAAACATATGCGAATGTATAGTTCAAAAACAGCTCCCAATCCCCGTCGGGTCAGGATTTTTCTGGCAGAAAAGGGGATAGACATGACTTACGTGGATCTGGATCTGAAACAGGGAGATAACCGAACGGCCGAATTTATGGCCAAAAACATGTTTGCCAAGGTTCCGGTGCTCGAGCTGGATGATGGCACCTGTATTTCAGAAACCATGGCGATCTGCCGCTATTTTGACCTGCAGCATCCGGAACCCCCGCTTCTGGGTCAGTCGCCGATCGAAGTCGCTACCATCGAGATGTGGCAGCGTCGGGTCGAAATTCACCTGATGACCTTTGTCGGGTTTGCCTTTCGACATCTGACCGGTTTTTTCGCCGATCGTGAAACCGTGGTCAAACCGTGGGGCGAGGAGAGCCTGAAACGTGCAGCAGCTGTATACCAACTGCTGGACAGTCGTCTGTCGGAAAGCCGCTTTATCGCCGGAGAATCATACAGCGTGGCGGATATTACTGCTCTGTGTGCCATCGATTTTGCTAAAATTGTTGAGCTCCGCATCGAGGACAGCCAACCCAATCTTTTGCGCTGGCACCATGAGGTTTCAGGACGTCCCAGCGCCCAGGCATAGGAGAAATGATGATCGATCTGTATACCGCCCCGACCCCTAATGGCTGGAAAGCTTCCATCGCCCTGGAGGAGATGCAGCTGCCCTACACGGTGAATAAACTCAACCTGATCGATGAGGATCAGAAAACGCCCGAATTTCTTAAAATCAATCCCAACGGGCGGATCCCGGCCATCGTCGACCATGACGAGGAGGATTTCGCCGTCTTTGAATCCGGTGCCATTCTCATCTATCTGGCGGAAAAAACGGGACAGCTGCTGCCGACGGACATGAAAAACCGCTCCCGGGTCATGCAGTGGCTGATGTTTCAAATGGGTGGTATTGGCCCCATGCAGGGTCAGGCCAATGTTTTTTTCCGCTATTTCCCCGAGAAAATCCAGTCGGTGATCGACCGCTACCAGCATGAAACCCGCCGTCTGTTCACGGTGCTGGACACCCGGCTCGCCGACCGGGAGTACCTGTGCGACGATTACAGTATCGCCGACATCGCCAACTGGGCCTGGGTCCGGATTTACGAGTGGTCCGGGATTGATATCACGGGTCTTGACCACCTGAAACGCTGGATTGACCTGATGGCTTCCCGACCGGCCTGCGCCCGGGGTGTGAAAATTCCTGAACGCCGGGAAATCTCGCCGGATGAAGCGGCCAAAGCCACCCAGAAAATCCTGATGAAATAACCTGCAGCGGATTCCCGTGCGGGATCGTCCTCCCCCAACAAGTGCCCCTGGCCAAGGGGAGCGTCCGGCTTCCTTTACCAGGGGAACATTTCCAGCTGTTCAATCAACCTTCCCGATTTTCAGGCCATCAGAAACTGACAAGTGCAAAAGTTACCTGAATTTTTCGATCCGCAGAATAGCCTGGTCTGAATTTTTTATGTTAATCAGAATAATTCCTAAACCCAATTTACAGTTTTTAGTTCAGGTATTCGATTAAATTCTTTTAAGTTGTTGGTGATCAAATCAACATCTAGACTTCTGGCATGAGAACCTATCAGCATGTCCATATTTCCGATCAATGTGCCGTCTTTTTTCAATCTCGCTCTGATTTGACCATAATGAAGGGCTGCATTCTCATCCCACGGAACAATTGTTAAGTGTTGCAAGAACCTTTTGAGTTGCTCGGAACGCAATTTTCGTGATTTTCTGGGGCTTAATTCAATTCCAAAAAGAAGTTCTGCATATAGAATGCTCGAAATAGAAATATCCTCTGATGAATTCAATTTATTCAGGAGTTTGATCGGTCGGTCTCGTAAAATGTAAATGCAAATATTCGTATCTAACATAATCATTCAAATTCTCTTTCCTGAGGGTATAAATCTTCTCGTTCAGATAGAAAGTCTTTCCCAAATGCACTTTGTTCTGCAAAGAAATCATCCCAAGACTCCTTTTTTTCCATTAAAACGACTTCATCACCTCTCTTGAAAATTAAAACCTGATTGCTATTGAATCTGTACTTTTTTGGCAATCTAACTGCCTGGCTTCGACCGTTAATAAAAATTTTTGCTGCGTCCATGAAAACCTCCTTAAAAGTATATATTAGTAGTATATACCATTACTCCCTTTGTCAATCCAAGAATTGTCAGCCTTTATTCATTAAAAAGTTCCTCTTTTCTCTATTGAGTCAATTGTTTGAAAGGTGTCAGATTTTTCCAGATTTCAAGGTATTTGGATTCTACTCAAACAAGTCAAGGAGCTGAGCAGCGAGACTCGCCGCTCCGAAGGGGAGAAAGCAGAACAGTTTGAGAAAACCGTTTTAGGTGGGGCTGTGATTAGTCATGGAAATCGATTGAAGCTAATCACAGCATTTTCGAGAGTTTAACGAAATATTTTTATGGCATGGCCTCACATTGGTAACGTGTGGCCGTAACCATCACAGCTTGGGTTGCGAACCAGTCGCATGTGATGGATCCGGAATAGGTCAACTGGTTGCCCGTTATATTGACAGACGATCCCTGGGCCACACCCATGCCGTTCTCGCCCTGACCGTCGATATCGTGGTAAGTAGCATCGTCTGCTATATATACCTCTCTGCCGGCCATTGATGAATCGCAGATAATGGGTGGGCTTGTCTCGGTTCCCTGGCAGTCAACACCGATTTCCATCAATTGCTGCAGTTCTCCCGTGTTGATCCATGTACCCATATTTGCTTCACCTACAAAATCCCAGACGTACGTTAACCGCCTGCCTGAAGAATCCATACCGCCAAAATGAAGCCAGGCACTCGTTACGGTTCCGCCCTGATACACAGCTGTGGTGTCAAGCGTAACGGACGTGGCTGTCGGGCTGATAATTGGCGCGTGAACATTAAAATTGCTGGAACCTTCCATCCAGCCTAAATTGAAACTATTGGGGATAAAACCCGCAACATTGATCCAGTTGTAGGTTAGCACCCCTCCGATGTCGAGATCCGCAACCAGATGGGAGACCGGCTCCGGGTTAAAAATGGGAAAGTCGGATGAATCCAGCTCGGTCGGCAAAAACGGCGCCCCCGGGACAACGACGGTATAGGTTGCCAGGGCTGTGTCACCGAGCGACACATCAGCCGCCGCAATATCATAAAAGTTGAATGTATATTGCGGGTTTGCCGGAACACTGCTGGCCTCGGTATCAGACGTGAACTGAAACATATTGCCAACACACGCTGAATTCACATCGACAATGCAGAACCATCCGGCATTGTTTTTCATCACCAGTTTGCCATCCGGCAGCCCGGGGCCGGTAACAATCGCGGACTGTATACCGGAACCGACGTCAGGAAGTCGGGTCCCATCAATATTCAGGGATAGAAAGCTTGAATAATTCTCATATGTCGGCCCACTGCTTCGATGGGCTTCAAAGAAAGCATTCACGGGTGGACCGCTGTATTCCCAGAAGTATGACAGCCTTCTGCCGAAAGAGTCATGTCCGGATAAGTTTATCGAAGCATTTGTCAATGTTCCACCCTGATACGTACCGGATGTATCCAGCGAAGCGGAAGTTGCGGTGGGGTCACTGATGAAGGTATAGACACTAAAATAACCGGTGTCCTCGTTCCAGCCGACATTGAGATCGTTGACCGTAAAATTCGCGATGTTTATCCAGCTGTAGGTTAAAACGCCACCGATGTCGAAATCGGCGATCATATGAGAGTCGGGTTCCGGATTGAAGCTGGGAAAATAAGTCGCATTCAGTGCTGACGGCAAAAACGGCGTGCCCCCAGCAACCGCCGTGTAGGTCGCTATTGCCGTATCACTGAGCGACACATCCGTCGGCGCGATATCATATAAACGGAATGTATATTCCGAGTTTACAGGAATGCTGCCGGCCTCGGCATCCGAGGTGAATTCCCACATCCCCCTGCACCCGAAGACCGGGTCGAAGATGCAGAACCAATCGCCGGTCCTTTTCATCACCAGCCCTCCACCCGGCAATCCGGGGCCGGTAACGATCGCTGACTGCAATTCCACGCCGTAGTCGGGAAGCCTGATCCCTTCAATACTGAGGGACAGAAAACTTGAATAATTATCATAGGTGTCCCCCCTATGCCGATGAGCTTCGAAATGGGCATTTACCGGCGGGCCACTGAATTCCCAGGTGTAATGCAACTCCCTTCCGGCAGAGTCATCACCGCCAATGGTGATCGATGCGTATTTCACCGTTCCACCCTGATAGACACTCGATGTGTCCACCGTAATGGATGTCGCGGAAGGATCATCAATCCCTTTATTGATATTCAAATAGTTGTTATCATCCTCGTTCCAGTTCATGTAGAAAAACCGCGGAGTGAAATCAGCACTGTTTATCCAGTTGTAGGTCAGCACTCCGCCAAAGTTTACATCGGTGACGAGATGAGAATCCGGCTCGGGATTAAAACTGGGAAAATAGGTCTCATTCAGTTCCGAGGGTACAAAAGGAGTCCCCGATGCAGTCACCGTGTAAGTTGCCAGCGCCGTATCATTGAGAGAAACGTCGGCCGGGGCAACGTCATACAGGTAGAAGGTATACGCCGTATTTGCCGGGATACCGCTGACCGCAGCATCGTCGGCAAACTCATACCAGTTCCCCATGCAGGTTGAATCCGCATTGATGATACAAAAATCATTGCGGGGAAAATTTCGGTCAAACCGGACACCCTCAGCGGGTAATCCCGGGCCGGTCGCTATCGCGGATCGTATTTCCGCGCCGACGTCGGGAAGATTCTGACCATCGATGTAGAGGCCCAGAATACTCCTGTAATTATCATATGAGCTCCCCACGCTGCGCTGGGCCAGAAATCTGGCATTGACAGGCGGTCTGTTGAATTGCCAGACGTAGTTCAGTCCTCTGCCGGAAAGATCATGACCATTAAAATAAATTCCTGCTTGTATCACATCATCTGTGCTTCCGGCAGATGAATCCAGGGTAACTGACGTTGCTACCGGATCATTGATTGCCGTTTCAGCATTATAAACGGAACCGTAACGATCAACCCAGTAGACATAGAAATAATCCGGAATAAATGGATCAACGTTCAGCCAGTTGAAGACCAATTCCGCCGCGACATCAAAATCAGCCGGGGAATGAGAAACCGGTTCCGGATTGTAACTGGGGAAATAGGTGGCATCCAGGCCTGACGGCAGAAAAGGAATGCCCGAAGCGATTGACTTGTAAGTCGCAAGTGCCGTGTCCCCGAGGGAAACATCAGCGGTCTCGATGTTATAAAAACGGAATGTATATTCGGCGTTTTCAGGAATTCCGGTAATAGCGTCATCAGTGGGAAAATAATAGTTTTCATCCTGGCACTGTGAAACCGATACATAGACGCAAAATCGGTTTCTGGGATAGTCTCTGTCAAACTTCAATCCCTGGGCCGGCAGCCCGGGACCGGTAACAATTGCGGATAGTACACCGGCATTGTAGGCCAGTAGATTCAAGTCTTCAATACGAAGTCGCAGAAAGCTTTGATAGACGTCTCCGGTGCCCGGACTGATTCGGGAAGCCCTGAATTGAGCGCTGATTGTCACTATTCGCTGATCTCCATACCAGAGCCAGTTCACACCGTCGAATACAAAAGCCGAGTCGAAAACAAGCGTCCCATTAGTACTCGTGGCGACGGCTCTTGTAATATAACCGTCCCAGTAAGCGCCATATTCGGACGGTACCATCCGTCGCACGATGGATTCCTGGACGGTAAAACCCAGCGTCAGAACACCACTGGCCCAACGATCCAGCTGCGCGGCCTTGTTACGGCCGCTACCCAGGAAATCGTCAGCTATCAATGGAGCGATTTCATCGTTGAGCTGATCGATCGTGGGTTGTTCCGTCGCAAATAATGCGCTGACTTTCAGCCAGAAGTCATTCATGGCGGTCAGGGCGTCGATTCCATTTGTGATTAAGTCAACTTCATCGGAAGCGAAGGTTTCACTCCCGGTAATGGAATTCCCTGTTATCACACTCGTAATGGTCGTTGTTGTGGGATCCCCATGGAAATCGATGTCTACGATTTCCAAGAGGGCGTCAAGACCATCATCGCCTATATCAAAAGGCGTACTGATCAGGTCGGTGGCACTGTCAATGCCAATTGCCGTCAGAAAAGGATCCAGTTGGGTTCTGACCTCCACTGTTGCTTCTGTCAGTGCTACTTCAGTCAGGGATGCGGTGTTCCACGTGCCATATGACACGGCCGGATCGCCATCCAGCGCATTGGCAAGAATAAAGTTGGTGATGGGGGTGATATTGATGACATCTGCTACACCTGTGGAATACAGCTCAACACTTTCTCCATTGACGGTCCCCCTCGCAAACAGGATATAGGGCGATGCCAAAGCGGTGACGTCCAGTTCAAATTTTCCGTTGCTGTCGATGGGTGCCGATGCGGTGTTGCCATTAACCCCCTTGACATTGACGATTCCTACGATGGGGGCGCCTACTGCTGCAGTACCGGTTATAAATTTGTTCGGTACGGGGGGATCATCGTCATCATTCGGGCGGCATGCTGCCATTTTCTGCCATGCATGTTTATAATGTATGATTGCCTTTTCTGGCTTGTTTGTTCTTCCAGCCTTTGCAAATTCCCGTTGCGCCTTTTTAATTTCCCTGGAATCACATAGGGAGGTCGCAATACCCAGGCTGGCAAGTAAATTGTCGGCATCAACCAGGGATGCAACAATTTCCGGAACAACGTCGTCTTTGACCTGTTTTAAGGATACAACCGCTTTGACATCCTCAATGAAAGATCTTTTGCCTGCTTCCGATAATTCGTTGTCCGCCTCAAAGTAAGTCAAGCTCTTTTCTATCGCTTTTTGAGCCTTCTGTATTTTTTTGCTTAAGTCTTTTTGGGACTTTGGCTTCCTCCCTTTTTTATAATGATATTTTTGGTTGTGAGAATGCTTTTGACCATATTCATCCAGATCAAGAGACAGGAGCAGGGACAAGGCTCTCTCCTTTGACTGTAAGGCTGTGCAGCCGGAGCTGGTCACAACTTCTTCATTGGCTGTTGCATCACATTTATCAATGCTGTCGTTGATGCCATCCGAATCACTGTCCTGTGCCGCCAGATTGCTGGTTAACCCGAAGAACAGTGCGACGAACAACACCAGTAGGAAAAGAACATTTTTGTGCATATTCCGACTCATGATGGCCTCCTTCGCTAAAATGAACCACACCAAAAGGCCGTGAATTTCTGGTTGGCCCCTTGGATGGAAGCGTGAATGTTTCGCTTTTGTAATGAAAAATTTACTGTCCCCTATCAGAAAGATCAGGGATACGTCAATAAAAAACCCGTTTGAATTTTTCTTAATATTTATCACTATGTCGCGAATGTGGGAGGGAACAATTGTAGAAGGTTACCAGCAGACAATACTCAAGCTATCATTGAAATACTTAATGTTGTGAACGTGGGAAAACAGCAAATTCCGGAAATTCAATTCAGGTTTTTCTGACTGGATTTCTTCAAAATAACCGGTCCGTTTTAGTGGTATAATTTTTCAGTTTTGAATGGTCTGTTTTTCCTTGATCGTTTTTAATGTTGGAATTGGGGGAAGATGTGATGTGCTATTGTTGTTTGACGTGCAAAACCACTTTTCCTGTCGGATGAGATGATGATTTGGTTTTTGCAGGTCAAGTGGAAATGAATCGGATTTAGAGATTTGGCATCAATATTGGGAGATTTTGGAGTAAATTGGTAGTCTAAAATAGATTGCCAGGATGTTGTCAGACAGGAATTTTTTTTCTTCACCGTTTATTCCAGATTTTCTTTATGCACTCGCACCAGGTCGGGGACGGCACTTTTTTGGGCTGGTATTGTGAAACATCGATAATGTTGATTCCCACTTTGCCATTTACTTCAGCGGTGTCCTCAGTATGTTTCACCTGTTCCGCTTTTGCCCGCAATCCCCTTGACTTGTTAGAGTAAAAACCAAAATACCTTGAAAACTGGGAAAATTTTTATTGGGTATATGCTGTGTATTAGCTGCTATAAAATCCAGAGCAGAATATACCTCGAAGTTCTTCCGGTTTTTGCCTTTTTTCATCTGTCCCTGGTAAATCACTTTGTTGGTTTTCTTAACTTACCCGTGTTGCCATAGCAGCATAGTTCGAGAGAGCGTGAAGCCTGGGATGGCTGATAAGCAGGATTTCACGTCATTTTATCAGGCTCAGCTTTTCTGTCTCCCATTGGTGGGAAGGTGAAATTTAAATGGGTGGCCCCACCTGAGTATGTCGGTAACCGAAATGGCTGTGGCAAAACTTAAAAAACTGACTAAACTTGTAGAAAGCGATTAGTTATGTCTTTGGGACGCGGGTTCAATTCCCGCCACCCCACCATTTTATCTCAACCTCTTCCATATCATTCCATTTTCCCAAAGCCACCCTGCCAGGCCCGTCGGAAGTTGCCAAAATCGGGCAGGTATGCTTAGATAAACAAATATGGTGTAACCTGTTCAAGGGCTTTGATGATTGCAAAGCCGGATCAATCAACCCGTTTCAATGGGGGAAATGGATGGAAATCAAGGGGAAAACAGCGATCATTACCGGGGGTGCCAGTGGTCTGGGTGCTGCCACGGTTCGCAGACTGCATGGATTGGGTGCCAGGGTGGTGATTGCGGACTTCAATGTGCAGGGCGGAGAAACCCTGGCTGCAGAGCTGGGTGAAAATGCGGTCTTCACCAAAATGGATGTGACCTGTTCCGAGGAGGTTCAGGCCGGCGTGAACCTGGCCATGGAGCGCTTCGGCGCCATTCATATTCTGGTCAACTGCGCCGGAACAGGTGCCGCCATGCGGACGGTGGGCCGGGAAGCACCCCATGATCTGGATGTGTTTAAGAAAATTATCAACATCAATCTGATCGGTACATTCGATGCGATCCGTCTGGCCGCTTTCCAGATGCAGAAGAACGACCCGGGCGACGGCAACAAGGACAGGGGCGTCATTGTCAATACCGCGTCGGCAGCCGCCTTTGACGGACAAATCGGGCAGGCCTCCTATTCCGCTTCCAAGGCGGCCATTGTCGGCATGACCCTGCCCATTGCCCGGGATCTGTCCCCCATTGGCGTGCGGATCTGCACCATTGCGCCGGGAATCTTCGATACCCCGTTGATGATGGCGGCTCCGGATGACCTGAGGGCGTCACTGGCCCAGCAGATTCCCTTCCCCAAGCGTTTTGGAAAACCGGATGAATTCGCCATGCTGGCCCAGCAGATTATCGAAAACCCGATGATGAACGGTGAAACCATCCGCCTGGATGGAGCGATTCGCATGGGAGCCCGTTGATGGCGGAAACGACGGCAGTCGAGGGGATTCATACAGACAACGTGACAGCCTGGTTCAGGGAGCATATTCCAGGGATTACGCCGCCACTGGCCTTCAGCCTGATGACCGGCGGCCGTTCCAACCTGACCTACCTGGTGGTGGACGCGGACCGGCAGGCCTATGTCCTGCGCCGTCCCCCTCTCGGTCAAGTGCTGGAGAGCGCCCACAACATGGGCCGGGAGTTCAGCATTATTTCCGCCCTGGGGCCGACGGGGATACCGGTTGCACCGGCCATGGGACTCTGCCGGGACAAGTCGGTCAATGAGGCTGATTTCTACGTGATGCGGTTTGTGGAAGGCCATGTTTATTCCAGCTCTCTGCAGGCAGCGAAAATTCCACGGACGCAACGCAGGGCACTGGGCCTGAACGTGATCGAGACCCTGGTCCGCCTGCACCGCATCGATCCTGATGCGGTGGGGCTGGGGGACCTGGGAAAGAAAGAGGACTACGTGGCCAGACAGGTGCACCGCTGGACCAAGCAGTATGAGAACTCAAAAACCGAGGAGATCCCAGAAATGGAAGCGGTGGGCCGCCTGCTGAAGGACAGTATTCCGGTCCAGGTCGGCGCGACCATTGCCCATGGGGATTACCGTTTCGGCAACCTGATGGTGAACGACAACCGGGTGGCGGCCATTCTCGACTGGGAATTGTGTACCCTGGGGGATCCCCTGGCGGACCTGGGGTATTTGCTGAACTGGTGGTTTCGGGCGGATGAGGTGATCCCGGGGGAGAAGGACGATGCGCCGACAGCCGTACCGGGATTTCCCTCCCGGGATGAGCTGCTCCAGTACTATGCTGAGCATACCGGCCGGGATCTCAGCCAGATCAATTACTATCGGGCTCTCTCCCACTGGCGTCTGGCAGCGATCTCCCAGGGCGTTTATCGTCGCTACCTGGAAGGGGTCATGGGCGACACCCAGGATATGGTCCTCTCCCATTACAAAAACCAGGTTTACAAACTCAGCAGACTGGCGCTGGACATCCTGAAATAGAACAGGACCGGGGACGGTTGCTTTCCCCGGGCTGCAGCCCCGCTCAACCTGACGTAACACAACCCGATGGAACCCGGCTGTTCCCTGATGAACGAATCCCATTTTCGAGAAATACCCTACAACTACACCTCCGCAGACGACCAGAAGATCTTCACCCTGATTCTGGGCACGGAAGCCTGGCTGCGGCTGCAAACCCTTCGTTCCCAGAGGGTTACCGGGCGCTCGGCCAAGCTTCTGATGCGGTTTGTCGGCGATCTGTTCATCCTGTACCGCAATCCCTTTCTTTTCCAGGATTTGCTGGATTCCGGCAAAAAACAGCGGGATTTTCTGAAGGGGCTCTCCATCGACCTGGGGATCATCGACAGCAAATCCGGCGGGAACCGGGACGTTCTGGCAATCATCCGGGCGTGCCGTGGCGCCTATCGCGCTTTTGAAGAGAAGCTCGCCTATGTGGCCTCGATGCGGGACAAACTGCGCAGGACGCTGGGAGCCATCGTCGGCAGGGAGAATATCTTTTTTGACCCGCTCTCGTTGATCTCCCATGCCACTGATGCCACCGACTGGCGCCTGCATCTCCCCCTTGCCGTCATCCTGCCGATGGAGGAGAGCCAGGTGTCACCGCTGCTGGTGGCTCTCAAAGAGCTGAAACTGGGTGTTATTCCCAGGGGGGCCGGCACCGGTCTGACCGGTGGGGCCGTGCCGGTCAGGGAACATACCGTGATGATCAACCTGGAAAAGCTGAACCGGATTCGCAGTGTGGAACGGATCCCGACCTGTCTGGAAAATGGCGTTCAGCAAGCTTTGCCGGTGATTGAACTGGAAGCAGGGGTGATTACCGGGGATGCCATGAAGGCGGCCAAAGACATGGGTCTGGTCTTCGCCACGGATCCGACCAGCTCCTGGGCCTGTACCATCGGCGGGAATATTGCTGAAAACGCCGGCGGCAAAACAGCGGTGCTCTGGGGAACCGCCATCGACAATATCTTCTCTTTCCGCATGGTCGCCCCGGATGGATCGTCCCTGGAGATCCGGCGGATCAGCCATCCCTGGCGGAAAATTCTGCCAGCCGACCCTGTTGTTTTTGAGGTCTGTGACGAGGCTGGTGAGGTACTGCGAACCATCCGATTGAGGGGGGATGAGATTCGGAAAAAAGGGCTCTGGAAGGATATCACCAACAAGCATCTGGGTGGCCTGCCGGGTCTGCAGAAAGAGGGCACGGACGGGATTATCACCTCCGCCCGCTTTATCCTGTATCAGGCGTATGCGCAGAAAAAGACCTGCTGTCTCGAATTTTTTGGCGAGAGTTTTGATGAGGCCGGCCGTGTGATCCTGGAGATTTCAAGGGAATTCGTCAACCGGGGGGAAGAAGCGCTGTTTGCCCTGGAACATTTCGACGAGGCGTATGTCCGGGCCATCAACTACAAGATTAAGGCCCCGAAACGGGAGACACCCAAAGCGGTGCTGCTGATTGACATCGTTGCCCATACCCCCGAGCAGGCGGAAAGGGGCGTGGCGCGCTTGAAGGCATTGCTGGGGGGCTTTGCCAACACCTTCCTGTTTATCGCGCGGGACGAGGAAGATGCGGAGCGTTACTGGCAGGATCGTAAACGACTGGGGGCGATCGCGTCACGGACCAATGCCTTCAAGCTGAACGAGGATATTGTGCTGCCGCTGGAGGCCCTGGCCGAGTTTACGGGGTATGTCGAGGAGGTGAATGTGGCGGAGGAGCGCGTCAACCAGCTGGCCATCGTCAGCCGTCTGCAGGACTATCTGCAATCGGCCGAACCGCTGGAGACACCCGATTGGCTGTCCGTCAAGCATCCGCGGATGGAGACCCTCTGCCGGGAGATTGGAGAGAGACTCGTTGTTGCAACCGGGCCTGAACTGCGTTCCCGAACGATGATCGATCACCTTTGGGCCGAACTGCTGGACCTGCTGCGGGGCTATGGGAGAGTCTCCGCTACGGTTTCCGCCATTATCGATGAGATCTCACGTCGTCTGATCGTGATTGCGACCCACATGCATGCCGGTGACGGTAACGTCCATGTCAATATTCCTGTTTTTTCCAATGACCTGGAGATGATGCGCCGGGCTGCCGAAACAGCGGACCAGGTTATGGACAAGGCCGTGGCACTGGGAGGGGTTGTCAGTGGAGAACATGGGATCGGGATCACAAAGTTGAAATACCTGGATCGGGATCGTCTGGATGCCCTCAACCAGTATCGACAGGCAATCGATCCCCGGGGATTGATGAATCCGGGGAAACTGTCGGATCTGACGGTTCCCGACCGGGTCTTCACACCCTCCTTCAACCTGCTGGGACTGGAAGCCCGGATCCTGCAACGGGGAGCCCTGAAGTCCCTGTCCGACAGCATTGCCAAGTGTATGCGCTGTGGGCGCTGCAAGGCCGACTGCTGTGTTTTCTACCCGGCAGCCAATATGTTTTACCATCCCCGGAATAAAAACCTGGCCATCGCCTCCCTGATCGAGGCCCTTTTGTACACAGCCCAGCGGTTCCACTCCACCCGGTTCGAATCCCTCAAACACCTGGAGGAGATCGCGGATCACTGTACCATCTGTCACAAATGTGCATCGCCCTGTCCGGTTGATATCGACACCGGAAAGGTTTCCATTCTGGAACGGGAGATCCTGGCGGTCCAGAAATACAAGCATACGGCCCTGGCGACCCGCCTCTCCCTCAGTTATCTGGAAAGCCGCTCGCCATTTTACAATTCACTGTTTCATGGGGTGGTTCTCAGGGGAGGCAGCCTGATCCAGCAGGCGGCGGTTGGACTGACCCGACCCTTTGCCGGAAACAGGCAGCGGACCGGCCGCTCGCCGCTGCAGATGCTGCGTTCTCCTTTGACAACCGTACCTGCAGACAACCTGCGGGACCACCTGCCCCATTGCCGGGAGGATCAGGCGGTGCTGATCAGCCCGCTGGGAGATCCCGTCAGCACGGTCTTTTATTTTCCGGGGTGTGGATCCGAACGCCTGTTTTCAGACATTGCCATGGCTGCGGTCTATATCCTGATCAAATCGGGCAGCCAGGTCGTTATTCCGCCGCCGTCCATCTGCTGTGGCTTTCCAGCCAGGGCCAACGCAAAAACCATGACCCACAACCGGATATCCCTGCGAAACAGTATTATCTTCAGCCAGATTCGCAAAATGTTCGGTTACCTGGATTTTGACGCCTGCCTGGTCAGCTGCGGAACCTGTATGGAGGGACTGCTGGAACTGGGTGTGGATCGGATCTTTGGGGCTGCCATCGAGGACATCAGCGGATTCGCCTTGCGGAAGGGGCTGCGGGTTTCCACACCGGAAACCTGCCTCTATCATGCCCCCTGTCATGATACCTTCAAGGGGCGGGCGCTGACAGAGCTGACCCGGTATGCGCCCTTCACCCTGCATCCGGTCGCCCATTGCTGCTCGGAGGCCGGTACCATGGCCCTGAGCCGGCCGGATATCGCCAATGCCCTGCGTGAACGCAAGGGCGACGCGCTCCGCGACATGCAGGAGAAGATGCCTGACACCCGGAAGATCCTGACCAACTGCCCCTCCTGTATCCAGGGGTTGGGACGCAATCGTTCAAAACAGATGCAGCCCAGGCACATCGCGGTGGACCTGGCGGAAAAAACCGGTGGACCAAACTGGGCGACAGAGCTTCACGTGCTGCTGCGTAACAGCGAATCCATCACTTTTTGAGGGTTCCAGACCGCTGGTGTTCTGAAATGCAGATGATCTAAATCAATTAAACTCAAGTGGATTTCAGGCACAGTAAGACAGTCAGGATCAGTAATGTCCGGTTAGGTTTTTGCAGTCCGTTAAAGACCGATTGTCAACCGTTCCGCCAAGGGGATACCGATTTAAAACACGCATGAAACCATCCCTGGTGCTCCGGGAAAACGTCCTGTTTTCCAGGGTTTTAAATCGCTATCCCCTTGACTTCACTGAAAATCTCGATTGACTGGTCCTGAAGTGCAAAAACCTAACCGGACAATGATGAGTCAGGATCATTTTTTGAATGTCCGGTTTTCGGTAAAATCAATTTTTTGACCCCGGTGCTTATGTCGGCAATCGATCGTTTTCTCAATTCTTCCCGGTCCCTGTGGATTTTTCTCGGGATCCACTTTGTCATCTGGATGGGGGTTGCGCTCCTCCTGGACGTGCATCCGGATATGGCCGATCACTGGGTCTGGTCCCGCTTTCTGCAGTGGGGTTACTATGAGCACCCCCCCCTGATTGCCCTGAACATGCGCCTGTGGACAATGGTTGTCGGCTCCAGCGTTCTGGCCCTGAAGGTTGGCAGCGTGCTGTACTCAACGGTCATCCTGCTGGTTTGCTACCGGGTCGGCGTCCTGTTCTTTGACCGCCGGGTGGCCCTTATTTTTCTGCTGATTCTGGAGACCACACCCTATTTCTCCATGGGATCGGTCTTCTGGCATATTGATCAGCCCTACATGCTCTGCTGGCTGGGCTGTCTCTATGCCGTGGGTCGCTATACGAAAAGCGGCAACAGCAACTGGTTTTTCCTGTTCGGTGTCATCGCCGGTCTGGGTGCGTTGTCCAAGTACATCATGATCCTGTTGCCGATCTGCCTGCTGGTCTGGTGCGTAATCAACCGGGAGGCCAGAAAGCTGCTGACGGACTGGCGGGTTTATCTGGCGGCATTGATAGCGCTGGCCATTGTCAGTCCGAATCTCTACTGGAATTCCCAGAACGACTGGCGGACCTTTACCTTTGTTTTTGAAAAGGGTCTGACAGGGTCTGAGCACGGCGAAAATTTCATTCAGTTCTTCTTTTCCCAGTTCCTGCTGTTTTCGCTGGTGTACAGTGTCTATTTCTGGTCGCTGGTGGTTCGGCGCCGAATGGGGGCCGCCCGTCTGTCTGCTGCCGGCAGGGGCGGGCCCATGGCCCACTCTTTTTTGCTGGTCACCGGCATTCTGCCGGTTCTGAATTTCACGGTGACCAGCTTCATGGGGAGTCTGACGGATCCCCACTGGGTGAATGTGGCCTATTTCAGCGCGTTTCTGCTGCTGGCCCGCTGGATCTCCCTGAATATCAGCGATGGTGCCCTGCGTAAACAGGTCTGGCTCTTCTCCGCTGCGGCGCTGCTCAATACCCTCCTGGTGATACTGACCCTGGCCCATGTGCTGTTCAGGGTCGCACCGGTATCGGAACCGGGGGTGATCTCGCTGAAGAAAATGGTTGGCTGGACGGAGACCGCGCGTCAAATAGAGGCGCTGCTGGCGGAGCAGGCGATCAAGATGCCGCCGTTTGTGATATCGAGGGAGTACCAGACCGCCAGCGGGCTGTCGCTTTACCTGAAAGAACAGCCCATGCCCCATGCGATCGAGAAACAGGTGCGGAACGTCTGGAGCCTGCCGTCGCAAATCGATGCCCGGGGGGCCGTTCTGGTCTGTCCACCGGAGGACTGTACCAATATTCTGAGGAAGGCGCACGACCGGTTCCGATCGCAGTTCAAAAAACTGGGCCTGATCGAAGCCGTCCGGCACGGGGTTGTTTTCAGAAAACTGAATGTCTACTACCTGCCGCCGGTCAGGCCGGCGTCAGCCGGCGACCAGCCCCCGTCTTCATAACGATTCCGTCGGGTCCTGCGGACAGGGGCTGTTCCCACAGGGGATCGAACGCATTCCTGATGTTCTTCCCCGTGGCTCCTCACCTGTCTGCTGACCGGACTCCAAACCGAAACAGGGTTTAAAACGAGTACTTGATCTCTGTCTGGATATCGGTGAACTGGTTGTCCAGCAGGTCCATGTAGGATGGCCCAAAGAGAAATTCCAGCCCGTCGGCGATCTTGTATTTGAACGTTCCCCTGACTATGGTCTGCACGGATTCCCCATCTTTGTCCCAGTAGTTGGCTGCCATCAATACCAGGTTGAGGGCGTCGCCGGTGAGAAAATTGGCGTTGACATGTCCGGAGATGAAATCGGTCCGTTCACGCACCTGGCCCAGCAGGAAGTTGGTCTGCTGGGAGCGGGCATCCGTTTTGTAATCCTCGATCAGAAGCTGACCGGCGTATATATTCACGGTGGATCCGCTTACCGTGAATTCACCACCAACAACATACTTGCTCCAGCTGTTCTTGATGGTGAGGGAGTCTCCCGCTTTGTCCTCGGTGATGGTGTTGACATAGGAGAGCTTGGCCAGCCAGCTGCCCAGGTTGTACTGCAGGTCCAGACCGGGGCTCTTGATCCGGTTATAGGCGCGACCGTTCATGGTGGTGTTCAGGTCGGCTGCGGGATCGATGCCTTCCACGTAGCTGGCCGCATAGTCCAGTTTGCCCACGGTGCTGGAAAACCGGGTGGCCCACTTGGTCTGGTTGGGTTTGCGCTGGGGACTCTCCTCGGGTCCCGGATAGAGATAGTTCTGAAACTCCATACCGATATTGGTTTTGGCAACGGGAATCATCATCAGCTCGAAGCGGCTGCCGCCGATTTTCTGGGTCATCAGAACCCCGGTGCTGGGCAGTTTGCCGTCTTCGTACTCGGTGCTCTTGTAGGAACTGTCACGGGCATTGACCCTGTCTGTCGGCACCTCCATCCCCTCGAGATAACTCCAGGTCACCAGCTGGGGACCGACCTTCCAGATGCGGCTGTGTTCATAAATTTCGACAAAGGTTTCCACCATGCGTACCTCGGCATTCTGTTTGCTGTTGTCCGTGGTGGTGGTCGTTGTATCGTGGATGGAGCTGGCGGTATTGAAATTGACGTTGTAGGCCGCAAAAAACCGGGCCTGGTCTGCCAGGTATCCCTCCAGCTTGAACTGCAGCCGGGTGCCCACATTGTTAAAACCGCTCAGGTCCTGTGCCGGCGGCTGGGTGGGATAGGATTTGAACATGTTCCAGAGCAGGTCGGAGTATTTTTCCCGGTTCCAGTATCCCAGCAGCTTGATATAGCCACCGAAGCTAATTTTAGGCGCCGAGCTGGCATACCCGCTCGCGGTTCCGCTATCTCCCAACGCATCCAGCTTGATTTCTTTGGTAAGATCAGTGTCCGCTGCCCCGGCCAGATCATCAGCCGGTTTTTTCGCGGCAGTCTGCCCCTGTTCCGTCTGCGCGTTATCTGACAGACCCGAGAGATCGTCCAGACTGTCCGCCCATCCTGTCTGCTGCAGTCCAAACACCAGCAGGGCTATCAGTGCAAGCCATCTTGTTTTCATCACCACCACCTCCGGTAACAGGACAGGGCCATCAGACCAGCCCTTTTGTTGAATAAACGGAATCTTGCTTTCATTGCGGCCTCTTTGCTATGGGTTATCTGGTTTTCCCGGATTGCCTGCAGAGGGGGTCCGGGATTAAAAAGGGTTCAGTTGGCGACAGCTTTCTGTTTCAGAATGGCCTGGGCAGAAAGCCGGGTCAGGTACGCCGGTTTTGTCAGCAGGATCAGGGCCGGCAGCAGGACTAATGCGCCGATAGAACTGAAGAACATGGTGGCTGCCATCAGAATTCCCATCATAATCTGGGGAACGAAGACGGAGAAGACCAGCACCAGGAAACCGAGTGCCACCGCCGAGGCGTTCATCAGGATCGCTTTGCCTGAGGACATGACCGTGTTGACATAGGCCCGGGAGAGATCATCCCCGGCCTTGAGTTGAATTTTCATCCGTTCCAGAAAATGGATGGTGTAGTCCACGCCGGTACCGATGGAGATGGAGGCGACCATCATGGTCGAGGTGTTAATTTCTCCGCTGATCAGCCGGATCAGACCAAAATTGAGAATCACGGTAAAGGCCAATGGAATCAATGAGAATATTCCCCCCACCGCTGAACGGAAAATGAAAAAGGTAACGATAAAGACAAACAGGAAGGAGAGCAGAATACTGCGAATCTGTGACTGGCTCAGCATCTGATTGATCGCGCTGCTGGTCGGTGCGGCTCCTCCGATGCGGATTTCGGCAATATAGGGGTCGTCATCCGGGAATACCCGTTTCAGTTCCGCCAGAGAGTGATCGAGGTATTTGTCGATCACATTGTGGGATCCGCTCCGCAGCATGATCTGTACCTGAAACTCTTTCAGGTCCGGCGTAATCATCCCCTCAAAACTGTCCCGGTTGCCGCTGAGGGCCTGGTTGAGAACCACGCCATTGATGGCCCTGTCGGTCAGGGTAATGTCGGTGAACCCGTCTTTTTCCACATCGGGCAGGCGATTAAAAGCGGGATCGTCATTGTGATAGAAGACCTTGTAGAATTTACGGACCAGATCCACCGGCGTCATGACAAATCCGGTGGGGGTGTATGCCTTGTCCCGGATGGTGATGATCGGCGTTTTCATGTCGGCAAAAAAGTGGTGCAGGGCTTCCAGTTTGTTCAGTACCACCGGTTGCTTGATATCAACCGCCAGGTAATCGGTGGTCAGGTTCAGACGGCGCTGCATCTGGAGACCGGCCGGGCTTCTTTTCAAT
The DNA here is from genome assembly GCA_018830885.1 of bacterium. GTDB lineage: Bacteria > SAR324 > SAR324 > XYD2-FULL-50-16 > XYD2-FULL-50-16 > JAHJRI01. The sequence continues at coordinate 3,784 of JAHJRI010000016.1, read as the reverse complement.
TTTCTCAGTGTGACCACCATGTCGCCCGTTTTTTCCCAGGCTTCCTCAGCCAGTCCGAGCCGCCGGTTGATATCTTTCAGTCCGGCTACCTGTTCCCTGGAAAGGTCAGCGAAAGCAGCGGCTTTTTTGCCACTCCCGTTTCCGGTGTCATCTGAAAGACTGCTCAGGTCATCATCCGACCCCTTGTCACTGAGCGCATCCAGGGAATCGCCGCCACTGTCACTCTGGTTGCCGGCATCCAGGGCCGACAATGAAGCGTCGCTTTCCTTATCCGGTTTCGCATCCACGATAAACTCCTCGTTCAGCATGTCCTGAACGAGTTTCAGTCGCTCCATGATCGAATCCAGGCTGCCTGGAAGCGAGCCGGCATCCGTCTGTATGTTCTGACTGATGTGTGCGGCGGCACTCAGGTCAGGTTTGTTTTGTGTCAGGGTCTGCCAGGCGTCGGTAAAGGCCAGCAGCTGTTGCCTGAATTCAGACTGGGATTGTGAGCTGTCCAGGTTGATTCGGTCCCGGAATCTGAAGAGCAGGTTGATGTTGGTCGTTCCGGTCAGGTTTTCGTTGATAAACTGATCACTCTGGTACAGCGGGTTTGCTTCATCGAAATTCTTCATCATGCTGCCTTCGAATTTGTTTCCCGTAGTCAGAATAATCGATGCGACAAAGATGAGACCCAGAATTGTGAATGTCTGTTTGGGTTTGCGGGCGACCAGTTCAGATCCGGAGCGCATGAGACGCAGGATCAGGGTCTCCCTTTTTCTGCCGGGAATACCGTTGACCATGACCTTTTTCTGCTTTGGCAGTCGCCAGAGTACCAGCAGTGACGGGGTCAGCGTCAGGCTCAGGATCAGGGCGATGGAAACCCCCACGGCTGCAAAAATACCGAATTCCTGGATCATGGACAGTCCCGATGTGGCGAGCGAACTGAACCCGGCCATGGTGGTAATGGCGGCCATGATCACGGCCACACCCACATGGGCTACCGATTTCTGGACCAGTTCCCGACGATCGGTCTCGGTTGCGGCATCCTCGTAATAGCGATTCAGCAGGTGAATCCCGTAGGCGGTCCCTACCCCCAGCAGAATGATGGGCAGCATGGAGGTGCCCATTTTCAGCGCAAGCCCGAGCACCGCCATGATGCCCATCGTCCAGATGACCGAGAGGACCACCGTCAGCGCCGGGATGATGATCCCGCGGAGACTGCGGAAACTGATTCCCAGGATAAAAAAGATTACCAGCACGGCGATAGGGACCAGTGTCCGCATATCCTGGGACATCATCGAGCCGATAACGCCGATGACAACCGGCATTCCAGCCACATAATAGTTGACCCCATCCATGCGGTGACGGCTGAGAACCTCGGAAACCATCCGGTAAACCTCGGCGAAATCAAAGATATTCTCCACATCATGGAGCTGGAACTCCAGATTTTCCCTGCTAAAAGGATCAATTCGTTCCAGGGTGAAGTCCCAGATGTTATTGATGAAGTTGTTCCAGGTATCAACATTGTCGGCGGTAAAAAAATCGCTGCGCTCTGTCAATGCCATGATGGCTTGAAAGTTTTCGGCCGTCATCTCCCGAGCCAGCCTGTCTTTCATCACCGGATCATTTTCTGTGGCACCCCGGAAGGAATTGTTCAGGAAGCGGGACAATCGCTGCCGGGTCTCGGACACCTGTCTGGCAATGAAGGCATCATCGACCTGGATACCGGCCACTGTTTTACCGTAGATCTGGAACGGAAAGACGGAACTTTTTCCCTGGAATCGCTCCTTGAGCCGCGTTTCACTGAGGGCGGTTGATAGCTCAAGGATGGTGTAGCGCTTCTTGTAATCCCATTTGCGGAGCATGGCGACAGAGATGTTGGATGCATGCATGTCCCCTGACAGGAGGCTGTTCCTGAATGAACGGTCCTCAAGAATGCGGTGGGTCAGCTCCGGGATGATCTGTTGCAGGTCCTGGTCATTTTCCGGGAGACGTTCCGACTCGCCGGGTCTGGAGGGAATACCATGATCTTTTTTCAGTTTTTCGATATAACTGCCTGCCACGACCGACCCGGTTTCCCTATCCATAACGGCATCCTCCAGGTTGGCGACCGAATTGATATTTTCCGTATCAATCCCGATACCCTGTTCCAGGGTCTCTTTTTTGCCGGTGAGGATGCTGTCAAAGGTCTTGGACGCTTTCAGCGCCTTGATATCGAGCACAATCTGTTCGATCTTTTTCAACACCGCTGCTTCCATCACAGAGCCGGTGGTTTTTTCAATCCCCACCAGCATGACATCTTTGTAGTTGAAGTTCTTCTTGTAGTAGTCATCCGATTTAACGGCCAGGACGTTGGTCGGCAGGGACTTGGTTACATCTGCTTCAAACTTCAGGTTGTTTGCCATCTGCTGCATGAAAAACGCCGTGATGGCGAAAACCACCAGGATGACGATCCAGGGAAATCGGGTGCAGAAACGACTGATTGTTTTTAACATAAGATGATCGTTGGATTTACTGGTTTAGAAAAAGGCCTGAAATCAGGCTTTATCGCAAAAGACGGTGCCCCGGTCATCCACCGGGATTGGCCGCAGGCAGGCCGAGCCATTTCGCCCCCGGAAAAACAGAGGGTTGGTGTAGCCTGCCCATTGCCGTTTCGCCCCCAAAAAAACAGAGGGTTGGTGTGGCCTGCCCATTCAGGTTCTGAGACCATTCAAAAACAGATGATGGAGATCCCGGATTTCGATTTCCGCTGACGGGGCGTCCATTGTCGCCCAGCGCAGGAAAAACATCCGGATTGTCTGATTGAGCAGCGCCGCATGTTTTCCATGATCCTCATTCCTGAAAATCCCCTGGTCCACCCCCTCTTTCAGAATGTTCATGATCCGCATATCATGCTCCGGCATGTCATTGATCAGGTTCATTCCGACCTGCAGCAGTTCTTCCAGCACCCCTCTTGACATGGCATATTCGCTGACGATCCTTCGATGGTGACGGATCAAGGCCAGGGTTGAGTGGAGCAGTTTCTCATCCGCCTTCCGAAATGGCCGCATTTCCAACTCGAGTTCCTGCCAGAGAACCTCCAGATTCGCTCGTACATTGCAGATGAAAAGATCCTCCTTGTTTCTGAAATAGTTGTAGATCGTCCCCTTGGCGATACCGGCATCCTCAGCGACTTCATCCAGGCTGGTCTTCCTGAACCCGTGCCGGAAAAAAAACTTGCGGGCACTTTCCAGAATATGTTTTTTTTTATCTTCCATCAAGCATCAGTCCAAAAAAAGTATTCGGGCGGACCCGGTGAAAACCGATTCAGGGGGATTTGTCTGGCGACGTCACCAAAAAGCAGATCTATGTCCCGGGGCGGTATTCGGAGTTGACTGATTGAATAATAGAGTCATCTGGTTTTTTAGTCAATCCAATTTTGTCATCCTGTAACCCGCCATGCCTTGTCGGGCACAACGACGGATGAAAATGATATCTCGGTGTTCACCCGCGACTGATATGAACACGTTTCAGTCGGGAGACTTATTTCAAGCTGATCCAGGACTTGCTTTGCTCAAACAGTTAGGGTCTCGGACGCTTCGCTTCGTCAGGATCATCCAGGAAACTGCTCCAAGCAATTGAAACAGCTCTATGACAGTCACTCAGCCCAGCTTGTTTTCCTTCGTGATCTCCGTGTCTCTGTGGTGAGTGTGTTTCATACAAACACCCATGACCAGCAGGTCACAACAAAGGATGAAAAATAGCGATGCCTTCCCGTGCCTGTCATAAAGCTGTTTCAATTGCGGATTCGTTTCAAGATGAT
>JAHJRI010000223.1 GCA_018830885.1 bacterium | reverse complement strand
TGATCCCATCCTGCTGAGCAGAATCATCTCCACTGCCTTTCTGATAGGTTGTTCCAAACCCAACATGACTTCTATTCGTTTCTTCTGTCATCGCTTCTGCTCCTTTTCTGTTCTTGGCATTGTATGAATGACGCCATGGAAATAAACCAACTTCCCCCATCCAGCTTATCTCCATCTGCTTTAACATTTGATGAACACTGTTTTCATAATTCATTACAAGTGTCATACCACAGAGTCATGTGAGCCTGAATTATTCCCTTAGTAACTCATATAATTGAATATATATCTATTGCTCCACACTCGCATCAGAAATAGAAAATCAGAAAAGTGTTGTAATATTCTACACCCCAAAATATCTATTCGCTATAAATGGCTCCATTCGAATATTTTAATTTCATTATTTCAATATATTAAATCGCTGTATGATTTTACGACACCTGCGTCTAAAATTCCTACAGTAAGAACAGCTTTCCGGTTAACAATACGATGAGCCTCTCCATTGTTAAATACGGGAAACAACAATCCCCAATTTCCATAAAAGCAGTCCAAACACATGCTTCGCTGCGAGCCTCACGAATTCAGCTGACTTCCCCATCCTGGCGAAGATTAAGCACTCCCAATCCCTTCAATAACAGACCGATCATGTCTTCTGATCGTTAATTGAATAGGTTGCCGAAAAGCAGAGGCTCCACCGGAAATGCAGTGAATCGTTACAAACCGGCTTGACAGAATCTTGGGGTCATTTTATGCTTTAATTATGAGCATATGCCAATTATTAATATATCATCCATTCATAGGAAAAAAATGATCATTACGGTAGCCAGCGGTAAAGGCGGAACCGGGAAAACAACGATTGCCACCAATCTCGCCAAATCGGTCGGTCAAACCGTCAGACTTCTGGATTGTGACGTCGAAGAGCCCAACGCCCATCTGTTTATCAACCCGGAACATACCACTTCAACCCCTGTTAAGATAATGGTTCCAAAGGTCGATCAGTCTTTGTGCACTTTATGTGGAGCCTGTGAAGAGATCTGCCAGTTCTCGGCCATCAATCTGATCGCAGGGAAGATTATGACCTTTCCCGAAATGTGTCACAGTTGCAAAGGCTGCCTGATGGTCTGCCCGACAGGTGCGATCTCTGAATCCAGTCGTGAACTGGGAGAGATCATACACGGCAGTATGGGATCAGTCGATCTTTACTATGGGAAACTGAGGGTCGGAGAAGCCATGTCACCACCGCTCATCGAAAAAGTCAAAATGCATTCTGACAGGGACGGAATCACCATTATTGATGCCCCTCCAGGTACATCCTGTCCTGTCATCTCCGCACTGAGATCCTCAGACTTCGTTCTGCTGGTCACGGAGCCGACGCCATTCGGGTTGAACGATCTAAAACTCGCTGTGGAAACCGTAAGGACATTAAATCTGCCCATGGGACTGGTCATTAATCGGAGCGATGTTGGGGACGACAACGTGAAGGCTTATGCTGCGGATGAAAAGATCCCGATTCTTTTGGAAATACCGGATAGACGGGATATTGCAGAGCATTATTCCAGGGGAATTGCAATGGTCGACGCCCTGCCCGAAATGAAAAAGGTATTTGAGGACCTATATACAACGGTCAAAAACCTCATCCCGGCCGCATAGTACAGAAAAGAGGAAACCGGTTTTAGTCCTCTGTTTGTTTTTCCTCGACCGAGACCGGTGTCACGTCTATGGTTGGATAACGGTCGTTCTGTTGTTGCTCAAGCAGTTCTTGCTTCTCGGATGTCCCAAGTCTATTCCGGACCTTTAACAAGGCTGGAATAGCAAGAACCGCCATGCTCAGCGCTTTCAAGACAGCGCCCTGCAGGTAGCCCCCTGTTACGGATTCCTTATTTTTTACGACCGGTCTCCTATTCTGGGAATTGTCCAGACGACAGTTCCCGGGGGATTTTATATTTCTCCGTTGCCCCCGACCTTGCCCCGAACCTCTGCCACCTTTATTTAGCGGACCATTCCCTGACGGACCAGTCCCATCACCTCTTGGCATTTCAGCCTCCCTTGATTTTTTGCATATGGCCGGGGACCACAATGTGACCCGGCGACATGCAACGAACCGATTTACAAAAATAGTCGTTGAACCACGCAGGACAACGACCCCTGTTCTAATTTACCAATCAGTCCTGTTTTTCCGATTCCAGTTTTGACAACCTGCTTTTGATATCTCGCAACCCCTCGTTCAGAAACTGTTCCTCCGACCGAAGATAGTCTCGTTCTTCCTGCAGCGTCATCGGCCTGGGCCGCATCAAACTGAACCTCTCTGGTCCCCGGCCGCCCCTGCCGGCACCAAAACCGAAACCGCGACCATATCCACCACCACCCCTATAACCCAATCCGGCACCTCTTCCCATGCCGCGACCATATCCGGGTGACGCGTACCCGACGCAGTATCCCATCCCTTTTCCTGTCATTGGTCCTCTTCCACTGGGACCGGTTCCATCTCCACCTGCCATTTTGTATCTCCATTTATAGATTAAATATATTGCCTGATCTTCCATGCCGTCTTCCCAACTGTCGTCTGAAATTTCTTTGTCTTCCAGACCCACAGCCAGGCATCCGAAAATCTTTCTGTCGAAGCGTTCCTTTGCTGAATGCATCCAGAATATGATCCACCCTGCCACTCACAAACGGGATTACCTGGATCGTGTATCGCTCAATCAACATGGATAAAGATTCTGTGATCGCACCACATATCAGAACATCGACTCCGAGATCCGCAAGCATGGAAGCCTGAAGAAGAGGCGTACCAGCCTCAAATGAGACAAAACCCTCTTTGACCATTTGCCGATTTTCAAAACTGACAATCAGCAGTGAACGAGCCGCATCGCATAAAGGCGATACCCGATCCTCCCAAGCTGTAATTGCCAGTTTCATTGCCGAACCTCCTCTTTTTAATTTATTTTCTGCATAGGATATTCCATATCTGCAGTACATCAACTTATTTTTTACTAACTAATATTACAATAGGATAGCATATTTTTAGACCCGTTGACCCAATCCGCCATGGATCTTACAGTCGCAATTATGCGACCCTTTTGCCAAATAGCACCTGTTATTTGCGACTCTAATGCTACCCTCCACGCTTGGTTCGCCCATCGGTTTTTGGTAACTGGATACCCAGCTTTTTAATCTTCCTGAATAATGTGCTTTTATGCATGCCTAATTCACGGGCAGTCGCAAGACGGTTAAATCCGTTTCGCTGTAACGCTTCCCGAATCGTTTCAGTTTCAATATTTTTCAGACTATCCCCAAGGGCATGGGGCTCCTCACTGATATGAGATCCCTGTTCAGAAAAAGCAGGCAGACAGGCCTTCTGTATCTTTCCCCGATGACAATGGATAAAAGCGTGTTCAATGATATTCTCCAGTTCCCGAATATTACCGGGAAATGAATAGGATAACAGAAATCCAAGTGCTTCCGCAGATATTCCCGACACGTTCTTCCCTTTCAGCAAATTGAAATGACGAATAAAATGGTTCACCAGCAAACCAAGATCCTCTTTTCGCTCTCTTAAAGGAGGCAGATTTAATCGGACCACATTGATACGAAAAAACAGGTCCATGCGAAATAATCCGTCGGTGATCAGATTTTCAAGGTTTTTGTTGGAGGCGGTGATAATCCGCACATTGGTCCGGACCGGTACCGTGCCGCCCAGCGGCTGATAACTTTTTTCCTGAATAACCCTCAGCAATCGGACCTGAAACCCGGGACTGGTATCGCCAATTTCGTCCAGAAATAAGGTCCCCCCCTCAGCCATGGCGAACATCCCGGGTTTATCCTTGACGGCATGAGTAAATGCCCCGGCCTTGTATCCAAACAGCTCAGACTCCAGAAGAGAGTCCGGTAAAGCCCCGCAATTAACAGCCACAAAAGGTTTCTTTCGACGAAAACTGAGCTGGTGAATGGCTTTGGCCAGCAGTTCCTTCCCGGTGCCTGTCTCACCCTGGATCAAAACGGTACTGTCACTTTCTGCGATATCAGGCAACATGCGGATGATCTTTTCCATGGCCGGACTCTGACTGACGATATCTCCCATCTGGAACCGGGCATCCAGTTTTCGGCGCAGCTCCTCAACCAGACTATTGTCTCTGAATGTTTCAACCCCACCCAGCAACTCACCGCGACTATTTTTCAGTACGGATGTACAGACGACCACCGGGATCTCTCTTCGTTCACTATCTACAATATAGGTTGATGAATCGATAAAGGTTTTTTCCTCCTTCATCGTTCTTTTCAGTGCGCAATCAGACTCACACATATTGGATCGAAATACCTCCCAACAGTGTTTGCCGATCGCATCGTCACGGGAGATCCCCGTAATCACCTCTGCAGCGCGATTAAATGTAGTCAGCCGCCAATCATTGTTTATTGTAAACACCCCATCCGATATGCTCTCCAGGATGAGTTCCGTCACATTTTGGGTAATGATTTCGGGTTTTTCTTTTTCCATCCCCTGGGGCTGTCTTTCAAGAAGGTTTCCGCTGCAAAAAGAAGATACAAGCGGGTTAATAGCTGCGTCCATCAATTCGGGATATCGTCATCCTATCAAAACCCGGCGCTTTAAAAAACACAAATGTCAGAGTATCCACTTGACAAGCGACTTTTGTTCACCTAGACTTCAATTATGAGCATATGCTAAATATAACTAAATAGCAAATCCGTTTGTGTGGTTTGCTAGTGTTTGTTTACAACCAATATTTGCTCCACATGATTTTTATGAAATGGAATCCCAGGTCTTTTGAAGATAAACAAGGATCTGATATCTGGACTGGATTTAAGATCGGTTGCATGGATTCATCGCTTTAATAAATAGGTAAGGTATAAAAAGAAAAGGAATGAAAGAGCTTACGATTATCAGTGGTAAGGGTGGCAGCGGGAAAACGAGTATCACCGCTTCATTTGCCGCTCTGGCCAAAAACAAGATCATCATTGATGCCGACGTTGATGCGGCTGATCTACATCTGGTTTTACCGCCAACCATTTTAAAATCGGTAGATTTTAAAGGTGGGTCAAAAGCCTGGATTGATCCCGATCGCTGCCAGTTTTGTGGTGAATGTCTGGTCCGATGCCAGTTTAACGCGATCAGTCCGAATTTTGTCGTGGATCCGATCGCATGCGAGGGTTGTGGTGTTTGCCGCTATTTTTGCCCAGCCGAAGCGATCCGGTTCGAACAGCAGGTTTGTGGCAGGTGGTTTGTCTCGGAGACAGCATACGGTCCCATGGTTCACGCCAGACTTGGTATTGCTGAAGAGAATTCAGGCATGCTGGTGAGTTTACTGCGAAAGGAGACCCGTACAATCGCTCAGGAAAAGGGGTATGATACCGTTCTCATTGACGGACCGCCGGGTATTGGATGCCCTGTCATTGCATCTATTACCGGAAGTGATGCGGTATTGATCATCACCGAACCGACACTTTCGGGGGTCCATGATATGGAGCGGGTGCATGAACTGTCACGATTTTTGAGGGTTCCCGCCATGGTTTGCATCAATAAATATGATATCAATCCGGAGATATCGGAGAAGATTCAATTATATGCAGAGCAGAATCAACTGAAATACGTTGGCAGTGTCCCTTATGATCGTGACGTCACGGCAGCCATGGTTGCCTGCAAACCGCTGGTGGTTCATTCAAATGGGTTGGCGGCCATTGCTGTGCGAAAGGTCTGGTCCAATGTGGAATCTCATCTCGGCCGTATGCTGCCGCACCTGTATTTCCCGTCTGCTGGCAGACAGGAAGCAGAAACCCATCTCAATCGTCACCTGGTTTAACATGCAGCAATCATTTCCTGAAGTCTGATTCGGACGACATATTAAAAACATACATGGAGATTACAATCCTATGAAACTTGCAATCACATCCACAGGCGATAATCTGGCTTCAGAAATGGATCCCCGTTTCGGTCGGGCAGCCTTTTTCCTGATTGTCGACCCTGACACACTGGAATTTGATGTTGTTGAAAATACGCAAACGCTGAACCTGCCACAAGGTGCCGGAATTCAGGCTGGAAAAACCATCATCGACCAGCAGGTCAAGGTCTTGATTACAGGAAACTGCGGTCCAAAAGCATTTCAGGTTCTAAATCAGGCTGGCATCGAAATCAAAATCGGCGCCGCTGGTCAGATTAAGAATGTCATTCAGGCTTATAAACGGGGAGAACTGCAGTCTGCAACCTCTCCAAACGTGGAAGGGCACTGGGCTTAGCTGAATAGATGATCCCGGTCTTAATGTAACAACTCTCAATCACTATTTTATGGAGCAGATCTATATGAAATTTGCCATCCCCCTAGCTGAAGGAAAACTGACAGCCCATTTTGGTCATTGTCAGCAATTTGCCATTTTGAATGTTGCTAATAATGAAATTACCGACACGGCATTGTTAACCCCGCCACCTCATGAACCGGGGGTATTGCCCAGATGGCTTCATGAGCAAGGCGCCAATGTCATCATTGCTGGTGGAATGGGACAGCGGGCCATTATGCTGTTCAACCAGGCAGGCATTGAAGTGGTGACCGGGGCACCGGTCGCTGAACCAGAGGTACTGGTCCAACATTACCTGCAGGAGAGTCTGGTCACTGGAAATAATGCCTGCAGTGGCGGTGGACATGGTGATGGGACCCATTCCTGCGGCGGTGACGGACATCAATAGTCTCGCCTAATGTTGTTCGCGAAAGCGGTTATCGGAGCGATGGTTTTTTACTTTGCCCTTCACCGCTTCATACCAACCCAAACGATCCGCCGGATGTTGATCGAACTCCGGCAGATACGGTTTGATATCAATGAGTGGTGTATTGTTCAGGATATCAACATTTTCAATCTGCAGTATATTCCCCTGCACACTATTGAGTTTTACGATGGAAAACCCGATCGGGTTGGGTCTTTTGGGCGCCCGAGTAGCGAAAATGCCATGTTCTGTTGTGTCTAGAAACGGCATCACGATAAGTGAAAAAGACTGCACTTGATGCAAATGGTAGAGCAGAATGATATGGGAAAACCCTTCCAGATCCATTAACCCCTGAACATACGATTCATAAATCTCAACCGACCCAGCAATCCCCTTAGCTCCAGTGGGTTGAATGGGCATTCCTTTGATATCATTAAAAGGCGTATGAATGATACCGATAGGTTGAAATTTTATCTCCACGTCATTATCCTCTAATGGGCACAGCCGCCTGAATGACCATGACCCTGACAGGTATGCTGCATGGTAAATTCAGGTAACCCCTGTCTGTCCAGCACATCAAGATTCTCCTGGATCGTCCTGCCGGCAGCCTGAAATACGCGGATCCCTGCTTGATTTAATTTCATGAGCGCACCGCCACCGATTCCTGCCACAACCAGAAAATCAAGCTTAATATCAGCAAACGACATTAATGGATTACAGGACCCATGCTCGTGATGCTCGTTTTTATTAAGCACAGAATTCAGTTCTTTGGTTTCTGTATCATAAATCATAAAACCGGGCGCGGACCCAAAATGGCCAAAAATAACGCTTTCCAGTCCCTCATTGTTCTCAACCGGCATACAAATTCTCATCGTTCATCTCCTTTTAAATTTCTATTGAATCCAAACCTGATTTTTCAGAATCGTTTCTCAATAAGCAGAACACTCATTTCCAGGGCATCCGATTCCCTGCTACTTGGCTCGAAAACGGTATGGCTCATTCTGCCAGCAACTCATTAATCGCTGCAGCCGCTCTCCGCCCCTCCCCCATCGCGAGAATGACAGTGGCAGCGCCCAGAACAATATCACCACCGGCAAATACGTGTTTCATGGATGTTTCCTGTCTTTCATCGACGATTATATTTCCCCAACGGTTTACTTCGATCTGCTTTGTCGTCTGAGGTATCAGCGGATTACTGCCATTACCAATTGCGACGATCGCCGTATCCACCTCCAGGATAAATTCACTGCCTTTGATTTCAACCGGTCGGCGGCGACCTGAATCGTCCGGTTCTCCAAGTTCATATCGTAAACACTCAATGGCATTGACCTTGCCTTTTTCATCCCCGAGAATCCGCTTGGCATTCTGCAGGAAATAGAATTGGATGCCCTCCTCTTTGGCATGTTCAATTTCCTCATTTCTGGCCGGCATCTCTTTTTCGGTTCTCCGGTAGACCACATAGACTTCCTCAGCACCCAGCCGCTTGGCCATTCTTGCAGCATCCATGGCCACATTTCCGCCGCCAAACACCGCCACTTTCTTGGAGACATAGATTGGCGTATCTGCATTTTCGCGATCATAGGCCCGCATCAGATTGGCCCGGGTCAGGTACTCATTAGCGGAAAAGACCCCGATGAGATTTTCACCCTCAATTCCCATAAAAATCGGCAATCCGGCACCCGATCCGACAAACGCTGCGTTAAAACCATCTTTCTCCAAAAGGTCAGCCAACTTCCGTGTTTTACCCACGACAAAATTTGTCTGGATTTCGACACCCATGGCCAACAGCGTGCTGACTTCCTGATCGATGATGGTATTGGGAAGCCGAAACTCAGGAATACCGTACCGCATGACACCACCCAGTTTATGAAAGGCCTCAAAGATGGTAACCGCATGACCTTCTCTACGGACATCCGCAGCGACCACCAGTCCTGCCGGTCCCGCCCCGACAATGGCAACCTTCTTGCCGGTGTCAGGTTTCACTTCCGGAATTTTGACATTTCCAGTCGACCGCTCCCAATCAGCAACAAATCGTTCCAGGCGCCCGATTGAAACCCCTTTGCTGACATCCTTCAATGCTTTGGTTACCGTACAGGGTTCCTGACACTGGACTTCCTGGGGGCAGACCCGCCCACAAATTGCCGGCAGCAGACTCGACTGTTTGATCACATCGATTGATTTCTGATAATCGCCATCGGCGATATGCTTAATGAATGTCGGAATGTCGATCTTGACCGGGCACGCTTCGATACAGGGTCGTTTTTTGCACTGGGTACACCTTAACGCTTCCAGCTTTGCCTGTTCTTCTGAGTATCCGATGGCAACCTCATCCAGATTGGTAATTCTCACCTGGGGATCCTGAGAAGGCATATCCTGAACTGGAATACCGATCCTTTGCTTGGCTTTCATGGTATCTTTCAGTGGCAAATATTCTTCAAGCAGTTTGGCGGCCGTCGCCTTTAAATCTTCTGGACTCTTGTGACTCATTACTTGTTCCCCCTGTTTTCTATTTGCTGGTCCATTTTGCATTTATGCTTGGCAGTCGTTTCCTGCCCCCGGTATGCACCCAGTCTTGCCATCATGTTGTCAAAATCGACCAGATGACCATCAAATTCAGGTCCATCCACACAGACAAACTTCACCTGGTCTCCCACATTAACGCGACACCCACCGCACATGCCGGTTCCATCCACCATGATGGTATTGAGGGACACCTGTGTAAACACCCCGTATGGTCGGGTCGTTTCCGCACAAAACTTCATCATGATCGGAGGACCAATGGCGATCGCCATGTCCGGTTTCGGATCCCTCTCACAAATTTCCTTCAACGGTTCTGTCACCAGTGCTTTTCTGCCATAAGAGCCATCATCCGTGCAAATAATCAATTCATCCGCAATCGCTGTCATCTCCTTCTCAAGGACGATCAGCTCCTTTGTTCGAGCACCCATGATAATAATCACGTGATTGCCGGCAGCCTTCATTGCCTTGGCGATGGGGTGCATTGGGGCTACGCCGATTCCACCGCCCACACAGACAACCGTGCCAAATTTTTCGATATGGGTCGGCGTTCCCAGCGGTCCAACAAGGTTGGAAATCGTGTCACCTTCGTTGAGCTTTGAAAGATCGGTGGTGGTTTTACCCACGACCTGAAAAATGATTGTAATGGAGCCCTCAGACTCATCTGCATCTGCTATTGTCAGCGGAATTCGCTCTCCATAATCATTGTCAAGCTGTAATATGATGAACTGGCCTGGCTGTCGCTCTTCAGCGATATTGGATGCTGCAATCCTCATAAGGAAAACATCGTCTGAAAGCTGCTTCTTGAAAAGTATTGTGTTCATTTTTTGTTTATCCTGAAATTAAAAATTAAAACCCAGCACTGACCCGTCAGTCTTTTCATGCCAATATAGAGAATATTAAGGGTCATCTCAACAACTTTGAACAATCAACATCAGCATTCATCGGGGGAAAAAACGTTGTTGCGGACTGTCCATATTATCAAGATTTGTGCATCTGTTCGGGAGACTTTTGTCTAATTTGTGATATACGTCAGATAATATTCTACAAAGCAGAATAAACGCGGATACTCAGGTTGTCTTTCAATCGGAGAAAAGGGTGAGTTTCAGATGCGGGATTGATAATCTGATCACATTTGCTGACGATGACCGGCAACCCGGCAAAACCCTGTCATTATGAAGGAATTAGACACGCATTGAATCATCGGTGAAGAACCTTACCACCGGCAGGATCAGGTCTATCAAGCAGATTGGAAAGGAACCAACAACCCATGGGGCAGGCCTAGGAGAGGATTAGAAAGTCAGTCCGTTGACTTCGATTCAAGTATCACCTGCCCCATGGGTATATGGTAATGCTGCGGCTGCTGGGTACCGGTCAGACGGATGCTGTCTTCGGTTTTCATTCAACAGGCGCATTTTCGGTTTGCTCCTGCTTAAACAGCTCAAGGGCATCTCTCACGGTACCCCCATCAACCAGAAAAATTCTGATCCCCAAAGAGGACAACATGCCCATCGCTTTCTCACCGACACGACCGGTAATGACAACCTCGGCACCCGCATCAATAATTCTTTGGGAATTTTTTATCCCGACACCTTTGCCTGACGCATCCGAATTTTCATTTGAAAGAACCGTGAACGCCTCAGTATCCAGGTGAATGAGTATAAAAAAGTTGGATCTGCCAAATCGCAGATCAACCTCACTCTCCAGGTCAGGCCCTTTTGCTGTAATGACAATATGATTCGGCGTTCTGATCTGCTCCGGGGTCAACTGACGCTTCGAGAGGTCAACTCCCGGATCAAGACACGCCGGCCTGCGAAATTTAATCTGGCCGCCATCAAGGCGTATTGCCTTGCCGTTCACCAGCGCTTCGGCAATTTTACCCCGGGCTGAAACCAGAATTCGCCCGACGGTTTGCCGGGAAACCTCCATGCGTTCAGCAACCTGCTCATGATACAAACATTCCAAATCGGCCAATCGTATCGCTTCAATCTCATCAAACGTGAGCGACACTTCTTCGAGAGAACACATTTTAATTCCGGCCGGTTTAAACCATTTTACCTCCGGAATTGCGTCTATCAGCCGTAAAGATTTCGGCCTTGTCATAGTTGGTTACCTATCGCTGTTTTGAATAATAAGCATATGCTCATAATTTGTCAATAGATATTTTTAAATCGTGTTGCCTTTAAACATGGGCTTCTTTCAGGGCATTGCCATATTTCTGCCACAGCAGCTGCCAGGACCTGGACAACCGGCCTGTTCCGGGTTCGCACCACAGCAGCCACCAACATCGGTAGATGTCATTCTACCGTTACTAACCCCTGAAAGAGATGAAGGCACTGACAGTTCCTTCTTCAAATCACTGCTTCCGCATGCAGGACACTTCGGCTCAATATTTGAACCGGATACCAGGACTTCCATCCTCTCATGGCAGGTATTGCATGAATACTCAAAAATTGGCATTGAATATCTCCATTGAAATACAAAAACGTTTTTGGAACTGCTGTTAAAAAACCGAGTCACCAACTCCGAAACCGGCAGGCATTTCTGGACGCAGGTTGGTCATTAGCCGAAAATAATAAGCATATGCTCGAATTATGTCAAGCTGTTTTTAATTTTATGACCCTGTATAAAGCTATTATCGGGGAATAAGTGCTTGCGGTCAATCGCGACTGCCTATGCTGATTTAAAAAAAAGTATTTGAAACGGGATAATTCAGGGAAAGGCGTTTTGCGCTGCATGTCAGGGGGCCGTGGTTGCCTTTTCGAATACCACACATAACGCCTGGGGACACAGAGCGCTCTCAGCTCCACCGTTTGCAGCTGGACTGTTTCCGA
Source organism: bacterium (assembly GCA_018830885.1). GTDB lineage: Bacteria > SAR324 > SAR324 > XYD2-FULL-50-16 > XYD2-FULL-50-16 > JAHJRI01. Next base: position 11,332 of record JAHJRI010000223.1, on the reverse strand, counting down.
CCCGCCCACGTTTTGAAGCAGTCGCGATGCCGTGCGCAACTGCCCGGTTACTGCATTATTTGAGGATGGCTGAAATTTTAAAGACACAGTCGATTCTGCCGGCCAGATAGCCTAACAGTCGGTGGGCAAGAATTCCTCCCAGAATCAGACCGATAAAACCACCGGCGGTCATTACCAGTTCGAATCTGACAGAAAAAAGCGCGGGTTTCAACGCGTAGATAATAAATATGCCGCCCAGCAGACCCAGCAGTGGCAATCCATACTGGAGAAAGCTGAAAATCAGCAGCAGATTCCCTGTTTCATCCAGTTTGACAACATCTCCCACGCTGGCGTGGACGCTGTTCTGAACCACCATTTCGTGGTGACCGTTCCGCCCCGGCCGGCACAGTATTCTGGCGCCGCAGGAGTCACAGGCCTCACTGACCTGCATTTCAACAACGGTCCTGTGTTGGCTGACCGCTTTAACAATACCAATTTCATGGCTGTTGTCTGTCATGGCTGAGGATTATTCTGGAATGGTCATTAAGAGCGACTCGAGATGAGGTCAATCGCCCCTGTTGGGCATTTCTGAGTCGGCAACTCAGTCACGGTGCCATAGGCATCATAATTAATGACCGCCAGGTTATTCTGCATCACAATCAATCCCTCGTCCACAGCCTTGACGCAGGCTTTGCAGCCGTTACAGGATTTGATACAGACACTGCGCGCATATTTTGCGTCATCCTGGTTTTTGCAGAAAACAAACAGATTATGGCTGATCGGATGAATTTCGATAATTTTCCTGGGACAGGCAGTGACACAATTACCACATCCTGTGCATTTCTCGTCATCGACGATCGGTAACCCGTTGTCATCCATCTTGATGGCATCAAAAGGACAGGATTGCTCGCAATCACCATAGCCGAGACAACCATACTGGCAAAGTCTGTCTGCACCAAACGTCAGGTGAGCCGCCATGCAGGTCTTGATTCCGATATATTCACCTTTTTTAGCGGTTTGCTCTTTCCCGCCTTTGCAGAGTACCCGTGCGACAATCTTCTCGCCTGCTTCTGCTTCCACGCCCATGATCTTTGCTATTTCGGCCACCCCGTCCGCTGTATTGACTGGACAAGCAGTAATACTCGCACTGCCGTCAACAATCCGTTCAGCGAAAGCACTGCATCCTGGATAACCGCACCCGCCGCAGTTTGCCCCGGGTAACTCATCCAGGACCAATGCAATCCGGGGGTCTTCATCGACGTGCAGCTTAATATCGGCAAAAATGAGTCCCAGGGCAAAAAGAGCCCCCATGCCGCCCATACTGCCCATTGAAATAAGAAGTGCGTTGACATCCATTGTGTCACTCCAGAGGCGTAATGATTGATAAATATGGCACCGGTTGTCGCACGGTGACTGGCTGTATCTCTTTTAAGGGTAATCCCATCTCGCTGCCTGGGAAATGACTGGGATCAGATACCGGCAAATCCCATAAACGCCAAAGCCAGGCAACCAGCAACGATCATGGTGATTCCGGCGCCCTGGAAAATTTTTGGCACGTTGCCCAGTTCCAGATCCTGGCGGATCCCAGCCATGATCACCAGAGCGAGTGTGAACCCGCCGCCCGCTCCCAGACCGAATATCAGGCTTTCAATAAAATCGTACTCCCTCAGAACAGCGAAGAGTGCAAGTCCCAGGATCGCGCAGTTGGTTGTGATCAGGGGAAGATAGATACCCAGTGTTTCATAAAGGGGTTTGCTGACCTTGCGGATGAACATCTCCACCAGTTGAACCAGTGAGGCAATAACAAGGATAAATGACACGTATTCCAGTATTTCAATACGGAAAGGCACCAGAATCAAATGATAGACCAGCCAGGTCACCACCGCCGTGATGGTCATCACGAATGTCACCGCCATGCCCATGCTGACCGCGGAAGAAATTCGTTTGGATACCCCGACAAAGGGACATATGCCGAGAAAATAGGAAAGCACGAAGTTATTGACCAGGGCTGCGGAAATAAAAATCAGTAATAGATTCATTTGCTGCCCCTCCTTTGATTGATCAGATTCACCATCGCAATCAGAATCCCCAATGTAAAAAAGGCACCGGGTGGCAAAATCATGACCATCCAGGGATTAAACCAGTCCCCCATCACCTGGATATTGAATATTCCACCGGAACCAAGCAACTCCCGGATCCCTCCCAGAACGACCAGAACAGACATAAACCCCAGGGTCATCCCAAAACTGTCCAGCAGTGATCGCCCCGGGTTGTTTTTGGCTGAAAATGCTTCCTGCCTTCCCAGGATGATGCAATTAACAACGATCAGGGGAATATAAGGTCCCAAAGCCTTGCTCAAATCCGGGAAAAAAGCCGCCATAAACCGGTCCACGACTGTTACAAAGGTGGCAATAATGACAACATAGCCGGCTATTCTTACCTGGGACGGAATCAGGTTTCGCACCAGCGATATGATCAGGCTGGAGCACAGCAATACAAAACCCGTGGCCAGACTCATGGCCAGCCCGTTCATCGCGGAGTTTGTCACCGCCAGGGTCGGGCACATGCCAAGCAGGCTGACCATGACCGGATTTTCATCCCAGATCCCTTTCAGGACCTCGTAGGTGAGTGAATTCTTTTTTCGAGCCATGTCTTTTATCTGTTTAAATAATTCGAATTAGGTCCAACCAGGAAAAAACAGACGTTGCTCAATTTGCAACCTGACTTTTGTTTCCCTTCCACCGGAGGCTTCCATAGTTATCGACACCTGCACCGATTTCAAGGCCTATCGTGCTTTTGACTGGTATACATCCTGAACTTGCTGCAGCTGTTGATTGAGGATCGCCACAACGGCCTTGGATGAGATGGTCGCACCGGCTATTGCCTGGACTTCCGTTGGCTTGGAAGGCTTGATATTCTTGACGACGGTAATCTCCGGCTTGAATTGAAGCCCTTTAAACTGTTCCGGAAACCAGAAAGCGTTGGTCTTGTTGGACGGGTCTTCAACGATTTTTGTTCCCAACCCCGGTGTCTCAACCTGTTCAAGGACTTTGAAACCGGTCAATTCAGAGAAATCGGGCTTGATACCAACCATAATGGACACCTTGCCCTGAAAACCGCTCCCAATCAGTCGAGTTGCCACGCCGACGGTCTCAGATCCCTCTTTCTTCTTGCCAACATAGAGCGTCACAGCACCCTGGGATATTTCCTCATAAAAATCGTGCGCCGGCAGCACTTCGGAAATGGCCGCCTTCAATTCCTCAACCCGGTGCCGTTCGATACGGGGTTCGGTCACGTTATTGAGAGCGGAAAGCAGTCCACCGGACAGCAAGGCAATCAAGGTCAGTACAATGAACATCTTGTAGCTGGTTTTCATTGTCGTACCTCCCCCAGAAATTTCGGCCGTGTGTATCGATTAATCAGGGGAGTCAGTGCATTCATCAACAGGATGGAGTACATAACCCCTTCCGGTAATCCGCCAAAGAAACGGATAACGACCACCAGTATTCCAGCCCCCAGACCAAATATCCAGGCCCCGGTGGGTGTAATGGGCGAGGTGACCATATCCGTCGCCATGAAAAAAGCGCCCAGCATCAATCCACCCGAAAAGATCAGAAAGACGGGATCCGGGTAGTTCACCGGGTCGATCAGCCAGAACAGACCCCCCAGCACAAAAACCGATCCAAGGTAACTCACCGGTATCCGCCAATCCGCATACTGTTTAACCAACAGGAAAAGACCGCCGATCAGAATCGCAATGGCGCAGGTTTCTCCCAGAGAACCACCAATGTTCCCTGTCAGCAGAGGCCAGATCGGGGTCGCTATTTTCTCGAATTTAAACTGACCCAGGGGGGTTGCGGCACTGATACCGTCAAAAGAGACAAACGGCAGTTTCCAGGTAGTCATGGCCACAGGAAAGCTGGCCTGGAGAAAGGCCCGGCCGATCAAGGCAGGATTGAATATATTGTACCCCAATCCTCCAAAAACCTGCTTGCCGATGGCGATCGCAAAAATAGCTCCAAGGATGGCACTGGTGATGGAGAATGTCGGTGGAAGCGTCAACGCCAGCAGCAACCCCGTAATAATCGCACTGCCATCTTTTGCCGTTGGTTTCTGCCCCTTGACCCGATTGATGATCACTTCTGTCACCAGCGATGCGACGACACAGGCCAGCATCAACCAGAGTGCCGGTAAACCAAAGTAATAAATTGCCATTGCGGATGTCGGTACCAATGCCGCAATCACCGACCACATGATCCTGGGCACACTGCCCTGCCTGAAATCATGAGGGGATGAGGTCAATATAAACAGCCGGTGTTCCGGTTTATACAGTCTATCCTTTGGATCCTTTTTCTTTTTGGCTGATTCAGCATTCTCCACCGCTTTATCAGCTTCTTTGCCTGATGTTTCCTTCTCTTCAGGGGCTGGTTTTTCAGCTGTCATTTTTTCCATAATCGTTAAACTGCCGCTTTTCTTTTAAGCTCGTTGACTCGAAACTTACCGACCCGTATCCATTGCAGGATAGGAATATGCGATGGACAGACATAAACGCAGGAACCACATTCAATACAATTCAGAATCCCAAAATCCTCCGCCTCATCAAAAATCGCCTTTTCCGCCAGCCTTGACAGCCGGTTGGGTAACAGAAAGACAGGGCAGGCCGAAACACAGGAGTTGCAGCGGATGCAGGGGTAGGTCACCTGAGAAAACTCTTTGACTTGACTGGTACACACAACTCCGCTTGTTGCTTTGACCATGGGCACTGACAAATCAAACTGGGAAAATCCCATCATGGGTCCCCCCATGAAAACCTGGGCTGCTGTATCTTTGAGGCCGCCGCAAAAAGAGATGGCATGCTTCAGGGGGGTCCCGATCCGTACCTGAAGATTTTTCGGGCTGGACAAACCGTCTCCGGTAACCGCCACGACACGACTGATCAGCGGTTTTCCTTCCGTGACAGCTTCCATAACAGCGACAGCGGTACCCACGTTGTGAACAATCACCCCCACATCCCCGGGAAGACCACCCGCCGGAACATTGCGCTTGAGGATCGCTTTAATCAGCATTTTCTCGGCGCCCTGTGGGTATTTTACCTTCATGGGCATGACCTTGTAATCATATCCACAGGCTTTGATTCTTTCATTCAACAGGGCAATCGCATCCGGTTTGTTATTTTCAACCCCGATAAATCCTTTCTTTACATCCAGGATTTTCATGATAATAGCCATGCCCAGCAGGACCTGATCGGTTCGTTCCAGCATCATCCGGTGATCACAGGTCAGATAGGGCTCACATTCACAGCCATTCAGAATAAATGCATCAATCGGTTTTTCCGGTGAAACCTTCAATTTCACATGACTGGGAAAGGCCGCCCCGCCCATACCGACAATTCCGGCTTCAAATACAACCCTGCCGAGTTCATCCGGGGTTGCCTTCTGCCAGTCATCCGGTTTATCCAACAGTTGCCACACATCATCACCGCTTCTTTCAATCTGGATCATGGGCACACGAACACCCATCGAATTCAGAAAAAGCCCCACCGCTTTGACACTGCCAGTGACAGACGCGTGCACGGGACTGGAGACAAAGCCTTCCGCCTTTCCGATCAACTGACCCGTTTTAACCTCATCTTTTTTCTGGACTACCGGTGAGCAGGGTCTTCCAATATGCTGCTGTAGCGGAATATAAACGTCATCCGGCAGTGGCAGATCTTCTATTGCCTGATCACAGCTGAGGGCCTTATGTTCTTCAGGATGCACGCCGTGTTTAAAAGTAGTTAATCCCAAAATCTCCTCGCTCAAACCATAAAAAAGAAAACCCCGCAGAAACCAGGTCATGGTAGCCCGGCCCCACCGATTTAATATCAGCGTTCTGTTTACCACTCCAGATTTTACGTGTCAAGTGCATAATTCTTCTGACAGCAGGTCCCTGCGCTATCCATGGCGATTCGGATGGCGCCTTGATCATTGATACGTTACCCGCAACAACAGGCGTTCGGCTATTAAGAAACCCGCCTCGGTTTTTCCCATCCGTTTTCCGGCTTGCAGAGCACGGTTTCAATCCTTGACGATGTGGCCCCTGATCGAATAATATTTTACCTTGCAGAAATCAGCATCTTGTTAGTTGCAAATTAACCCGGTTATTGTCATTACACCCGTTGAACCTTTTTCATGACAAACAGAAAACCCAATATGGGATTGGAACCATACCGGGATTATATCGCGACTCTGTTCTCCGGCGATCCTGCATCCGACCAGAAGCAATCCATCGGTCTTGAACTCGAGCTTTTACCGCTGAAAACCGGTAACGACATGTCACCGGTAACACTTCCCATCAAGGATGAAAGCGGGAACGGTGTCCTTGATGTCCTGAAAAAAAACACCACGGGAAATTCAGGGCTGATTTTCTCCCCCCGGGAAGACGGAACCCCTCAACTGGAATCGGCCGAAGGTGGAAACGTTACCTTCGAGCCTGGCGGTCAAATCGAGTACAGTTCATCTGAATGTCCCACGATCGAGCAGGCAGTCAGCGAAACAGTAAAATATGTCAATCTAATCAGTCGCTCACTCAGACAGGAAGAGATCTGGCTCTATCACGGCGGCCTGAATCCATGGCTCACGGTCGATGAGGTGGGACTGAAAATGCGAAAGCCCCGCTATCTCGGAATGGACCAGTATTTTCAATCTCTGGGGCCCTATGGCCAGCAGATGATGCGCCTGACACTATCACTGCAGGTGAATCTGGACTTCGGGGATCCATCGACGGCCAGAGAACGCTGGTTCGCCAGTAACCTGCTCGTGCCTGTCATGTGTGCCATTTTTGGCAACTCTCCCTTCGCTCAAAATGCAGTGACCGGTTTCAAGAGCTACCGTTCCTTTATCTGGCAGAACATGGATCGCTGCCGGACCGGACTTCCCATCCTGGGAGACCTGCTGTCACCCCTGATACACCCCGTGGATCAATATCTGGCCTTTGCCCTGGACGCCTATGTCATTGATCTATTTCATGACGCAGCTCAAAATGGAGAAAGAGAGAAGCTGATCTCCTTCAGACAATGGATCGCATCTGGACACCCCCGGCTGCAGCCCGACATGAAAGCCTGGAAGAACCATATCAGCCTGCTTTTCCCTGAAGTCAGACCCAAAGGATTCCTCGAGTTCAGGACGATCGACGGCCCGTCCAGAACCTGGTGGTCTGTGCCGGTGATGTTGCTTTCGTCAATTCTCTACGACGCTGCCGCTCTCCGTCAGATACTGGACCTTCTGTCCCCTTTCTCCGCAGATCTGGCCGACATGCTCAGCAAGGCTTCGAGGTCAGGTGTTTCAGCATTCCCCGAAATTGCAAAAAAAGTATTTCGAATCGGTCTGAAATCAACTTACGCACAGACATCTCCCAGTCTGAGTGCCCACTGTGAGCGTTTTTACAAGAGTTTGACAGATCGCGGAAGAAATCCAGCCGATGAACTGCTCGAGATCAATAACGGGCAGGTATTCACGGTCACGCAATTCCTGGATTATGAGCAGGGCTCAAGAGAAATCCTGGATCCTCCCAGCTACACCATCTTCAGCTAGACCTGCCGACTTCGTCCGGTTTGGGCGGGGGAGTTCTTCAACAGTATGTTGTCCCGTGGCTCCGTGGGATATTCCCGGCCCGCGTTTTATTGCCATAGGAACTGGTGACAGTTTCCAAATGAAACGGGTACAGGGGGGTCTGCAATGCCGGTTGACATACATATTTTATTTTTTTATGCTCTTTGTGCCACGTTTATAGGATACTATCCAATTTCACCATCAGCCACGGAGATATCATGAAACAATCAGTTTATCTGCGGTTTATAGTGCTTTCCATCATTTGTCTGCTTATTGAAACCCCGCCGGCGATTGCCCATTTTGGAACCATCATCCCTTCTGATTCGATGGTCAACCAGGGTGAGAACACCCTGGTCCATCTCACCCTTTCCTTCATGCATCCCTTTGAACAGACGGGTATGAATCTCGCCAGACCCAAATCATTTGGTGTTGTCGCACATGGAAAAAGTGTCTCCCTATTGAAACAGATCAAACAGACAAGCGTTCTTGGCCATCTGGCCTGGCAATCCGATTATCGTATCCGGCGCCCCGGGGTTTATACATTTTATATGGAACCGGAGCCATACTGGGAAAAAGCGGAAGACTGTTTCATTATTCACTATACGAAAACCGTTATCTCCGCCTTCGGAGATGACGAAAGCTGGGATGCTGAAATCGGATTAAAGACCGAGATTGTTCCGATCACCCGGCCATTTGCCCTTTATGCCCATAACCTCTTCCAGGGGATTGTAAAATTCAACGGGAAACCGGTCCCTTTTGCCACTGTTGAAGTGGAATTCTACAATGCGCAAAAAAAGGCACAGACTCGAAATGAACTCTTTATCACCCAGACGCTCAAGGCAGATAGCAACGGCCTATTCAGCTATGCAGTTCCCAAATCAGGATGGTGGGGGTTTGCAGCACTGAACTCGGCTGATTATCAACTGACCTTCCAGGGTGTGAAAAAGGATGTCGAACTCGGAGCCGTCATCTGGGTTCAATTTAAGGACTGGCTGACACATTGACCCTTATTCAGTTTGAACCTGTTGAGGACAGCCGGCATTCTGCCGTATCGCGCCATAAAACCCAAAGACACAGGATTAAACGCCTCCTATTGCACACGACGGAATGTCAGGCAATCCTGCCGGGATGAACCCGGCGTTACCGGCACCGGGCTTTCTCCAGGATCAAAAAGGCCCCAGGCTCCCGAATATCCGGCATACCATACTTAATAATTATGGAATAATTGCTTGACAACCCGGGTTTGAATCGCTATTTTGATTCCATCATTTGATGGGAGTCGCTGCAAAAGCGGGTCTCAAGGAATCAACATATGCTGCAAATAAGACTGGAACTCGACCAGTTCTTTCCGTTTTTTCAAACTGCATTCATCAATGGAGGATTCAATGGTTGGTATTACATCATACGGGGGGCATATTCCCCGTTTAAGGTTAAATCGTGGCGTTGTGTATGGTGCTAACGCCTGGATGGCGCCCGGATTGATCGGCTCGGCAGGAGGCGAACGGTCTATGGCAAACTGGGATGAAGACAGCCTGACAATGGCGGTTGAAGCGGCAAGGGACTGTATTGACGGTATCGATAAAGGCTTGATCGATGCGGCATATATGGCATCCGTCAGCTTTCCATATAAGGACAGGCTGAATGCCGGGATTATGGCCACAGCCCTGAACCTCAGCAACACACTTGATTCAGCCGACTTTACAGCATCCCTGCGGGCAGGCGCTTCTGCACTGATGGCAGGGATCAATGCTGTCAAATCAGGAGATTTCAGGAATGTCCTGGTTGCCGCCGGCGACCGGCGGATTACAAAAATGGCCTATACTCATGAACTCCTGGCCGGAGATGGTGCTGCCGCCTTACTATTGGGCTCAGAGAATGTCATTGCAGAATTCAAATGTGCGGCTACCATTACAGAAGACTTTGCTGATCATTATCGGGGAGAGGGCGCCCAATTTGACTACAACTGGGAAGAACGCTGGATAAAAGACGAGGGCATTTTGAAAATCGTTCCGGCAGCCATTCAGGGTCTCTTTAACAAGGTGGGCATCAGTGGAAAGGATATTGACCGGTTTGTCATGCCCTGTTTTTTCCCCCGTGTGCCAGTCCAAATCGCCGGCATGGTCGGCATAGCTCCCGAAAAAACGGCCGACAACATGCACAATATCTGCGGTGACACCGGAACCGCCCATCCCCTGGTCATGCTGATCGCTGCACTCGAACAGGCCCGGCCGGGAGACAAGATCCTGTTGGCAGCATTTGGACAGGGGTGTACCGCCATGCTGTTTGAAGTTACCGACAATATATCCAGAATGAGCCGGAAAAGAGGCATCCAGGGATCGCTGGCCGATCGGAAAGAGGAACAGAACTACCTCAAATTTCTATCGCACAGGGGGTTGCTGCAACAGGATCTGACCATGAGAGCGGAAGCAAACTGGAAAACAGCGCTTTCTGCGCTATACCGCAACCGGAAAATGATCCTGGCCATGGTCGGGGGCAAATGCACGAAATGCGGAACGGCCCAGTATCCAAAGGCAGATGTTTGTGTCAATCCTTCCTGCAACGCGGTGAACACCCAGGAAGATTGTGAATTTGCAGATCAGCCGGGAAAGATCAAAACCTATACATCGGACCTGCTGACGTACACCCCCGACCCGCCGGCCCATTATGGCATGATCACGTTTGAAAATGGTGGCAGGGGCATGTTCGATTTTACAGACTATGAAACAGGTAAGGTTGAGGTCGGGCTGCCGGTCCGGATGGTCTTTCGCATCCGGAACAGGGACAATCAGAGGAATTTCACCCAGTACTACTGGAAAGCGAAACCGGTAATCAAGCAAGAGGAGGCATAAAATGGCTGTAGGAATTAAAGACAAGGTAGCCATCATTGGAATGGGCTGTTCAAAATTTGGTGAACGGTGGGATTGCGGACCGGAACAATTGATGGTTGAGGCCTTTGAGGAGTGTATCCAGGATGCCGGAATTGATCGCAGTGAAATCGAGGCTGCCTGGTTCGGCCAGTGTTATGATGAACTGGGCACCGGCAAAGGGGCGCCGGGTCTCTCCATGGCATTGAGGCTGCCCTATATCCCGGTCACCCGGGTCGAAAACTTCTGTGCAACTGGAACCGAGGCCTTCCGCGGTGCCGTTTATGCGGTGGCATCCGGGGCCTGTGATATCGCCCTGGCCCAGGGCGTAGAAAAGCTGAAGGACACGGGTTATGGCGGCTTGCCGGCCATTGACGGTGTCAACAGTGGAGCGCTGCCCGGACAGGTCCTGCCCAATATTTCCGCTCCGGGCGCCTTCGCCCAGCTGGCCAGTGCCTATCGTTCCAAACACAACATTGACTACCATGATCTCAAACGGGCCATTGCACAGGTATCTGTAAAAAGTCACGCAAACGGGGCGAAAAATCCCAAAGCCCACCTGAGAAAACCGGTCAGCCTTGAAAAAGTGATGGGAGCGCCCATTATTGCTGATCCACTGGGTCTTTTTGATTGCTGTGGCGTCAGCGACGGTTCCGCCTGCGCGATTGTCACAACACCGGAGATCGCCAAGAGCCTGGGCAAGGATCACATTATTTCGGTCAAGGCCTTGCAGCTGTCTGTGAGCAATGGGGAAGAACAGGGGTACAAGGATTGGGACGGATCCTATTTTGCGACGACCCGACGGGCGTCTAAAAAAGCTTATGAAGAGGCTGGTATCAAGAATCCGAGAGAAGAGATCAGCATGTTTGAAGTGCACGACTGTTTTTCCATTACAGAGTT
>JAHJRI010000222.1 GCA_018830885.1 bacterium | reverse complement strand
CATTTGGATCAAAATCTTTTAGCCTGTGTTAGATGAAGTTGCTGCCTAAAAAATCACTTTTTTTTCTTAATTACCGTTTCTCCCCAGATATTTTTTTCTATCGTTCCGCTCTTTTTTCCATCTTTATCAACAATGATCCTATCTCCCCAAAAATTGGTTTTTATCGGTGCGGGTTTTATCTCAATGGAAATCGCTTCGCTTCTTATGGCCGCTGGATCTGATCGATATGACATAACCGTTGTGGAGCTTTTTAACCGTGTTCTCCCTTTGATGCTGGATAAGGATATGGCTGATTCGGTTAAGGAATACCTTGGGGGAAAAGGCATTAAAGTTTTAACAGGCGAAATGGTCCAAAAGATCCTGGGAAGGGATGGGACTGTTGCCGGCGTAGAACTCAGATCAGGGAAAAAGCTTGATGCCGATATGGTTTTTATAAGCGTGGGAGTTCGTCCCAATATTGAACTGGCTCAAGATATCGGCCTTGAGATTGGAAAATATGGTATAAAGGTGAATGAATTCCAGGAAACATCTGACCCTGATATTCTTGCAGGCGGAGACTGTGTTGAGAAAGTAAATTTTATTACCAGAAAACCCGATCCCGGACGCCTCAGGGGACCGGCAGTTATGCAGGGGCGTCTGGCTGCGAAAAGACTCGCCGGTTATGACATTGAATTTCCCGGCGTAATTAATGCCGGTGGCTGCCGGATATTTGACCTTGTTGTTTCTGCAACTGGTTTGACAGAGGAGGCGGCATCAAAAGAAGGATTTGAAACCGTCTGTGCAACGGTGGACTCCAGAAGCAAACACGGGATGATTTCAGGTATGAAACCCTGGAGGATTAAACTTGTCTTTGACAAAAAAACACAAAAAGTTATCGGAGGTCAAATTGTAAGTCATGAAATTGCACCAGCCAGAGAAATAGACGCGGTAAGCGCTTTTATTCTTGGAGGCAAAACAATCTCGGACCTCACTACATTTACATCTGCCTGCAATCCTGATATCTCATCAGAGCCAAGTTTAGAACCGATTACGATTGCGGCTGAACATGCCCTGCAGCAGTTGAGAAAAATGTAATAGATAAATCAGAGATGTTTTTGACCTGTTATTGCACAGCCGACTTTCGGGAACGGTTGCCCGGGCCACACCCCGGTTTTCTTCCGGCAGCATATATAGCCGTCATTATGCGTTCATGAACCCCTTCTTCCATCTTTCGGGCAGGGCTGGGATAAATATCATATAGTTTTCGATAATCAGGCGGCGTCAGGGCGGGCATAATCACGTTGGCGCCGGTATGCAGCCCTATTTCATACCCGTTTGTGTTTGCCGTGGCAAAAGCCGTAGTGACGGGAATATTGGCTTCGGGGCAGACAAGCCGGGTAATGGCAAGGACTTTGCGGGCCATAATGTCCGAGTTGGGTACCTGCCGGTTGTCTTTTTGGCAGAAGTCGATATCTTCCCGGCCAAGCGGTGTATCCGGATGGGGAATATACGGACCGATACCAATCATATCAAGATCAAGCGATGAAAAAATCAAAATATCTTCTGCCAGGCTCATAAACGATTGACCGGGAAGCCCAACAATATTGCCGCTGCCGATTTCATAACCGAGCGCTCGCAATACATGGAGCAGTTCAATCCGCCGGCGCAACCCTGACCGGTCATGCGGATGCAGCCTGCGATAAAGCGTGTCGTCGGAAGTCTCGAACCGAAGCAGATAGCGATCCGCCCCTTTCTCCCGCCACAGCCGATAGTCCTCAACAGGCCTTTCTCCTACACTCAGGGTCACCGCTAACGGATAGGTATCTTTGATCTGTCGGATAATTTCACCGATCCATTCAGCCGAAACCCTTTGATCTTCACCCGACTGCAGCACAACCGAACCGTATCCCTTCGCGTGAGCGATCTCCGCGCAGGCCATGATGTGCGGTAGCGTCATTCGGTAACGGGGCAGACATCTATTTTGACAGCGCAGCCCGCAATAAGTACAACTGCGAACGCACTCGTTGCTGAATTCAATGAGTCCTCGAAGATGCACCGCACTTTCTGTTGACTCTCTACGAATATCATCAGCCTGTTTCCAAAGTGATTCAAGATGATGGCGATTATCTTCCAGCAGCCATGAGCCTATCATGTCTTTCTTTGTTCGCATGTGCCCTATTCTCACGATAGGCGTTTAACGCATCCGGAAAAGGCGCCAACGCTCGTTCAAAAATTCCCAGCAAATAGGCGATGGTTAATCCGTAGTTTGAGACGGGAAGGCCTTCTCTGCGACAATGGAACAACCGTGTTAATATTTCACGGCGATTTAACATACATCCCCCGCAATGAATACTTAACTTATAGGAACTGATATCATCCGGAAAGTCGTGCCCCTGAACATGTTGAAAATCGAGCGCTCCGCCCACGTGTGTCGTCAGCCAGCGAGGGATTTTTTCTCTGCCGATATCATCTGTTATCGGATGATGCGTGCACGCTTCAGCGATGAGTACCCGGTCACCCGGTTTCAGGTTATCAATTGCCGTTGTGCCTATGACCAGGTCTTTAAGATTGCTTTTATACCTCGCGAATAGAATTGAAAAGGATGTCAGCAATATTTCCTGCGGTACATCGGCAGCGACTTTGGAAAAGGCCTGTGAGTCGGTTATGACCAACGCCGGTGGATGCTTCAAACGATCCAGTGCGTCCGGAATCGCATTCTCATCAATCACCATGCTCATT
>JAHJRI010000221.1 GCA_018830885.1 bacterium | reverse complement strand
TTACCCAGGCGGTTGATGATCGGAACTGTTTCCAGGATCGACTGCAGCTCATCCTTGTTGGCTGAAGTCAACGTAGCCGCAAAATCGGCCAGACGGCTCGGATCGTCAAGGCTGATCTGACTGATAAACTGATTCAGCTCCTCTTTTATCAAGGGGTTGAGGTTGATCAGCTCTTTCATGTTGGAGAGTATTTCCCGGCAAAAAGCCCGGGTCTCATCATTGATCTTTACTTTTTCCTGCTTGATGTACTTGACCTTGGCAATCATCATCGAAGCTTTCGACTTGACCGGCTTGACAACCTGAATCCGCTCCAGCACGTCCAGCAGAAGCTGGCTGCTGTCATCATTCTGGGAGAAGACCTTGACAATTCTGGCAACAACCCCAATCTTGCAAAGATGCTCAACCTTGGGGTTGTCGGATTCGAATTTTGGACCGCTCAGGATGATGCCGACATACCCCGGTTCGTTTTTCTGGGCATGCTTGATGGTTTTCTGGTAGAGGTCCCCCTCGACAACCAGCGGTATGACCATATGCGGAAACAGGGGTCGATGCTGAACGGCGATGATCCCCAGTTGGTCCGGCAGAATATCAATCTTGGGAAGAAGTTCGTTGAATGTTGTTTTATCGATTTCTAAATTGTTGGAAACCATATCTTCCAGGATGAAATCATCATCCAGAATCTCGATCTCGATCTCAGTTGTTTTGGAATTATTCTTCTTGGCGCGCTTTTTCTTCCTTCTTTTCTGAGCCTCTTTTGTCTGCTCTTCCTGAAGTGCCTCGTCTCGGTCTTTTTTATTGCTCATTAATTCAGAAAAAAATTTAATGTTAACGAATTTTTACACATCCATGTCATCACGACCCGTCTCCTGAACCAGCGAGCTTAATCCACCTGAGAATTTCGCCTCAGGCCAGTCCAGATCAGATTCTTGACCGGGCACCGGAAGCATGGATGCGCGGGTATCTGTTGTTTTTTAGTGCTGTTCCAAATGTATGGCACTAGTATTATTTTAGTTTACCGCAATTATAGGGTATCAGCAATCATTGTTGTCACGATTATATTATCATATATAATAATATATTGCCTATATTTTACTGTAATATTAAAGTAAAAATTAATAAATTTTTGATTATCTCAATTTACTGATATGAATAGATAAATACTACAGGCAGGTCTCTGATGAGGGATGCCCCCGTCGACAAACCCTGCAACAACCCGTCCATTTATCTTAAACTTTAGATATTTAGAATATCCAACAAATAAAAAAAGAGTTTTCGCATAAATTCATTTGACAAGATCCATTCTGGGGAATAGATTAATAAATTATCAGCGAGTTCCCCGATAGCTCAGTTGGTAGAGCAGACGGCTGTTAACCGTCTTGTCGCAAGTTCGAGTCTTGCTCGGGGAGCCAGCCCTCCCTTCAATACCCCCCACTGCTGCATCTTCAATTGATACCGTCAGGATCCACGTGTGCTGCCGGAAGGCGCCCATTTAAACAGACCTGTCTGTAACTCTTTGATTTGTCCTGTCAAACCGCAATCTATGAACTGAATGTCTTCGTTAACAGGTTTTTAAAAAAATGCAAGGCTTTTGTTCCTGTTTTTAAACGCATGACAGTCCGCTGAAGAAAGATTGCCATTCCGGACCATGTGTCAACCTGTTGTCGCTGGCATGCCATGTTTCAGTGGGAAGTCAGCAGCAGAGAGTCCAGGGAAACGATTGAAGGGGATGCCAATTGATTGAGGTAATCACGTTGTTGCGGGAACACAAAAGCGGAGATGAAACATCCCTGTCTCCTCTTGATTGCAATTATAGAGCGAACAGGGACCCGGGGGTCAGCTCATCACGGTATGCCAGAGTTGTTCATCCACCTGGTCATCGAACTCGCATCCAATCTTGTAGTTGCCGTCATCCTGTTCGAAAACACCGCGGACTTCCATCTTGAAATCCATAATCAGCATCTCTTCTCCGGCTGAGTATCTGAGAGCGGCGGTAATTTCTCTGGAAACCGGGTAAACATGGGGGCTGATAAAGCTAAGGCCCCCAGAAGAGTAGTCATTCAGGGGGAAGGTCTCCTCATATTCACCCGAAACAACCGTTATATTGCCAGTGGCCTTGTACCGTTTATGTTCCCTCAGTTTTTCATAATATTCTTCCGGATGTTCTTCCCGGATTATTTCCACTGCAATATCAGACTGACTTGTCCGTTTACCGGCTGTGGTGGAGGGACCTGTGGAAAAAGGGATGTCATGATCCAGAAAGGTAATGATGACATCGGTATCTTGCGCTATTTTAATCGGTTCCAGCAGTTTAATCTTACCGTTTTCATATGTACCTTTGATCGAAAACATAATGCCCCTTGTTTTGACTGAAAGATCGGATTGAGTTGCCGTGTGAAGGTTTCCTGCTTCACTGAGGCTCAAAGCGTTGACGTATACTAATAAGCGTATTTTAATGAAATCAAATTAAAAGTACAAGGAATTAATCGGCCGGCCACCGGTCCGTTTTTTCCTCCCTTCGGTTCGGCAATCAGACACTTGACGAATTGGTTCCGACAAATAGATAATCATGTGTAATCTGTAAGATCCACTTGCCGCTATTTCATGATAAAACAGTGAAGCGTGGAATTCAGCCTTTAAAAAAGCTAACCGATAGGCGCGCCTATGGCAGAAAGAAGAAAGCTGGACAGGAAGAATTTTATTTATGATATCGAAGTTCTGGATCGAAACCAGTCCAACGAGGGTGAAGACGGGTTCTTCGTACTTGGTGATCTGGCTGATATAACGGTTGAAGGCGTCATGCTGGTCAGCGATGAGCCGATTGCTGAAAAAACCTTGTTTCAACTGAGAGTCGTCCTGCCAGAGGAGATCGAAGCAACCAGTGAGATTGATTTTGACGCTGAAAGCATCATCTGTAAGAAAACCATCCACGAAAGTATCTACACAACCGGTTTCAGAATAACGAATCTGGACGACAGCAACCGTTCCATCATCAGCCGGCTTATCAGCGAGTATGCCGTTTAGGAAGCGGCAGCCATCATCGATTCGATCTCTTCGATCTCTTTCGGAATATCTCGTGAGAGGATCTCGATCCCCTGTTCGGTAAACAGAATATTGTCCTCGATCCGCACCCCGATTTTTTCATCAGGGAGATAAAGCCCCGGTTCGACCGTGATAATGGTTCCCGGCGCCATCGGCCAATCCAACCGCCCGACATCATGAACATCCAGACCCAGGTAATGCCCGATGCGATGATAACTGACAGCGAGATGGTTCCTGGGGTCGTCGATAAATCCAGCCCGGTGGTATATCTCACCGATAATTTCCCCGGCTTTTTCATAGAGTTGTTTCCAGCTGTCTCCTGGAGAGAGGGCTTCGATAAAAGCCTGATTCACATCAAGCACCGCCTGATAACACTGGCGCTGTCGGGGCGTGAATCTGCCGTTCACGGGATAAACACGGGTAATGTCGCCGCTGTACATGCCGTACTCGCCGCCGGTATCAATCAACACCATGTCACCGTCATTGAGTCTGGCATGATTGGTAACATAGTGGAGGATCGCAGCGTTTTCACCACCGGCTACGATCGCTTCGAACCCCACACGGTTACATCCGTTATTGAGATAGTGGTACACGATTTCCGCCTCCACCTGGTACTCCATCATGCCCGGTTTCAACTTCCTCATGACCGCAGACAGGGCGTCATTGATAATATGGAGTGACGTCCTGATATTGGCCACCTCTTCCGGTTTTTTCCGATGCCGCAATCGGGCGGTATGCGGGTCCAGTTTTCTGATCTGCAGACCCGGCAGTCGACGCGAGATATCTCCGAGTATACGGTGCTGCCGGGTCAGTGGCTGATCGGGAAAGAAATCGTTCAGTTCGACATACAGCACGTCCCGCCATTTCTGAGAGCGAAACAGGGTCATCATCAGGGTTTCTGAATACTGGACTTTTTCGATGCCGCTGGCCAGTTTTGCATCATCCCGGGTCAGCATTTTGCCGTTCCATTTTTCCTTTTCGGGATCTACAGAGGGAATAAACAGAATTTCCTCTGTCGTGCCGGCTTTGTTTGGCAGTATCAGCAGACTGCAACCCGGCTCATCAATCCCGGTGAGATAGAAAAAACTGGAGTCCTGTCGCCAGGGATGCTCCATATCGGAATTGCGCACCATCGAGTCAGCACTCTGAAGCAGAATGACGGCATCGGCATCGAAAGACGCGCTCAACTCCCTGCGGTTTTCCGTAAAAAACCGGCTGGGAAAGGGGGGCGTGCGTAACATGGTCTCCTGCTCGATAAAGGGGACGGTTAATGGTTGAAATGCCTGTAGCCGACCATGGCCATGGCCATACCGAATTCATTACAGGCCTTGATGGAGTCTGCGTCTCTCATGGACCCGCCCGGCTGAACAATATACTTGATACCGAAACTGGCTGCTTCTCTGACGGTGTCATCAAAGGGGAAAAACCCATCCGACACCAGCACCATCTTCGCGATCTCTGCCTGGCACCAGGTTTCAAAATCGCCGGTGAGCTTCAGGTCCTGGAACTCCCTGAACAGATTCTCCTTGGCCCGCGGAATCGAGAGCTTTCTCATGGAATCCACCCGGTTGGGCTGCCCGGCACCCATCCCCATCACCTGGAAACATCCCGGCGCGTATTCCCGGCCCAGCACAATACCATTTGATTTGGTGTGCTTGCAGGCGACCGTGGTGAACTCCGCCAACGCCTTGTGTGCCCCCGGAAACTGTTTTTCCGTAACCACCTCGAACTTCTCTGTCAGCGGCAGGTCCCTGTCCTGCATCAGCAACCCCCCGGTGATCGCCCGAAAGGTTTTCAGATCCTGGCGGACCGTCTTGCGGGTTTTCAAGAGTCGGATCATCTTGCTCTTGCTTTTCAGAAATGCCACCGCCTCGTCACTATAGTCCGGGGCAATAATGACTTCGACAAACTTGCCCCCGGGAACCTCTTGAGCTACGGTTTCGCCATTGACAATACTGTAGGAGAGGTGTCGGACCGAATCCCCCTTGAGGAAATTGGCAAAATCCATATCCACCTTCCAGTTGGTAGCCAGGACCCCTCCAAAGGCGGACATGGGGTCACCCTGCCAGGCTCGTTCCAGGGCATCGGCGATATTGCTGCCCGTGGCCAGCCCGCAGGGGTTGGTGTGTTTGATCACGGCTACCGCCGGTCGGTCTGACGGCAGGTCCTTGACCGCTTCAAGGGCGGCAGAGGCATCCACATAGTTGTTGTAGGACATGGCTTTGCCGTGCAGGACTTCGGCATTGGCCGCTGAAGACTCCTGAGATCTGGGATCCCGGTAAAAATCGGCTGCCTGGTGACTGTTCTCCCCATAACGCAGCACGGTTCCCTCAACATAGTCCAGATGCAGCCGTTTTTCCGAGAGGATGCGTTCAGCCAGAAATGTATCCACCGCTGCGTCATAACGGGCGGTATGCTGAAATACCTTGACCGCCAGCTGTCCCCGCAATTCCCTGGTCAAACCACCGTCGGATTTGATCTGGTTCAGCACAACCGCATAGTCGGCCGGGTCCGTCACCACACCGACATATTCGAAGTTCTTGGCCGCCGCCCGGATCATGGTCGGACCACCGATATCAATATTTTCAACCGCTACTTCGAGGGACACGGATGGATCTCTGGTCACCTCCAGGAAGGGATAGAGATTGACGACGATCAGGTCGATCAGCGGAATCTTCAAATCCGCCACCGACTGCTGGTCACCGCTGTGATCCCGTCTGGCCAGAATACCGCCATGAACCAGCGGGTGCAGTGTTTTCACACGCCCATCCATAATTTCGGGAAACCCGGTCACGTCGGAGATATCCTTGACGGCAATGCCGGCATCCCTGATGCTTTTGGCCGTGCCCCCGGTACTGACAAGTTCAATACCAGCCTGTTGGAGTCCCCGTGCAAAATCGACAATGCCGGTCTTATCGGAAACACTGAGAAGCGCGCGTTTTATTTTCATGATCCGTTTGTGTTGGTTGAGGGTCTGAAGTGATCGCTCGAAGGAGGTGTTATCATCTCTTTTAAAGTTAGTTCATTCCGGTGTTGTTATTCAAGTACTATTTGTGTCGCAAACACCCCCCGCATGCGCCCAGCCGCTGCAAACAGGGAGTAGTGCCGTCATTTTGAATATGACTTGAATTTGTCATTGGTTTCCCATAAAATGGTATTCTTCATTTGGTATCTCCGGCCAGATTCCACCCCATCCGTGATGGTTGTCCCGAATACAATCGCTTTTAACCACCTGTGTTGAAGGGAGGCGGTGGGATTCAGCATCAACGATTCAGAGTCACAACCCATGAAAGGACAGAAGTTCAAGCTGCAGGCACCATTCAGCCCCTCGGGCGATCAGTCCCGGGCGATTAAAAGTCTGATGGAGGGCTTGCGGGAAAAGAGAAAATACCAGGTGCTGCTCGGGGTGACCGGGTCGGGAAAGACCTATACCATGGCCAATGTCATCAACGAACTCCAGCGGCCAACCCTGGTGATGACCCACAATAAAACACTGGCAGCGCAGTTGTACAATGAGTTCAGGGATTTTTTCCCCGAAAATGCCGTGGAGTATTTTGTCAGTTACTACGATTACTACCAGCCGGAAGCCTATATTCCCAGGACGGACCTCTTCATCGAGAAGGATACCGCCATCAACGACGATCTCGACAAGATGCGTCTTTCTGCAACCCGCTCGCTGTTCGAACGGGAAGATGTGATCATCGTCTCCAGTGTCTCCTGTATCTATGGTCTCGGGTCACCGGAAGCCTACTCCGGCATGCTGGTCTACCTGATGGTGGGTGACGAAAAGGATCGCGGCGAAATCCTGAGCCGGCTGGTGGATATCCAGTACCAGCGGAATGATATGGATTTCCATCGGGGCACATTCAGGGTCCGGGGGGATACGGTGGAAATCTATCCGGCCTATGACGATTTTGCCATTCGCCTGGAAATGTTTGGAGACGAAATCGAATCCATCTCCAAAATCGATCCCCTGACCGGAAATATCCTCGAGTCCCTGAGCAAGGTGGCCATCTATCCGGGCAGCCACTATGTCACACCTGAAGATCAGATGCCGCAAAGCCTGGAGATGATACGGCAGGAACTGGCAATCCGTCTTGAGGAGTTGAAAAACCAGAATAAACTGGTTGAGTACCAGCGACTGGAAGCTCGCACCCTTTTCGACCTGGAGATGCTGGAAGAGACCGGACGATGTGCCGGTATCGAAAACTACTCCCGTATTTTCAACCGACGCCTGCCGGGAGAACCGCCTCCCACGCTGATCGATTACTTCCCCAAAGACGCCCTGCTGTTTATCGATGAAAGCCATGTCAGCCTCCCTCAGATTACCGGTATGTACAAGGGAGACTATTCAAGGAAATCCACCCTGGTGGAACATGGCTTCAGGCTCCCCTCCGCCGTCGACAATCGCCCGCTCCGATATGACGAGTTCGATCGTCTCGTCCACCAGGTGATCTATGTCTCTGCCACACCAGGGGATCTCGAACTGAAGAACACCGGCAATGTCATTGTCGAACAGATTATCCGCCCCACGGGACTGCTGGATCCGGAAATCGAAATCCGCCCCACGGCCGGACAGGTCGATGAGATGTATGGCGAGATTCAGCGGGTGGCCGCCAGGAATGAGCGCGTGCTGATCACAACGCTCACCAAGCGGATGGCGGAAGACCTGACGGAGTATTATACGGATCTGGATGTCCGGGTCAAGTATATGCATTCAGATATCGACACGTTGGAAAGAGCCGAAATTATCCGAGATCTGCGTCTGGGTGAATTCGATGTCCTGGTGGGTATCAACCTGCTCAGGGAAGGCCTGGATATTCCAGAGGTGAGTCTCGTCGCCATTTTTGATGCGGACAAAGAGGGATTTCTGCGTTCCCACCGGTCCCTGCTGCAAACCTGTGGCCGCGCTTCGAGAAACGTGAATGGCAAAGTGATCATGTTTGCCGACCGCATCACCCAGTCCATGAATCAGACCATCAAGGAGACCATGCGCCGGCGAGAGGTGCAGCAGGCCTATAACAAGGCAAACAATATCACGCCGAGAACGATTATCAAAAAAATACAGAACCGGATGCTCAATGAAGACGCCAAAATGGTTGCAGAGCCGTCGCCGGCATATGTAACAAAGCCCAGAGATATCCTCAAGCTGATCAAACAGCTGGAAAAAAAGATGAAAAAAGCCGCCAAGGAACTGAATTTCGAAAAAGCAGCGGAATTGCGGGACGAGATCCAATACTGGAAGAAAATCGATCTTGGCCTATAAACGGGGAAACCCGCCATCCATATCAGGGGACAACAATGCTGAAAGAATTGATATCAAGCAGGAAAATAAAAAACAGAGTGGCGGAACTCGGCCGGGAGATCTCGACAGCTTATGCCGGAAAGGAAATCGTGATGGTGGTGCTGCTGCGCGGATCATTTGTTTTTGCGGCAGATCTCATCCGGGTACTGGAGCCGGAAACCGTTGTGGATTTCATGGTGGTATCCAGCTACCAGGGAGAGAATACCTCCGGTGAGGTCAGGATCCTGAAAGACCTGGCGGATAATATCCACGGCCGGCACATCCTTATCGTTGAGGATATCGTCGATACCGGACTGACACTCAACAAAATCCTGACGCTCCTGCAGAGCAGGAGCCCTCAATCCATCGCGATCTGTTCCATGCTGAACAAACCCAGCCGCAGAATACAGCCGGTTGATCTTCAATATGTCGGCTTCGAGGTGGAAGATCAGTTTGTTGTGGGGTATGGGCTTGATATGGATCAGAAATACCGCCAATTGCCCTATATCGGTGAGCTGGTGTAAAAAAACGGTTGCCGGTGCTGTTCCTCGAAATCAGTTTCCATGGCTCCGCAGACCCGGCACCGTCATGATCGGGCCCTATGTTGCTTCCTCCATCAGGAGCTCCACCAGGGTTCGGATGGGAACCCCGGTGGCCTGTTTACTCTGGTAACCGCGGGGGGCATCAAGATAGGATGTCCCGGCTATATCCAGGTGAACCCATTCCGTTTTTTCCTCGATAAAGTTTTCCAGCAGTTTGGCTGCCGTGATGGTTCCTGCCTTCCCCGTCTCCACCGCGTTGACCATGTCTGACACATCGCTCTTGATCAGCTCATTGTATTCAGTATCCATCGGCAGCTGCCAGGTTTTCTCCCCGCTGTTCGCTGCCGCAGCCATGTATTTTTTAGCCCAGGCATCGCTGTTGGACATCAGGGCGGTGTGAATATTTCCAAACGTGACAATGCAGGCACCGGTAAGGGTTGCGATGTCGATCACCCGGTCCGCTCCCATTTTTTGGGCCAGGACCAGGGCATCTGCCAGGACCAGCCGACCTTCAGCATCAGTATTGACGATTTCGATGGTCTTGCCGTTGGATGCGGTCAGAATATCACCCGGCCGATAGGCCCTGCCACCCGGCATGTTTTCGGTGGCCGCCACCACGACAATCAGATTGACCTTCAAACCCAGTTCCGAGACCGCTTTGAAAGCTCCCAGGGCTGCTGCGCTGCCGGCCATGTCGGTTTTCATCTTTCCCATGCCTTTGGACGGCTTCAGGGAGATACCTCCGGAATCGAAGGTGATTCCCTTGCCGACAATCCCGTAAGCCTTCTTGCTGCCAGGGTTCCCCTTGTACTGCAGGGCAATCATCCGGGCAGGTTCGGCAGAACCTCTGGCGACGGCGGCAAATGCGCCCATCCCCTGTTTCTCAGCCTCTTCCAGGCCAAGCACATTCAAACTCACATTTTTCCGCCCCTCCGCCATGGCCTCTGCCGTTTTTTCGAGGTAGCCCGGGGTAACCACGTTGGCAGGCAGGTTGACCAGGTTTTTGGCCAGGTCAACCCCGTTCAGGATGGTATTCACTTCATGCAGCACGGTTTTGGCTTTCGGTTCCCGGGTCAGACATACCACTGATTTCAAGGTCGGCGCCTGGTCCTTGTCTTTTTTCTGGTGCAGCCCTTCAAAATGGTAAGCAGCCAGCCGAACGCCTTCCACAGCCGCCTTCAGAAAACGATTCGGCCCCGGAACCATCAGTGTCAGGTGTGAGACCTTCAGTGCATTGGCCTGGTTGACAGCTTCATGAGCAGCCAGTCGGACCGTTTCAGCGCCGAAATCCTTTTTCAGGCCCAGACCACCGATCAAAATACGCTTGATCTGATCCGTGCCTTCAATCAGCAGGACCTCTTTTTTCTTGCCTGCAAACCCGTAAATGGAAATGGCCTTGTCAATTCTATCCTGAACGGTCTTCCCGAGCAGATCCGATTTCTCAAGGGTTTTGGATGTTTCAAACTTTGTAACAAACAGCAGATCGGTTTTCAAACCGGTCAAATCCTTCCTGGTTTTAATATCCATTGGGGCATCCTTTTTTTCAGGTTATCGGTACAATGGCTTCAAGCATTCAGTTTCAGCTCTATGCCTACCGGGCAGTGATCAGAACCGAAAATATCATTTTCTATAAAGGCTTTCGTCAGCCAGTTGCGGTCGATCAGATTCCGGGTAACAAAGAAATAGTCAATCCGCCACCCCGTATTGTTTTTTCTGGCATTGAACCGGTAGGACCACCATGAGTATTTCTCAGTGTCGGGGTGGAGATAGCGGAAGGTATCGACATACCCCTCATCGACAATTCGGTCCAGCCAATCCCTCTCAATTCTCATAAATCCCGAATTGTTTTCATTCTGTTTGGGTCGTTTCAGGTCGATCTCATTGTGGGCGGTGTTAAAATCGCCCGTGATAATAATCGGAATATTCTGTTCCTTATATTGCCGAATGTAAGCAAACAGATGCTGGTAGAAATCCAGTTTATACTGCAGACGCTCTTCATTTTTTTGTCCGTTTGGAAAATACACATTAAACAGGATAAAATCCTTGAACGTCAGCTCCACCAGCCGCCCTTCACTATCAAATTCGGGGATGCCCATCTCGGTATTCACCTTTTCAGGTTTCAACCGGGTGAAAACCGCTACCCCACTGTAACCCTTTTTCGTGGCGGCATATGACCAGTATGACTCATATCCAGCCATATTCAGCATCTCTTCCGTCCTCTGATCTGCCTGCAGTTTTGTCTCCTGGATAGCCAGGATATCCGCATCCATGCCCTTTAGAGCGCCTGTAAAATCTTTTCCCATAATGGCTCTCAGTCCATTGACATTCCATGACATCAATTTCAGTGTGGTTCTCTTCATTTTACCCCTGCAGTTTATCTTGACCGGTTGACCCAATTCTGCCGTTTATCGTACTTTCCGGTAGCACCTATCCAGACAGGACCATGGCTGGTTGTGTATCCCCTGGCGGATAAAAACCATATAAAAACAATAGTTAAAGATAACGTTCACTCAAAATAACAACCAATGAGACCCAATCCATGGATCCCTGCCATCACTCTCCCTTCTGATGATATTGAAACATTCATGCCATGATTAATTTGAAAAAACAAGATGATGCACTCCGACACACACAGCCGTCAGGAGACTGCCTGAAAACCGCCTATTGGATACCGATTTTGGTATGAAAATTTCAGGTAGGTTTTTTCATGGTGTACAAAAAACAAGACACGCAACATTCAGACGAAGCAACAAGCCCCGGGGCGGGGCACAACGAAGCATGAAAATCACACTTTGTAAGGATGGTTCACTGGTGTTCTCATTTTAACAGGAGGTCTTTGTGTTTGGAACAGGCGCACAATTCGGTAAACTGATCATGGCACTGATGTCAGCAGATTCCGGGATATCAGCACAATCGCAAAAAGCGTTGGCAACAGTCGCCGGTGGCTGTTTCTGGTGCATGGAACACCCCTTTGAAAAACTGGACGGGGTATATGAGGTGGTTTCCGGCTATACCGGTGGTGCACTGGACAATCCAACATACGAAGATGTCTGCAGCGGTCGTTCCGGACACCTGGAGGCTGTCCAGATTATTTACGACCCATCAAAGGTAAGTTACGATCAGATTCTGGACGTTTTCTGGAAACAGATCGATCCTACCGATGCCGGCGGACAGTTTGTGGACCGCGGCTCACAATATGGGACAGCTGTCTTTTACCATAACGAGGAACAGAAGAAAGCAGCCTTGGCCTCTAAAGAAAAGCTGAACGCTTCCGGTCTTTTTTCCAGGCCCGTCACAACACCGGTTCTGCCGGCCGAAAAGTTCTACCCGGCGGAGGCCTATCACCAGGATTACCATAAAACGAATCCCCAGCACTACCAGCTATACCGAAGTCGCTCCGGTCGGGATCAATTCCTGCAGAAAGTCTGGACCCGTGAAGTGCCTTCCAAAGTGGCCCGGAAACCCTACACCCGCTTCAAAAAACCTGCCGCCAGCGAACTCCGGCAAAAACTGACACCCCTGCAGTATCAGGTGACCCAGGAGAACGGGACTGAACGACCCTTCGCCAACGAATTCTGGGAGAACAAGCAGGAAGGCATATATGTGGATGTTGTTTCAGGAGAACCGCTTTTCAGCTCGACTGAGAAATTCAAATCCGGCAGCGGCTGGCCAAGCTTCTACAAACCCCTGGTACCGGAGAATGTCGTGGAGAAAAAAGACCACAGCCTGTCGATGACTCGAATCGAGGTCAGGAGCAAATATGGAGATTCCCACCTGGGGCATGTGTTTGATGATGGCCCTCAACCTACCGGCTTACGCTACTGTATGAACTCCGCGGCGCTGCGGTTTATTGCCAGGGAAAAACTGGCTGAAGAGGGCTACGGGGAGTATCTGACACTGTTTGAATCCTGATAACGCCCACCAATCCCAGGCCAAAGGCCCCGCGGATCAGATATCCGTTCCAGGGCCAGCCAAGGCTGCGTCAGACAAGGTGACAGGCAACCAGATGATTCGGTCTGGTTTCTCTCAGCAGCGGGATTTCGTTGCGACAGACAGGCTCTGCAATGGGACAGCGGGTGTGAAACCGGCATCCCGACGGTGGATTCATCGGACTCGGGACATCACCCTGCAAGCGCTGACTGGTGACCTTCACATCCGGATCGATTGTCGGAACAGCCGATAACAGCGCTTTGGTGTAAGGGTGTTGCACATTGACAAACAGGGACCGTCGATCCGCTTTTTCAACGATCTGCCCCAGATACATCACCGCAATTTCATCGCACATGTACTGCACCACCGCCATGTCATGGGAGATAAACAGGTAGGTGAGATTCAGTTCTTTCTGCAACCGCCTCAGCAAATTCAGAATTTGTGCCTGGATGGCTACGTCCAGCGCTGAAACCGGCTCATCGCAGACCACAAATTCCGGCTTGGAGGCCAAGGCGCGGGCGATGGCAATGCGCTGCCGCTGACCACCGGAAAACTGGTGGGGAAACAGATCCCGCTGTTCACGACGCAACCCTACCAGCTCGAACAACTCCGCGGCCCTCTGCTGGCGTTCAGCCGGCGTGCCGATACGCTGAATTTTCAACGGGGTCTGCACAATTTCACCGGCTGTGGCCCGGGGATTCATGGAGGAGTAGGGATCCTGAAAAACAATCTGCATATGCCGGCGAAAAGCGCGGAGTTCGCCTGGCTTGAATTTGCAGATATCGGCGTCATTCAGTCTGACAGATCCGGAAGTCGGTTCCACGAGTCTCAGCACCGACAGGGCCGTGGTCGACTTCCCGCATCCACTTTCGCCGACCAGCCCGAATGTCGTTCCGCGGGGGATCTCGAAACTGATATTGTCCACTGCGAACACTGTCGGTGCTTCCGCAAAGAGGTGGGGTTTGGGAAGTTTGAAATAGGTACAGAGGTTGTCCACTTTCAACAGGGCCTGATTCGTCATTTTACATCCTCCGTGTGCCAGCACATGACCGTGTGATTCACACCAACTGTCGTTTCAGGCGGAAACGACACCTGGCACTGCTCGGTTGTATAGTCACACCGCATCGCAAAGGGGCATCCCTGACCCAGCAGGCTGAGACTCGGTACCATGCCCGGGATTTCATTCAACTCCTCACGGGTCGTTCCGGGATCCTTTTTCAAAAAGGGAACACAACGGATCAGGCCCCTTGTATAGGGGTGCCGTGGGTTGCTGATCACCTCCCTGACGGGCCCCTCCTCAACCTTGCGTCCGGCATACATCACCACGATTCGCGTGGCAAATTCGGCAATAACGCCCATGTCATGGGTAATCAGGATGATGGCCGTGTTGATTTTTTTCTGAATATCCCGCAGCAGGTCAAATATCTGGGCCTGGATCGTGACGTCCAGCGCCGTGGTCGGTTCATCTGCAATCAGTATACTCGGCTCGCAGGAGAGGGCCATGGCGGCCATCACCCGCTGGCGCATTCCCCCAGAAAGTTCATGGGGATATTGCGCAAAACGTTGTTCAGGCGCCGGAATACCAACCAGACGCAGCATCTCGATGGCTTTTTTCTTTGCCGTCGCCCTGGATACCGACTGGTGCCGCTGTATACTCTCTGCAACCTGGGACCCATTCGTAAATACAGGATTCAGCGAGGTCATCGGCTCCTGGAATATCATCGAGATCTCGTTTCCCCGGATATCCTGCATCTCTTTTTCCTTCAGGTTCAACAGGTTTCTTCCATTCAGCAGGATTTCACCCTGGGCGATATTCCCGGGGGGTACCGGGATCAGGCGCATAATGGACAGTGCCGTCATGCTCTTGCCGCAACCGCTTTCACCCACGATCCCCAGGGCCTCCCCCCGTTCCAGATGAATATCCAGATTGTTCAGCACACGAACCGTTCCCCGTCTGACTTCAAAGTCAACGCACAGGTCTTTGATCTCCAGAATGGGTTCCTTTCCTTTCATAACTTTCTCAACTTGGGATTTAATGCGTCGTTCAAACCATCGCCAATCAGGCTGATTCCCAGAACGGTCAGAAAGATGGCCAGCCCTGGAAAAACCACAGCCCACCAGGAATCCCAGATGTATTCAAGGGAAGCGCCGATCATGTATCCCCAGCTGAAGGTATTGGGATCACTCAATCCCAGAAAACTGAGTGCAGCTTCAAACAGAATGGCGCCAGCAACCCCGAGAATGGTTGCGACAATCAGGGGTGGCAGGGCATTCGGCAGAATCACCTTCCACATGATCCGGCGGTTGGTGGCACCCATTGCCCGCTGTGCCATCACATACTCCCGTTCCTTGATCTTCAGAAACTCAGCCCGTGTCAACCGGGCCAGGGGCGCCCAACTGACAATCCCGATCGCAAATACGACGATGATCATCTTCGGGGAGAACATGGTCACCAGGACCATGGCCAGCAGTAATCCCGGCAGTACCTGGAAAAACTCGGTCACCCGCATCAGGATATTCTCGACCCATCCACCATAGTATCCAGCCATGACACCAACAGTCAGACCAATTAAGACCGAACACAATGTGGCGGAAAACCCAAAAATAAGCGTCACGGAGGCGCCATGCAGAATACCGGCCAGTATATCCCGCCCCAGGTAATCGGTACCGAAAAGGAACTCGCCACTCGGCGGCAACAAGGGTGCCCCCACCATTTCGAAGGGATCACTGGGATAAATGGAGGGCCCGAAAAATGCGAAAAATATGATCAGCAGCCACAGGATCAACCCCAACAGGGCCGCCTTGTTGGCTTTGAACATCCGCCAGATTTCCAGAATCCGAGGGGTTGGAACGACGATCTCTTCTGAAGCCAAATATTCAGTCATGGTACGTTTCGTGTTTTTATAAACATGGTGCAGCACCGGCGATTCGTCCGTGCCCTTTGCTGATGCAGGAACCCTGGACTATTTTATTCTCGGGTCCAGAAACCGGTATGACAGATCCGTCAGGAGATTGCAGATCACCACAACCAGAACGGAAAAGAAGAGAATCCCCAGCAGCAGGGGATAGTCCCGGCGCAAAATGGCCTTCAATGCCAGCTGTCCGATCCCTGGCCAGCTGAAGACCGTCTCCACGACCACGGCTCCGGCAACCATCTGACCGAATTGAAGCCCCGCCATGGTCACCACCGGCAGCATGGCATTTTTCAGTGCATGCTTGTAGACGACAACCCTTTCTGTGAGACCCTTGGAGCGGGCTGTCCGGATATAGTCCGCCCCCAGGACATCCAGCATGCTGGCCCTGGCGATACGGCTGTAGACCGCAATATAGACACTGGCCAGGGTGACCGCCGGCAGCACCAGGTGGTGCAGAATATTGACCCAGCTCTCCAGCAGCCCTCCCTGGAAACCGATGGTTTTCATGCCATAACTGGGAAAGATCGGGATAAAATAGGAGAACAGCAGCAGCAGAATGATCCCGGTCCAGAATACAGGAGACGCCAGACCGGAAAGGGAAAAAACCGTAACAATGTGATTGAGTAGACTGTTGGGCTTCTGAGCCGCCATAATACCCAGCAGTGTGCCGAATATGAGGGCCATCAGCAGGGCAGACACCACCAGCAGAATGGTGGCCGGCAGGTGATCCAGAATCAGATCCAGCACCGGCAGGTTATAGGTATAGGACATTCCCAGGTCACCCTGCACCATCTTGCCGACGTATCGGACCAGCTGGATAAAAACACTCTGATCCAGCCCGTACGAACTCTTCAACTCAGCGATCATCTCCGGGGAGGCACCGCCCATATCGCCAATCATGGCTGTCACCGCATCGCCTGGTGCCGCCTGGATCAGAAGAAAATTGAGCACGATCACAGCAAACAGCAGGATAATGGAATACCCAACCTGTTTCGAATAACCAATCAGTGTTTTCAAATGTCAGATACCTCCCGGAAAAAAAATCGAATCACCATACCGGTGTTGGAAACAGTCGACTGCAGACAGCAGGGTCCCGAAAACAGCGCTGTCTGCAATCCAAAAAGAGTCTATTTGGGGGCGTGACCGTCTTTCCAGTAAACGGAATCGAATGGCCCCACGCCGCCCCAGACACTGGATTTCTGCCCCAGCAGATCTTTGTGGGTCACCGTGTGGTAGATCGTTTCCTGGATAAAGTAGAGTGGCAGATCGTCAGCAACGATTTTCTGAAACGTTGCATATAGGGCCTTGCGCTTGTTGAAATCCACCTCAACTGCGGCCTCATTCAGCACCTTGTCCACTTCCGGATTGGCATAACCGGAGGTGTTGGTCCAGACCAGATTTTTGATGTTGGTGGACATAAACATCCGCTGCACACCAATGACCGGATCACCCCAGCCAAACAGGTTGATCATGGTCATGTCATGTTCCCACTTGGCGATATTCATAAACCAGTTCATGAAATCCGCTGGCGCCTTCAGGGTAATGTTGATTCCGATCTTTTTCAACTGGGGCTTCAGGTACTCGGCTACCATTTTCATGTTAATCGGATCACCCGGCATATAGGTCAGTGTCAGCGGGAATCGCATCCCATCCGCCCCACGCTTGTATCCGGCTTCATCCAGCAGGGCATTGGCCTTGTCCAGATTCAGGTCATAGCGTTCAACCTGGTCTGAATAAAATTTACTGGAGGAGTGAATCGGACCTGTGCACGGCCTTGACCCTCCCTGGTGCAGCTTCTGGGTGATAAAATCCCGGTCGATGGCGTAGGCGATCGCCTGCCGTACCCGTTTGTCACTGATATACTTCTTGCGCAGATTGAATTCCAGGTAATTGACGGCCCCGATGCCATCATATCCCTCACTGGTAACGGTCAGGTTCTTGTTGGCCTTGAAACCCGCAACCATCTGAGGAACAGCCATGAAACCGAAACTGTGCACTTCCCCGCTGCTCATAGCCATGAAGGCCGCCTTGGGATTGGTCACCAGGCTTCCGATATAACGGTCAATATAGGGTCGCCCCGGTCGCATGAACTTGTCATTCCGCTCCAGGATAAAGTTCTTGCCCGGCTTGAATTCAACCAGTTTGAAGGGACCCGATCCAATGGGATTGGTATTGGCCGGGTGCTTCCGGATATCGCCCGTGCCGTAGACGTGCTCGGGCATAATCGGCGTGAACGGCGCTGAGAGGGCCACCAGCAGTGCCGGATGCGGCTGCTTCAGTTTGATCACCACCGTGTTCTTGTCCGGGGTCTCCACCCGGTCAACAGCCCCGAACATATATGGACCGAATGTATGGTACTCCTTCATCAGATTGATGGAGAAGGCGACGTCCTTGGATGTCACCGGCTGGCCATCCGTGAAAGAAGTCCCTTCAACCAGGTTGAAGATGTAGGTCAGGTTGTCATCCGAGACAGACCAGCTCTTGGCCAGATAGGGGACCGGTTGCCAGTTCCCATCCAGTTCGATCAGAGAAACGAAGATATTGGCAGCAGCAGCTGCAATGGCCGCACCGGACTGAATGGCCGAGTTGAAATGAGCCGGCAACTGCCAATACAGCAACGTCACATCACCTCCCCGTTTGGGAGCGGCAAAACCGGAACTGGAAAACAACACCGCGGCAATCAGCATGATCACCGTCTTTTGGAAAAATCTGCCACACTTCTTCATCGGTATCTCCTATTTTGAATTAAAAGCCAAATAACCACCCAGCAACTTCAGGAATCCCAACCCGTCCCATCCATCTTCACTGATCCGCAGACGGGAGGTCACTACCTGACGATTTCGGCACAACAAGGTTGAAGGTGCCGTGCCCCAAATCGCTCCGTTTTAAAAGACATCCACTGGAGAATGCTCCAGATTGATATCCAGTAAAGCTGAATACGTTCGACATTTTCTCTCCCATCGATCCTGGCCCTCATCCTTTCAGCTGAGAAGAATCAGGGAACAGTTCCATTCTTAAAAACTCGGGTAACCCGATGAGCAAGACGGTATCGCGAATCTCCTTCAGGTATACCCTTGCCTCTCTGCCAATATGGGTCAGCCCCTTCAGATCAAGAGATATCTCCTTTGCCGGCACCGAACGCTGATGCTTCTGACATACCCCTTTCAGGATTGAGAGGTTCGACTGGTTGAGTTGCCCCTCCACCTCTATGACAATTCTGTTTTCACGGGTATCGTGCTCTTGAATAAAAATCATTTTCGACAATCTCCTGCTCTGTAGGCAGAAAGACTAGCAGCAAACATCATACCTGATTGGAATAAAAAAATTAACCCATAATATCAGATTCGAAAAACAGGGCCGCCCGTTTGCTATTCACCGCCTGTTATGATATCACGTTAAAAAACCAAATATCGTTAATCAGAAACCGGCAGCGAACAGTATGAATCCATCTCAATTGCAGTTTATTCCAGATACCGGGGAAGGCCGGGGAGGGACCACAAGATCCGAATCGGACACCCTGATGGCGGTCGCCGCTTTGTTCGAATCAGAGTTTTCCATCGATTGGCTGCTGGAATTGACGGGATTTAAGGCCACAACCACCCTGGGGATTTTAACCGATCACCTCCAGGACGGGGTTTTGTCTCAAACCGGGGCTGGCTGGTTCTGTTTCAACGATCCGCTGCAACCGAGAAAGCTTACCGCAGCCCTGACCGAAACGGAAACGGAAACAGCCCATCGGAAAATCATGGACCTGTTACAGCGGGATCTGCAGCAGGATGAAAAAAACCTGGACATCCTGTCCCGCTACCTGATCAGAAGAACAAATGATATCAATGGCTGTCGATCCCTGATCGGGGCGTGTGAATTGTTCTACAGACGAGCCCTGCACCAGGCCTCGGTTGATTGCTGTGTCAAGGCCATCGACGATCTAAAGCCGCTCAACGGTGAGGAGGCAGATCGACTCTTCCTGACGGCCTCCGGCTACTATTTTAATTCTGCCCTGGCCAGGAGTGAGTCCGGCTGGTCGCATGCCGTTCTCACGGAAGCCATCCGGCGGGCTGAGACGCTGAATGATAAAGCACAGCAGGTCCTCTTTCACATGCATTTGACCGGAAATTTCTGGCAGAACGCTGATATTGTTGGGTTTAACTGGCACTTTGAAAAAGCCAGATCCCTGGCGGAGGAGATTTCTGACCCGATCTTCACCCGGAGAGTTGAATCCTTCTGCTTGACCTATTATTGCTGGCAGGGATTGAATAAAAAAACGGTTGCTATCTATGAGAAGCTGGTCAGAAACATCGACAGACTGCCCAATGATTATCTCCCCCTCTATGCTTCAACCATGGCGGCCTGGTCCCATGTCGCCGTGGGGCGTTTAAACCAGGGGCTGGGCATGCTGGATGCCATCTGCGCCCATTCATTGAAAATCAATCGCCCGGACAATTTCGCCTTTGCTGTCTACTATATTGCAGAGACCCTCTACAGTGTGGGCAGAGGGGAAGAGGTGCATCAGTTCCTGACCAATCTCAATGCGGAGGCGGATCTTCAGTTCGATCCCAGGATCCGGAAAGACATCGACCTCCTGCATGCCCTGATTCTCTTTGAAAAAGGGGAGGTTGAACCGTCAAAAGCGGGTTTACATCGCTATCTGAAGAGACTGGAGGATTACAGAGAGATTCCCTACTCCTCATACGAATTTTTGCTGAAGTTTTGCTGGGCGATTGAACAGGGAGAGTATCCCAGGGTACCGGGACTCAGCCTGGAGGATGTCATCGAATCCGGATTTCTGAAACTCAATGTTCACTTTGAAGCACTTGCCTACCGCTATCTGGCCCTCCTGCAAAAGAAGCGAGGTCAGGCCGCAGAGACAGTACTCGCAAACCTGAACCGCTCCCTGAAACTGTCTGAGGAATCCGGTTATCTGCTCGCCATCGCCCAGACCCGGATTGAAATTGCCCGGATCTACCTGAAGATGGATAAACCGGCAAAAGCCCGGGAAAACGCAAGGCTGGCTGCCGATACCATCCGGTCCCACAAGGATCTGTCCTTTCCCGATGATCTCAAATTCTTGATTCAGGACTTAACCCGGCCGGACACCCTGCTGGAGGAAATTCTACACCTGGGGCAATGGATCAGCACGATTCGAGACAGTTCGGATATCATCAAGCAGATCATTTTGACGGTAATTCAGATAACAGGTGCAGAGAGGGGAGCCATCTTCCTTTTCAGAACGGGAAATGCCGGGAATGAATTTGAGTTGAAAGCGGCTAAAAACCTGACCGCCGATGATGTGACCCAATCGGAGTTTGCCGAATCAATGAATCTCATCCGTGAAACCGTGAAAACGGGGCAGGGGACCATCAAGAAACTGAGCCTGGACCGGTCCCTGACCTATCATAGTTATCACCATATCCGATCATGTGTCTGCATCCCGATGATCGTCAAAAACAAGACCGTCGGCGTGCTCTATTTTGACAACCATTTTCTCGCTTCCCCCTTTCGGCAAAAGGATCTCAAGATATTCTCCTTTTTCGCATCCCAGGCAGCCATTGCCATCGACAACGCTGACGCCTACAATGAGGTCAAACGGCTGAACCTGAAGCTCGACAAGGAAAACCAGTACTACCGGGAGCAGCACTTGGACAGACTGCGTTATAAGGATTTTTTGGGGGAAAGCCCGGCGATCATGAAGGTGTTAAGTAAGATCGAAAAAGTGGCTCATACCCGGACGACCGTCCTGATTACAGGTGAAACCGGCGTTGGGAAAGAGCTCGTCGCCGGAACCATCATGGATAACAGTACCCGGTCAGACAAGCCGTTTATCAGTGTCAACTGCAGCGCCTTCAGTGAGAATTTGATCGCCAGCGAACTCTTCGGACACGAAAAAGGGGCTTTTACCGGAGCTGACAGACAAAGAGCAGGCCGCTTCGAACTGGCCCATGGCGGGACACTGTTTCTTGATGAAATCGGGGATATCCCCAAAAAAGTTCAGGTCCGTCTGCTCCGCATCCTGCAGACCCAGGAATTTGAACGTGTCGGGGGAATGCAGACACTGAAGTCTGATTTTCGCCTGATCGCGGCAACAAACCAGGATCTGCATAAACTGGTCAAAAGCGGTGATTTCCGCGAAGATCTGTTTTTCCGCTTAAACGTTTTCCCCATACAGGTCCCGTCGCTCCGGGAAAGAAAAGAGGATATTCCCCTGCTGGCGCATTTCTTTCTCAGGATCTTTGCCAAAAAAGCCGGCAGGCCGTTCACAAAAATCCTCAATACCGAAATGGAGAAATTGCTGGCCTACAACTGGCCGGGAAATGTCCGGGAATTGCAGAATATCATTGAAAGAGGGGTTGTTTTGAGTTCCGGAACGGTTTTCAGGGTTCCGGAACTGAATGTGGTCCCGGAGGACAGTTCTTTTCGCTTTAACGGGAAATCGCTGGCTGACATGGAACGTTGCCACATCCTGGCAACATTGGTAAAAACGGCCGGCAAGATCAGTGGTCCCGGCGGAGCCGCTGAAATTCTCTGTATCCACCACAACACCCTGCGATCGAAAATGGAAAAACTGGGGATTAAGCGGCAGACAGGCCACCACTGAGCGGGTGCCCGGATTTGTGAAGTCCCCGGCCGGGATGGACAGACATGGGCCCCTTCACCCTGCCAGGGCAACGATTCAACAGAATGACACGAACCTTTCCAGCCTGGCTAATTTCCTTTGAAGACTGCTTTTCGTTTCTCAAAAAAGGCCTGAATACCCTCCTGAAAGTCCTCACCCGAAACCGCATACAGATATTGATCAGAATCCATGTGCATAATCGCCTGGTCCAGTGCGGACGAGATGGCATTGACACTTCGCTTGACCATTTGTGCGGCCAGCGGTGGTTGAGCCGCATATAACTCAGCCATCTCCATGGCCCTGTCAAGCAGCTGCTCCGCCGGCACGACTTCATCCAGAAAGCCCCATTTCAATAACGTCTCCGCTTTTTCCCGGGTTGCCAGGATCACCATCTGTTTGGCGCGTACGGGCCCGATGAGATGGACACACAATGGCAAGGCCACCCAGCTTAAATTCATGGCCAGACTCACCTCTGGATATCCAATCAAACAGGTTTCCGCCCCAATGCGAAAATCACAGGCACTGGCGATACAGGCACCCCCACCCAGGGCATACCCGTTCACTGCAGCAATCGTGATCTGATTGATCTCAAAAATGTTGCGAATCATTTCAGGACCGGTTTTCATATGACGGAGTTTTTTCAGCAATGTGGCGTTCACCCGTTCCACGATGGCGGGATCCGTCAGATCTGATCCGACACTGAAGTTCTTTCCTTTTCCTGTAAAAATCACGACGCGTGTCTCCACATCCTTATTCAGCTCTCCGGCCAGCTGGTTGAGATCATCGAACAGCTCCATGTTGAGCGCATTCAGCTTCTGGGGCCGGTTCAACGTGACAATCATAATGTGACCTTGTTTTTCAAGCAGAAGGTTTTTATATGCCATAATCTCCTATAGATGGATGTTGATATCGATGACGCCGCTTTGTTCAGCGCCTACCTGAAGCTCAAACTGTCAGGTCATTTTCACACAATAGGGGAGTCCCCTGGATCGCCAACCCGGTAGCCCGTTTTCCGCTGTTTCCCCTGAGGTCCTCAGAAATGCCGGAATAACTGAAAAGACCGGGTTCGATCCTCTCTGCCTGGAGGGTCCATTTGCGTGCATCCGGTTCCGGGCGCAGCATATTTTAGCTCTGCCCTCTGACCAATCGATCTTAATCGTTATTGAATGATAAGTATTCAGTCAAGACGGGTGAGGACCTCGGGTGCACCAAATATGTGTGGGTACCTGTAAGCGGAAAGAGGTTGTTTGTTCAGAAAACCTTGGAAGCCAGGGATGGATTCCAGGAGCTCCAAGGATGGATTC
>JAHJRI010000220.1 GCA_018830885.1 bacterium | reverse complement strand
ATGACCGCGATATCAGCTTTCTCAACCAGATCACCGATGTGCTGGAAGAGGACCCGGGGAGCTATCGTCCGGAACTCTCCGATCTGGGAGCCGCGATCTCCGAGCTGAAAGAGATGGTCGTCCAGAGTCCGGCGATGCAGGATGTTGTTTATTTCGCCGTCAGGGCTGCCAAATTTGACCTGCCCCTGATTATCACCGGTGATACCGGTGTCGGAAAGAATTCGATGGTCCGGTTGATCCACAAACTCTCTGATCGCAAAAACAGGCCCCTGATCACGGTGAGCTGCGGCAACATTACCGGTACGCTGCTGGAATCCGAACTGTTCGGCTATGTCAAAGGAGCGTTTACCGGGGCCCGCATGGAGGGGAAGGTCGGTCTGTTTGAAATTGCCGACCAGGGAACCCTGTTTCTGGATGAAATCGGTGAAATTCCGCTGTCCCTGCAGGCGAAACTCCTGCATTTTCTGGAAACCGGCGAGATTGTCCCTGTGGGGGGATTGAAACCCAGAAGGATCAATACCCGGATTATTGCCGCTACCAATCGGGATCTGGAAAAGATGGTTGCCGAGGGTACCTTCCGCAGGGATCTCTTTTTCCGTCTGAATGTCATTCCCATCCATATTCCCAGGCTGGTGGAAAGACAGAAAGACATCGTGCCGCTGGTGACTTTTTTTCTGGATCGTTTCAACAAGGTGTTCAAAACCCAAAAAACGATTTCAAAAAGTGCGTTAAATGTCCTGCAGCACTATTCGTTCCCCGGAAACGTCCGTGAGTTGGAAAACCTGATGAAGCGATTAACAACCATGGTTGAAAAAGATACGGTCCAGATCCGCGACCTTCCGGCGGCCATTATTGAGGCTTCCTTAAAGACAGAACCGATTCCCACGGCGCAACCGGGGGGATACCAGGACGATCTCAACCAGTTTGAGCTGGAAAAAATCACCACCGCGGTCAGGGTCCATGGCAGCCAGCGCAAAGCGGCCAAAGCACTGGGTATCAGCCAGTCCAGAATCTCCCGCAGACTCGGAAAACTCAAAACTGGTCCCCGGAACCCGGACAATCGGTTCAGCAGCTAATCCCCCGGGTCTGCCCGGATGATTCATATTTGCATCATCACTGATTCACTTCGGCATCAATGATGCTGAAACGCATCACGTTGCCGAGGTCAAGGTCACTCCCCATCTTCCCTGTTTTACCGTTGAAAAGACGATAGCAGCATGCCAGACGCTGAATCCCCTGACCCTGGCGTGAGAACCCTGTCTTCCGGTGCCGATTTTCTGTCCGGTTCAGATAGTTGGCAGACCTGTTGCAATCTGATCCACTTGACCTTCCCTGTTGACATGGAAGGGAACGAGTCGCCCCTTTTTCCGAGCAGAAGCCGCGATCTGTGGGTGATTGAACAGATACCATTGAATCAATATCGTTCACTTAAGACAGTTCCGCACCATAGGGATGTCATTTCAAGAAACGCATCAATCCATCCTGGAGCTCCTGGAAGCCATCCATGGCTTCCAAGGTTCCTGCAATGACATCCCTAAGGTGCTCTGACAATTGAGAAAAGCCCCTTAAGTTAATGACATTGACCATTGTATAACCGTTTACATGAGGAACCATGGCCGAAACCTTTCCGACCCAATCCCAGATCGTCATTATCGGTGGGGGGATTGTCGGCTGCAGTACCGCCTATCATCTGGCCAAACTCGGATGGACCGACGTTGTCCTGCTGGAACGCAAAGAGCTGGGGTCCGGGACCACCTGGGCGGCGGCGGGTCTGATTGCCCAGCTGAGGCAGAACCAGGAGATGTCGAATCTGGCAAAATATGCAACCCGGCTCTATGCGGAGCTCGAAGCGGAGACCTCGGTGGCTACCGGATGGGTCAGGACAGGAGCGATCGGGGTCTGTCAGACCGACGACCGGCGGCGGGAGTGGCTGAGGGGGGCCGCCCGGGCCAGGGCATACGGCATCGAGATGCACGAGATCAGTCTCAGGGAGGCGGAGGATCTCTGTCCCTTGATGAGCAGCCGGGGGCTGGTTTCCGCATTTTATCTCCCGGACGATGGTCAGACCGATCCCATTGGCACCACCCAGTCCCTGGCAAAAGGGGCCCGGATGCGGGGGGTGCAGATCTTCGAGAATACCCGGGTGCTGGATATCCATCTGAAACAGGGCCGGATCAGCGGTGTCAGCACGGACAGGGGAGAGATTGCCTGTGAAATCGTGGTGAATTGCGCCGGCATGTGGAGCCGGGAGATTGGCAAATGGGTCAATGCGTCACTGCCGCTGCATGCGGCCGAGCATATGCATGCGGTCACCACCCCCATCAAGGGGCTGAAAAAGGCGTTTCCCTGCGTCCGGGATTTCGACGGCTATACCTATTTCAAGGAGGAGTCGGGGGGTATTCTGCTGGGTGGATTTGAACCGAAGGCCAAGGCCTGGGGGATGAAAGGCATTCCCGAGCAGTTCAAATTCACAGAGCTCCAGGAGGACTGGGATCAGTTTGAACTCTTCATGGAGTGTGGTTTTGAGCGGTTTCCCTGTTTGGAAGAGGCTGAAATCCGCCATCTGCAGGTGGTGCCCGAAAGCTTCACCCCGGACAACGCCTTCATGGTGGGGGAGGTCCCGGGGATCAAAAACCTCTTTACCGCCTGCGGGATGAACTCTGTCGGGATTGCCAGTGCCGCCGGGGCTGGAAGAGCCGTCTCCCAGTGGATTGACCGGGGCTACCCGGAAGAGCAACTCTGGCCCCTGGATGTGCGCCGGTTTTTCCCCTGGCAGCAGAACGCCCGCTACCTGGCGGAAAGGGTCACCGAAAGTGTCGGTATGCTCTATGAACACCACTATCCCAACCGGCAGCGTACCACCGCCAGACCAGTGATCTGCTCGCCCATTCACGACCGCCTGCGGGAACGGGGGGCTGTTTTCAGCCAGATTGCCGGCTGGGAGCG
The DNA here is from genome assembly GCA_018830885.1 of bacterium. Classification (GTDB taxonomy): domain Bacteria; phylum SAR324; class SAR324; order XYD2-FULL-50-16; family XYD2-FULL-50-16; genus JAHJRI01. Next base: position 37,566 of record JAHJRI010000220.1, on the reverse strand, counting down.
GGCTGACTGGTTTGCACCCCCCGGGGTGGAACCTGTCCATGCATACAGCTGGGGGCGACCCAACTGGTTTGTGTGCCAGCGGGAAGAGCATCTGGCCATGCGGGACAATGTCGGTCTCTATGACCTCTCCTCCATGGGCAAGTTCCTCATCGAAGGGGTGGACGCCGGATCGTTCCTGCAGCATCTCTGCGCGAACAACCTCGATGTGGCGGTGGGGCAGGTGGTCTACACCCCCCTGCTGAATGAGAGAGGCGGGTATGAAAGCGATTTTACCATCACCCGTATCGGCGAACACCAGTACTTCCTGGTGACAGCTGTCGGGACAACAGTCAGGGATTTTGATTACCTCAAGCGGCACATTCCCGATGATGCCAGGGTCCATATCACCGATGTCACCCATGGATACTCGCTGCTGGCCCTGATGGGCCCGAAGTCCCGGGACCTGCTGGCCGTCCTGACCGATGCAGATCTCTCCAATACCGCCTTTCCCTATGCAACAGCACAACAGATCGATGTGGGGTACGCCAGGGCCTGGGCGCTGCGCATGTCCTATGTAGGGGAGCTGGGCTGGGAGCTGTATCTCCCGACGGGGTTTACCCTGCCGGTTTTTGACAGGATTATGGCGGCGGGCGAAAAGATGGCGCTGAAGCTGGTCGGGATGCAGGCAGTCAACTCCCTGCGTCTTGAAACCGGCTATCGTCACTGGGAGAGTGATATCACCCCGGATGACACTCCATATGAAGCGGGTCTGGGGTTTGCAGTCAAGCTGGACAAGGGAGATTTTGTCGGCCGCGACGCCCTGATCAGACAAAAAGAGACGGGAATGACCCAAAAACTGGTCATGTTTACCCTGGATGATCCCCATCCGCTGCTGTTTGGCAATGAACCGATATTCAGAAACGGCGCCCATGTGGGGGAATTGAGTTCGGGGGCATACGGGTTTAAAATCGGTACCGCAGTCGGTATGGGGTATGTGAAAAATCCGGCTGGTGTTTCCAATGAGTGGATCAAGGCGGGGTCCTATCAGATCGAAGTGGAAGGAGAGCGATTCGCGGCTACCCTCCATCTTCGGTCCCCCTACGATCCACACAATGAAAGAACCAGAATCTAACATCTGCGATTTCCCATATCAGCCAACATGACCTGTCGATCACAACGAAGGGTGTGAAAAAACGCAGGGTACTGGCCGGAAAAGAGGGGGACAACGAAGTATGGGAAAAAATTATCAACAGGAGTGATGACGTGCATATTGTGGTGTTGCTGAAGCAGGTGCCGGACACGGAATCGGTGATTGAACTGAATGATACCGGGACCGGTGTTGTCCGAACGGATATTAAGTGGGTGATCAATCCCTACGATGAATACGCCCTGGAAGAGGCGCTGCTGATCCGGGAGCGTCTGGCGGATGTCCGGGTAACGGTGCTGACTGCCGGGGATGAAACGGCGGAGCGGTCCATCCGCACCGCTTATGCCCTGGGTGTCGATGAGGGTATTCGTATCGATACCACGGCGATTCCTGAACCGGATTCCCTGGGTACCGCCGTGCTGCTCGCGGCAGCTTTAAGAAAGGAGGGCTGTGATCTGGTCCTGGCGGGTCTGCGGGCGGTTGACGGCGACCAATACCAGGTTCCGGCCATGGTTGCGGACCAGTTGGGGTTTCCCCTGATTTCGGGTGTTACCCGGCAGCGGATGGAAAATGGGGTCATTCGCTGCTCCCAGGTGATTGATGGCGGTTCTGCCCGGGTAGAAGCGGATCTGCCGGTGGTGCTGACGACACAGAAGGGGATCAATGAACCCCGGTACCCGAACATGAGGGCGATGATGCAGGCCAGAAAACGCGCGGTGAGAATCCTGACGCTGGCCGAACTCGGATTGACGCCCGACCTGTTTACCCCTGAAAAGCAGCGGATCAGGCTGGTCTCGCTGGCATATGCCGTCCAGCGGCAGCCGGGGCGATTCATCCAGGGCGAGACGGCCGCAGACAAGGCTGCCGAACTGGCACGACTGCTCAAGGAAGAGACCGACATCATCCAGGAGATTCGGAAATGACAACCGATGTATGGGTAATCACGGAACATGCGGCCGGAAAATACCGTCGCATCACCTTTGAGCTCCTGAGTGAGGCCAGGCGTCTGGCGGATGAACTGGATGGGGAGGTGACTGCTGTCGTTGTTGAGCATGGACCGTTGCCCGGTGTAACAGAACTGGTGGATTTTGGTGCGGACACCATCCTCAGGGTGGGTTCCCCGAATCCGGCACCCTGCTCGGCAGAGGTTCAGGCCGAGTTGATCCGGGCCGTGCTTCAAAGCCGTTCCCCCGGGATTGTCCTGTTTGCCGCCACGGTGCAGGGACGGGACATCTCCGCCAGGGTAGCCGCCGGTCTGAAGGCGGGACTGGTCATGGACTGTACCGGTATCCGCCTGGAGAACGGTGAGTTGATTGCCAGAAAACCCCTTTATGGGGGCAGGGTGATCGGTGCGTTTTCAATTGCAGGTCAGCCGAAACTGGTGGCGATGCGACCGAATGTGGCAGCAAGTGTTCCCCGGGCGGGAAGGGGCACCGTTGTGTCCCTCAACCCGGAGATCAGGGCTCCCCTTGTCCGGGTTCTGGAAATCGAAGTGGATGAAAGCCCGAAGCTCGATTTGACCGAAGCAGACGTGGTCATTTCCGGGGGCCGGGGCATGGGCGGTCCTGATTTCAGCCTGCTCGAGGAACTGGCGGACCTTTTGGGTGGCGCCGTGGGGGCCTCCAGGAATGCTGTGGATGCAGGATGGCGTCCCCAGTCGGATCAGGTGGGGCAGACCGGCAAGGTGGTTTCCCCGAAACTCTATGTTGCCTGCGGAATTTCGGGTGCCATGCAGCACCTGGCCGGTATGAACACCTCGAACCGGATCGTGGCCATCAACAACGACCCGGATGCGCTGATTTTCAAAATCGCCGACTACTGTATCGTAGACGACCTGTTTGTCATGGTGCCCGCCCTGATCGAGGCGATCCGGAAGATCCAGTCAAAACCGGCTGCCGTTCAGGACACGTCGAAATCAAACTGAATTCCCTGGGCTAGGGGCATGGCGCCACTGAAATTGATGGTGGCGGTCATGCGGCGCATATAGTTTTTCCAGGCGTCGCTGCCGGTCTCCCGCCCCCCGCCGGTCTCCTTTTCCCCTCCGAAGGCCCCTCCGATTTCGGCGCCTGACGTACCGAGATTCACATTGGCCAGACCGCAATCGGAACCGGAACACGAGAGGAAGCGCTCCGCCTCCCCGGCGTTTTCAGTAAAGATCGCCGAAGAGAGCCCCTGGGGTACGTTGTTATGGATGGCCAGCGCGGTTTCAAAATCATCGTAGGGGGTGACATAGAGGATGGGGGCAAAGGTCTCTTCTTTCATGATGGGCACATCCGGACTGACTTCCGCAAGGGCCGGCCTGACATAGAACCCCCCCGGGGGTACCCGGTCCGTGATCCGCTCGCCGCCGTGAATCCTGCCCCCCTGTGCCTGAATCGTTTGAATCACGTTCTGCATCGTCTCAAAGGCCTGCCGGTTGATCAGGGGCCCGACCAGAATTCCGGCCTGGCGCGGATCGCCGATGGGCAAAGCATCATAGACTTTCTTCAATCGCCCGACCAGTGCCGGATAGAGGGACTGGTGGACGATGAGACGTCTCAGAGTGGTACACCGCTGTCCGCAGGTCCCGACGGCGGCAAAGACGATGGCGCGAATGGCCAGATCCAGATTGGCCGACGGGGTCACGATGAGGCCGTTGTTCCCGCCCAGTTCCAGCAGGCTCCGGCCCAGCTTTCCGGCGACGGTTTCAGCAACCTGTCTGCCCATCCCCACCGAACCGGTAGCGGAAATCAGGGGCAGGTGTCTGTGGGCCGCCATGGCCTGTCCGGTGTCACGGCTGCCGGTCACAATAGCGGTCAGGTCCTGGGGCAGATCGGGCATACCCGCCGCCGTTGCGGAGACAATGAGCTGGCAGGCCAGGCTGCAGAGGGGCGCCTGGCTGGAAGGTTTCCAGAGCACGGTATCCCCGCAGACCAGGGCGATCATGGCGTTCCAGGCCCAGACGGCGACAGGAAAATTAAAGGCTGAGATCACGCCGACGGGTCCCAGGGGATGCCACTGCTCCATCAGCCGGTGACCGGGTCTTTCACTGGCAATGGTCAGCCCGTACAGCTGGCGTGAGAGACCCACTGCGAAATCGCAGAGATCAATCCACTCCTGGACCTCCCCCTCGGCTTCCTGCACCGATTTTCCAACCTCCCAGGTGATGATTTCCCCCAGCGCCTGCTTGTTTGCCCTGACGGTCTCCGCGATTCGGCGCACCAGTTCGCCCCGCCGGGGGGGAGGAACCAGACGCCATTTCAGGAAGGCGGTCTGCAGCCGGGAGACCACTTCCCCGACCGTACCCGGGTCTGCAGACCCGATACGGGCAGCGTTCCCGCCGTCGATGGGGGAATGGGTCTGGGTCTGGATGTGTTCGGGAAAGAGGGGATCCCCGCCCACCATGGCCACCGGCAGGATCGGGTTGTCACCGGCCAGGGAAAAATCAAACCCGTCAAAAAAAGTCAATTTCATGAATCCTCCGTGTTGTGGGGGTGATCGATTTTTGTTGAAAGATCCAGGTTTTGAGCCTTTTTATAATAAGCGCCGAAACGGTTTTCCATAAAATCGGCCAGAGAAACCGATTCCTGCCGGATAAATCCGCTTCCGGTCATCACGCCCTGGGCAAAAAGGTCCATCACGGCGCAGACCCCCGCTGCGGTGGTTAGCTGGATGGAGCTCCAGGACTCCTTGAAAAGGGTCTGGTGATAGATTTTGTAGGCCCGGTTGACCTGCAGCAGCTGGCCCGTTTTCCAGCCACTGACCGAGACAAAGATCAGGACGACGTCCTGCAGTGTCACGGGAATCGCGGTTTCCAGAATATCCTTCAGAATCTCCCGCCGGTCACCCAGGCGCAGGCTGTTGATGAGAAAAGCCATCAGGTATTGATGCCCCTGGTACCGGACCGTTTTGTAGTTCAGGTGATAAACCTTGCCATCCAGGGTTTCACAGAGGGTTCCCAGTCCGCCCGAGGTGTTGAACGCCTCATAATTGACGCCGTCCAGGGAAAAGAGCTCGATTCCCTCCAGGGGCTGCACCTCCTTCATTTTCCCTTTATCGATGGCCTCGCAGGGATTGCAGTATTCATTGATCAGACCGTCTGTGGACCAGGTCAGGTTGTACATGATGGTGTTGGAGGGAAACTGGGGCAGTGCCCCGACTCTCATCTTGACCTGGTCAAGTTTCTCAAACTCCCGGCAGGTGTCCGAGGCGAGAATGGCAATATACCCCGGTGCCAATCCGCACTGAGGCATGAAGACCTGTCCCCCGGCCGCCTGTTTTGCCGTAGAACGGATGGCGCGGGTGGTTTCCCGGTCTTCCGTCAGATCAAAATAGCTGACCCCTGCCTCCAGGGCCGCCCTGGCGATGGAAGGATTAACGGAATAGGGGCAGGCAGAGATGACACGCTCTTTGCCTTTTAAGACAGCCACCAGTTTCTGCCGGTTGGTAATGTCAAGTTGATGGGTCCGGACCGGTATCGATTGCTTAAGATGGTGCAAGGGGTCCGCTTCCTGGTCAACAACCTCTATATCGTAATCTTCCGAGTGGTAGAGTAGTTTGGCAATGGCCGCACCAATCTTACCGCTTCCAATAATGACGACTTTTTTCATCGGTATTCTACCCCTGTTTAAATGGTCGTTATCCAGCAACGACAGGTGTTGCAGCAGTGATGAGAGACAAGGGTTGAGACTGGAAACCGCCTGAGCGGGAGTGCCATTTGTTCCTGGTTCTATTGTATTCCCTTTTTGTGCTTCTTTCAATCGGTAAGCATCTAATACCTGCCTGTGAGAACGAACGTTGAGAAGCATTCCCGGTCGTGGCCCCCATCAGCGGAATTCAGCTGAATAGTTACCCCTTTCCATTGGAATCCCTATTTCAAGGGGTGCATCAAAAACATGGGGGGATGGGATCATCACCTCTTTCCGCTTACAGGTACCCACACATATTTCACATATTTGGCACCCCCATTTCAAGAAGCGACTGGACAGCGTCCTGTGGTTATGGCACTTTACCCTTGTGGGGTTGGTCCCAGACTGCTGTTCTCCGGTGGTTGTTTCTTCCCGGGAACGGGAAAACCGGGTAATCCATTGAATGAAAAGGGAGTTGTCATGTTTTATGTGAATGTCGTCGAACCGGGGGCTCCGGAAGCCCTGAAACTGCAGGAAAAAGATTCACCAACACCGCTTGAGGGAGAGGTCCTGATCAAAGTGGCAGCTGCAGGGATCAATCGACCGGATGTGCTTCAGCGGAAGGGTCTCTATCCGCCACCCAGTGGTGCATCTCCCATACTGGGTCTGGAGGTGGCCGGTGAAATTGTGGCCGAAGGTGCCGGTGTCGATCCGGGTCTGCACGGGCAGAAAGTATGCGCATTGACCAACGGCGGGGGGTATGCCGAATATGTGACTGTGCCCTGGGAACAGTGTCTGCCGGTCCCGTCGGGGTTGAGCCTGATTGAGGCGGCGGCGCTGCCGGAAACCTGTTTTACCGTCTGGAGCAACGTCTTTGACAGGGCCGGCTTGAAGGCCGGAGAATCCTTCCTGGTGCATGGGGGGTCCAGTGGCATCGGTACCACAGCCATCCAGCTGGCCCGGGTCATGGGGGCCAGGGTATTTACGACAGCGGGCAGTGCGGAAAAGTGCCAGGCGTGTGAAGCCCTGGGTGCTGAAATCGCAGTCAACTACCGCGAACAGGACTTCGTCGATGTGCTGTTGGCCGCCACGGAACAGAAGGGCATTGATGTGATTCTGGATATGGTCGGGGGTGGCTATATCACCCGTAACATCCGGCTGGCCGCCAGGGATGGCAGGATTGTCAATATCGCGTTTCTGGAAGGGCCAAAGACAGAAGTGGATTTCCGACCGGTGCTCATGAAAAGACTGATCCTCACTGCCTCAACCCTGCGTCCGCAGCCGACGGCGGTGAAGGGCGCCATTGCCCGCTCACTGCAGACCCATCTCTGGCCGCAGATCGCGAATGGAAAATTCAAGCCGTTGATCTATAAGACCTTCCCCCTGGGAGAGGCTGCTGAGGCGCACCGGTTGATGGAAAGCAACACCCATATCGGTAAAATAGTGCTGGTTGTTCACGATGCGTAACCACTCCCAATCCGTTCAGGAGAAGCCAAACTTGCAGCTTCGAAGGGGGTAACGGCCGTCATTGCGACGAAAGTCGGAATCCAGGAAAAGGTTACCTGGACCCCTGCTTTCGCCGGGATGACAGGAAGCAGCAAGCTGCGGGGAATCAAGCCCAGATAAGATGAAAACGATGACTGCAAAACAAGAACGATCCCATGGTTGCTGATTCAGGTTCCCCATTCGACGATCTTGCCATCTATCAGGCAGCGCTGCAGTTTGTGATGGCTGTCTATGGTCTGGTTGCGGTCATCCCCCGGAACGATGTCTATGGATTGGCAACATTGATGAAGCAGGCCGCGGTCGGAATCACCACCAATATTGGAAAAAGCAGCAAAAAAAAGACCCGGGAAGAGAAAACCCGGTATCTGAACCTGGCGCTGGATGCTATCGAAGAGTGTCGCTATTTTCTGAATTTTGTGGAAGAGGTCGGTTATGCCGCCACGATGGACCTGAAACGACACCTGGATCAGGTGCGCAGCATGCTGGCGGATCACGCTGCGTCAATCTGAAGAGACCGCCTGATCATTTCTCCCACGGTCAGGCGTTGAATTTCCAACCCGTTTTACCTGCAGACGGATCTTGAACCGCCGGATCAGGGGGTCATTTCATAGGTGTCCTTCTTGGAGAGGACGAATTTCTCCCAAACCCTTTGAAACCGCGCTTGATCCACCACCGGTTTTCTTATCATATCCAGAAAAATCGCCATCTGGGTCTCGGTACTGCTGGTTTTGGAATAAAGCTGCAGGGCAAACCTGGAAAAATCGCGGACCATGACATCAAAGATCTGGTCCAGGATGTCGTCCGGCAGGTTTTTGATGCGGGCGTTTTCGATAATGAGCTGGCCGTAAACCACCAGTGTAAAGAGCTCCCCGACGATCAGCAGAAAATCGATATCCTTGCTCTGCTCTTCGTCCGGTGTGGCTTCCAGCATGAACCGTTTGAACACCTCGATCTGTTCCTTGAAAAGCGCGATATTGGGCAGGTTGATGCTGTCATAGGCTGCGTTGTAATCGTGGAACTGGATCCCGCCAAGCCCCTTGGTCGCCCCCTGTTGAAACAGAAAATCGTCGTTTGCCGGATCGACCCGCTCGGGGATCTCGGGGAACGCTCCCGGGTTGAAGAAATAGTTGGGCATGAATTTGATAATCAGTGCCATATTGACATGGACGGTCCCTTCCAGTTTGGGCAGGGCCCTGATATCGACGGCTGCCACTGAAAAGTACTGGTCCTTTTCAAATCCCTTGGCAGCCATGACATCCCAGAGATGGTTGATCACGTCCTCTCCCTGGGTGGTCACCTTCATCTTGACCATGGGATTGTACAGCAGATAGCGACGGTCGCTGGAAGAGGCGCTGCGCATATAGTCACTGGCTCTCAGTGCAAACAGTTTCATGGCTGTCAGGCGGGTATAGGCATCGGTAAAAAGCTGCTTGATATGGGGGAAGTCGGTGACGAAGTGGTTGAACAGCCGCCGGGCGGAGGCATGGTTCAGGGCTTCGTAGAAGGCATGACCGCATATGCCGATGGACGCCCATCCCAGGTTGTATTTGCCGACGTTGATGGTATTGAGGGAGGAATCCCAGGCCGCCCGCCCGGTGGTCAGGATATCGTCGTCGGTGATGGGGTAACTGTTCAGGGCGAACTCAGCCACGTAGTTCTGGCTGGAAACCGTGTTCTTGACCAGATCAAAATTCTTGTGCTGGGAATCGACCACGAAAAAAACATACTCTTCCGTTTCCGCATTCTTCCCGAAGACCGAGACCAGTGCTGCCTTGTTGGCATTGCCGATATAGTACTTGCCCCCTTCTGCCATATACTTTCCGTCTCCAAGGGGGACCAGCGACATTTCGCTGGCGTAGATATCTGCACCGTGCTGTTTTTCAGAGAGCCCGAAAGCGAAAATTTCACCTTCCTGCAGGAGTCTGGCGGTTTTCTGTTTGACAGCCTCATTATTCCCCATCCAGATCGGTCCCAGACCCAGGATGGTTACCTGCCAGGTATACCAGTAACTCAACCCGTAAAATCCCAGGATTTCGTTGAAGTCACAATTTCGCCGGGTATCCCAGCGGCAGTTCTCACCATAGGCGGATGGAGTGAGCAAGGTGGCAAATATTCTGTTCTCCTTGATAAATTCAAGGAAATCGGCGTACCAGATCCTGGCATTGTAGTCTTCAATCGTCCGGATCTTTCCTTTACCTTCAAAAAAGGCAATGGTCTTGAACATGATCTCTCTCGATTGTTCGTCGAGATGATCAAACTTCTCGTTTTTCGGGTTTAGCAGAATCATTGGGTTTCCTTTTGATGGTGCCGGCTTGATATCAAAACCCCATCGACCGACCGGGTTTGTGTGATGAAGAAGTCATTCAACCCTCGCTGGGCCCGCCAGGCGCGGATCGCTTGCTTCACTGTGACGTCGGGGCCAAACGATGATGTCTGGATTGATGGCTTGATTCTAGAGTGTTTTGTTGGAAACAGCAAGAAACAGTGACTGAAGAAACCTTGCAAAAAACCGCCTGCTGGTATGGTCTTTGTATTAAAAACGCACACCACAGAGACACAGAGCGCACGGAGGAAAATAAGCGCAGGAAAAGGGGGGTTCAGTTAACGGTATTGTCTGCTTTATAACAGGCACGGGAAGGCATCGCTGTTTTTCATCCTTCGGTGTGCCCGCTCCGCGGGAATGATGGTTGGTACGAGAACAACACCACGGAAACGACTGGTGTGGAGCCGTTTCAGTTGATTAGACGCGTTTCCAGATGATCCTGGCGAAATGGAGCGACAGAAACCCCGCTTGTCTGAGCGAAGCAAGTGGGGGTTTCAGGGGTTCATATCAGTCGCGGGGTCAACACCGCAATATCATTCTCATGTTTCGTTGTGCCGGGCAGGGCATGCTGGTTGTATGAAAAGTCAGCAGATTCAATGGATTATCCAGCGTTTGATCGATTCATCCGAGAACCGGGAGGGTCGGTCCTGCGCCTGTTGTACAGGTAAGGCGGGCACTATTTGAGCATTTCCTGGACCCAACCATGCTGAAATCAAGAGAACCGCTTTTAGTTGTTTATTTTTTCTGCTATTATCCATAGGCACGTTAAATTCCCGCACGGTTTCATCTCCTCCGGCATCGATCGGTTTATTGGATAAACAGGTAAATGGAAGCATCAACACTGATTGGATTGGTATGCAATACCGCCCTCCTGGTTATCCTGGGTCTGGTTTTTGACATCATTGTGCTGAATCCCCAATTCGAAAAACTGTCGATCAAAATCCTCACCGGAATCGGGTTCGGTCTGATCGGAATGGCTGTGATGAAGACCCCCTGGGAGCTTATACCCGGGGTTTTTTTCGATACACGATCCGTTTTACTCAGTCTGGGAGGACTCTTTTTTGGCACCGTACCGACGCTGATCGCTGTCGGTATGACGGGCGTGCTCCGCTTTTTTCAAGGGGGAATAGGGGCCACCACGGGTATCGGTATGGTGATGATCTGTTGTCCAACGCCCTCAAATATGCTTTTCCCGATGGCAGAAAAGGCGAAATAAGGGTTGTTGCCAGACCGGGGGATGAAGGGGAACTTCTCGTGTCCATTACCGATGATGGTGTTGGATTCCCGGGCAACATCGATTGGAGAGTCAATGAGTCCCTTGGTCTGAAACTGGTGCGGACGCTGGTTGAAAATCAGCTCAATGGATCGATTGCGATGATCAACATGGAGGGCACACGGTTTGATATTAAATTCAATCTCTATCAGGATTGACGATGAAAAAAGCCAGGATTCTGATTGTTGAGGATGAGGCGATCATCGCCATGGAGATCGAAAACGATCTCCAGCGTCTGGGTTATGAGGTGATTTCGATTGTCGATACCGGGGCGAAAGCAATCCAGCAGGTTGAGATCGAAAAACCGGATCTTGTGCTGATGGATATTCGAATCAAGGGAGAACTGGATGGCATCGAATGTGCGGAGGCGATCCGGACGCAGTATGATATCCCGGTGATTTTCGCAACCGCCTATCTGGACGAAGAACGAATAGCACGGGCCAAGCTGACCATGCCCTTCGGTTACATATTGAAACCGATCCAGGAGCGGGATCTGAAAGTGACCATCGAGATGGCCCTTTTTGTCTCAAAGATCGATGCGAAACGCAAACAGGTGGAAGACACACTTCGCGAGAGCGAGGAACGGTATAAAGTCGCTTTTAAAACCAGCCCCGATGCCGTTAATATCAATCGCCTGGATGGATTGTATGTTGACATCAATGACGGCTTTACCCAGATGACCGGGTTTACCCGTGAGGACGCGATCGGCAAAATGTCTGCGGATATCAATATCTGGGCCATCCCCGAAGATCGGGAAAGGCTGATAGAAGGACTGATGCGGGACGGCTATTATTCGAACCTGGAAACGACATTCCGATTCAAGGATGGCACCTGCAGAGTCGGCCTGATGTCCGCCAGCATTATCCAGCTGAACAATGAACCGCACATTCTGTCGATCACCCGGGATATTTCTGAACGGAAACGGATGGAAGAGGAACTGCGGGAGAGCGAAGAGCGCTATCGCCTGCTGTTTGAAAGATCCGGTGATGCCGTCTTTACCGTGGAAAGGGAAACGGGGCGATACCTGGATGCCAATTCAGCCGGCGAAAAACTGACCGGGCGCACAGTAGCCGAATTACGGATGCTGACCACACTCGATACCACGATTCAACAGGCGCAAAGGAGGCTGGAAAAGATCACCGAGATTACTGAATCAGCGGATCTGGGTGAAGTGGTCTATGTCAAACCGGATGGCAGTGAAAGAATTGCGCTGCTGATCGCTGTGCCTTTCAACGAGAAGATCATATTTGGAATTGCCCGGGACATCACCGATCTGAAAAAGACACAGGCGCTGATGATCCAGACCGAGAAAATGATGTCGATCGGGAGTCTTGCCGCAGGTATGGCCCATGAAATCAACAACCCATTGGGAGCCATGGTGCAGAGCGCCCAGAATGCCCTGCGTCGGTTGTCACCGGATCTGAAATCCAATATTGGCCCGGCAAGGGAACTGGGGATTGATCTTCAGAATCTGCAGCAATACCTGGAAGAAAGAGGTGTGCTGTCCTTTCTCAACACGATTCGGGAATCGGGAAAAAAGGCTTCTCAGATCATCTCCAATATGCTGCAGTTCAGCCGCAAAAGCGAATCCAAGCGAGAACCTACCCATCTGGCCGAATTGATGGACAATGTCCTGGCCCTGGCCGGTACCGGTTACGATCTGAAAAAGAAGTATGATTTCAGAAATATCAAAATCATAAAGGAGTTCGCAGCGGATCTGCCGCTGATCAACTGCACCAAAACAGAGATCGAACAGGTTATCCTGAACCTGCTGAACAACGCTGCCTGGGCCATGATGAACGTAAAAGGCATTGATTCACCCCAGATACGGCTGGTTGTTCATATCGTCCGGGGAAAAGTGCAGATTGAAGTGGCGGATAACGGTCCGGGGATGGATGAAAAAACCAGGAAACGGATCTTTGAACCCTTCTTTACCACCAAACCAGTGGGCGAGGGCACCGGGCTCGGGCTTTCCGTGTCCCACATGATCATCACCAACAACCATCACGGCACGATGACGGTGGAGTCTGAACCGGGAAAGGGGACCCGGTTTATTATCAGGCTGCCCCTTGATCAATCATGAAATGCAACAGTCACCCCCCTCACGATCCTGCGGCGGTTGTTTTTCATCCTTGACGTCAGAGTAGAAGGCCAGGGGATTTCTCCGCTCCCGTTTCCCTTCATATCCCCATTTCGACCGGTAACCCGGACCGTTTCCATTCCGGAAAGCCATTCTCATACCTCAGCGCTCGAAATCCCTTTTTCCGCAGTCTTTCAACCGCCTCAAAAGAGAGGATACAATGAGGACCCCGGCAATAGGCAACCACATCCCTGTCCATCGGTAATGTGTTCAGCCTTTTTTCCAGTTCGCTGAGCGGGATGTTGACCGCATTCGGCAAATGACCGCTGTTGAATTCTTCATTGGGTCGGACATCCAGTACGGTGATGTCTTTCCTTTTCAAACGCTCAAACAGTTCGGTCCCGGAAATCGGCTCCAGTTCATCCTTTGAGGTCAGAAAAGTGTTGATCAGCCGGTCAATTTCTGCCAGATTCCGTTCTGCCACTTTTCTGATCAGATCCAGAAGATCGATCACCTGTTCATCGGCCAAACGATAAAACACCTGCTGGGCCGACTTGCGGGATGCGACCAGCCCCGCCTGGTGAAGGTGTCGCAGATGCTGAGATGTGTTGGCGATCGAAAACCCGGACACCCTGGATAGTGATTCGACATTCCGCTCTCCCTGGGCAAGATATTCAAGCAACTCCAGTCGCGGACCACTGCTGAGAGACTTGCCGATACGGGCAAATTGCTCAAAAAGCTGGTGTTTGAAATTATTGTTTGACACAAAACTCCTTTTTAACTAGTATTCAATTGATCTATTGAATAAGTGAACTGTTAATAATCTACCATATTGCCCGTTTCTGGTCAAACGCGGGATTGCTGACGCGTTCAGCGAGGGATGCCATGAGTCAGTATCTTATGGATAATGAGATCTATATCCGGCTTGGGGTTTTCTGCGGCCTGTTCCTGATCGTCATGCTGTGGGAGGTGCTGGCACCCCGGCGGGTGCTGAGAATATCCAGGGGATGGCGGTGGACCAGCAATCTGGCCATTGTCGTGATCAACAGCCTGGTTCTCCGCTGGTTGTTTCCGGTTCTGGCTGTGGGGTTTGCGATGGAATCTCAGAACCGCGGCTGGGGTCTGCTGAACAAAATTGACCTGGGTTATGGCGCAAATCTGGCGGTGTCCGTAGTTTTCCTGGATTTTATCATCTATCTGCAACATGCCATGGTTCACTTTATTCCGCTGTTCTGGCGGATACACCGAATGCACCATACGGACCTGGATTTTGATGTGACCACTGGTTCCCGGTTTCATCCCATCGAAATCGTCCTGTCGATGGTCATCAAAATAGCAGTGATTGCTGCTCTGGGACCTTTGCCGCTTGCGGTCTTCATTTTTGAGATCGTGCTGAACGGGACGGCGTTGTTTAATCATGGCAATATCAGACTCCCGTTGAGAGCTGAGCGGGTTATCCGGTGGTTGATTGTTACCCCGGACATGCATCGCATTCACCATTCCATTTATCCGGAAGAGACAAACAGCAATTTCGGTTTCAGCTTGTCATTGTGGGACCGGCTTTGTGGCACTTACCGGGCGCAGCCCAAAGACAGCCATGAAAAGATGGTGATTGGCATAGAACGATTCAGGCACCCGAAGTACCTGCATCTCCACTGGCTTTTGATCCAACCCTTTTTAAATGAAAAGAAGTCATAGGGGCTCCCCGCTTTTTCTGAGAAGCAGCGGGGAACCTGTCTGTAATTGAATACGCGAGACTTGGTGCGAAGAACGGCGGGAATGAGATCAGTGGTATACAGGTCTTAGCGCCAAAAGCGGAACTTAATACGGTTACCCATGAAAAGTAAATTGAGAGCACTGGCTTCCCTTGCGGCCGTGTTCATGACTGTCAGCATTCTCTGGTATGGGAATCGACCGCTGGTCATTCAACCCGCATCCTTCCAGGATGTTGTCCAGGAGGCGCACGGTGGCGGCTATCGACTCATTGATGTCGAAGATTTATGGCAGCAGTATCAGCATGCCTCCCGGGATTTGCTGCTGGTGGATACCCGGCAGGTGTGGGAGTATCGTACCGGTCATATTAAAGGGGCAGTCAATTTTCCCCTGGAGCCGACGTTGTGGTCCCGTTGGCGTCAGAAAGGCGCTCTGGAGAAATTCCTGGGTCCTGACAGATCCAGAATACTCGTGTTTTACTGAGCAGGGTTGTCGTGAGTGCGCAGCGACAGTGCGGCCCGGGTGGCTGTCAATCTCGGATATGAAAATGTGTCTCGCTATGCCGCCGGTTTCCCGGAGTGGCAGGGCAAAGGCTTACCTGAGGAGAGTGTTTCCCTGGGACCGGTCGCTGCTGCCTCAATAGAAAAGACCGGAACCTTGACCGGTCTGGCGTTGGTCTGGACCCTGCTGGGGATATTTCTCAGTGGCATGGCGCTGAACCTGACGCCCTGTATCTATCCCCTGATCCCCATCACCATTTCTTATTTCGGCGGCAGGAGCGGCAAGGGAAGGGGTAGGCTGCTGGGCAACGGGGTTTGCTATATCGGCGGACTGGCGGTTGTCAATTCTTCCCTGGGGCTGGCAGCTGCCTTAAGCGGGAGTCTGGTCGGTTCCCTGCTGCAAAATCCCCTGGTGTTGGGTGGAGTGGTCGTTGTCCTCCTGTTTTTTGCCAGCAGCCTTCTGGGATTTTGGGAGTTACGGTTGCCTTCAGGCCTGACCCGGGCGGCTTCAAAAAATTATTCCGGATATTTTGGCAGTCTCTTCATGGGATTGACCCTGGGTGTGATTGCCGCACCGTGTATTGGCCCGTTTATCCTGGGACTGCTTACCTGGGTGGCCAGCATGGGAGACCCCCTGATGGGTTTTATCGTCTTTTTCACCTTGAGTCTGGGACTGGGTATTCCCTTGCTGGCGCTGGGGCTTTTTTCCGGTAAACTGGATAAACTGCCCCGGTCTGGTGACTGGATGGTCTGGGTCAGAAAACTCCTGGGCTGGATTCTGGTTGGTATGGCCCTCTATTTTATCCGTCCGGTGTTATCGGAAACAACAGGCGTAATCCTGTTTGCCATGGTTCCCCTGGCCGCAGCCATCCATCTGGGTTGGATTCAGTCGGTCCGATCGGATTTAGGTCTATTTCGGTGGATTCAGACCGCCGTGGCGATGGCTGGTCTGGTGACAGCCACGATTCTGGTCGGAACCTGGGTCCTGGCGGGGCCAGGTGCCAACTGGCACGCCTATTCCAGGCAGCTGATGGTGTCATCGCAGGCAGCCGGCAAACCCGTCGTGATAGACTTTTCAGCGGAGTGGTGTACCCCCTGCAGGGAATTGGACGAGATCACCTTTCATCACCCGGATGTCGTCAAGTTGTCTGACCAGTCGGTTGTGATGATCAAAGTGGATTTGACGCAGACAGGGAATAACACGTATGAAAGACTATTGCGGGAACATGATGTCAAAGGCGTTCCGACGGTTCTGTTTTTTAATCGTCGGGGAGAGGAACGCCCTGATCTGAGACTGGTGGATTTTGTCCCCGCAGAACCGTTTTTAAACCGGCTGGCGGAACTCCTGCGGGATGAGTCATCGCTTTCCAGGCAACCATAGTGCTGAACCCCCCCTGAAGGAAACGGATGGGAAAAAATCATCACCCAGCTCGTTATTATGAACTGGACTGGCTGCGGGTGTTCGCTGTTCTGGTTCTGGTTTTTTTTCACAGCTCGGAGATCTTCAGTTTCGGCTGGTTTCATCTCAAAAACAGTGAATCCAGTGGTTTTTTCAATTATGTGAGTTCATTTATTCACATCTGGCATATGCCGCTGTTTTTTCTTATTGCAGGGGCGTCAACCTGGTTTGCACTCGGGACATCTCTGGTTTCTTTTTTACCTGTTTGTTTTCTCCCTGGTTTCCCTGAATATGTTCGTCAATCTGAAAACAGCGCATTTCAAAGACAGGCGGGCGTGGGTTGTCAACCGCTTCTCCGGGGGACGTTCCATTTTTCTGCCCATGGTACCCCTTATGATCGTCGAAATTGCGCTGCGGTGGTTGTTCCCCGGTTTCCAGACATTTGTGACGGACTGGGCCAATGTATTTCATTATTGGCTTCTATTTGTGTTCGGGTTTCTGTTGTTTTCAGATGATCGCTTCAGACAGGCTATTGCGGTGAACAAACGGCTGGCGTTGTGGATTGGCGTACCCGTGTCCGTGGGCTACTGTCTAATTATCCCCTTGTCAGAAAGCGCTTTCAGGGGGTTCACGGACAATCCCTCAGCCGGGTACCTGGCCGACCACCCCGAAACCATTGGATACTATATCCTGATGATGGTTTTAAAAGTGGTCGGGGAATGGTGCTGGTTGATCATGTTTTTAGGATATACGCGACAATACCTGTCGACAGCAGATGGAAAGGTCATTCGCTATCTATCCAACATCGCACTTCCATTTTATATACTTCATCAGACGATCGTGCTGATCATCGGTTTCTATGTTGTCCAAACCACTTTTCCAATCGTTGTGAAATACCTCATCATCAATCTTACCGCCTTTCCACTGATTTTTCTTGCTTGCGCAATGGCAGGAACCAATCGGATGACCCGGTTCATTTTTGGTATGAAATAGGCGGGTGCATTTCGATTCAGGCAAGGTTTGACAGCCGGAATATCAATCCCCGGCAGCCGGGCCGGGAGTACTCCGGTTCAGCATCCCGGTGGAGCCTGGGGATTCCGGTGCCACGATGCGCCTAAAACCCGAACCCGATATTGATCGTCAGATACTCCTTTTCGACCTGGGTTACCGGATCGGTTTCAACCAGCTGCGCGAAGGTGAGTTTGCCGCCCATCCCATAGCCGATCGACCAGCCCTTCAGCTTTTTGTCATTCTGTGAATTCGACGTTTCAGGGATCATCGAATAACTGACACCGGAAACATTCAAGGTATAGGGCATAAAGGCGTAGTTGACATGGTCAATATTGATCACCTGGCCTTTCAGGGAAGTCCCGATTAAAAACAGTCCGCTTTTATAACCGATATTCAGACCAATGGCGGCGGACAGGGCCCCGCTTCCCATTCCGATTTCGGCGCCGGGAAAGAGCACAAACCCATCATCAAACCGTTTCATCTTATATTCATACCCTTCTTTGAACGATTTCGGGTAATGGTCCCCCGATGCATCCCGTTCCCGCCAGTGCCCCTGATAAGCCGACGCACTGGAACTGAATCCGACGATTAAAGCAAGCAGGGCAACCATCAATGTCATGTTTTTCATTTTTGTCTCCAAGAGTGTTGATCATTTCGATCCCTTCAAACCAGCTGTTTGAAGTTTTCTGAATTCCATGATGTCAGGATGACCCGGATCGGGAACGGCCCGCCACTGAATCCGGATGAGTGGCGGTGGATTTCCGATGAATGGCGGATACCCCCGGTTAAATGGCATGGGTTCCCGATCGAATCATTGATCCGGTGCTTTACTCAAATCGTCTTTTGTCGTAGCGTGACACCATCAGTGTTGCAGAAATTTTCCACACCCTGACCCAACAAGCAGCGGATTGCGTTTTGAAACGGAACATCCCCCATCTCATCAGCATAGTCGGTGTTCTGGGTTTTTCCCTGGTGATCGGGGGGATACTCAGCCTGATCATCGGACTCCGATATGATCAGTTTATCTGGATTTCACCGACGATTACGATCCTGGACTCCCTTTTCCTGGGTGTCGGTGTTCTGATCAGTCTCTATTTTACCCGTTATCTGTCTACTTTGACCGACCGTCTGTTTCTGGTGCTGCTGCTTTCGTTCGGCTTGATCCTGGGGGTTGGCATCATCACCTTTATCGGGTTCTTTGTTTTCGATCCGACAGCGTTTCTTTACTCCGACAATCGGACAGTGACATACCTGCTGATCAATCTGTTGTTCTTCATCGCCATTAATGTCATCAGCAGTGGGTTTGTGCTTTTCCAGCAGACCGTCCTGGAGAAGGAGAAAGCATTGCAGGCGGAAACCGTGTTGAAAACCCAGATGGAATTGAGGCTCCTTGCTTCCAAAATCAATCCCCACTTCCTGTTCAATTCCCTCAACTTGATGGTTTCCCTGCTGAAGACGCCAGACAAGGCGGAGACCGCGCTGATCAACCTGGCCGAAATACTGCGTTACCATCTGGATTTCAGTGACCTGCAAAGGGTCTCCCTGGCATCGGAGCTGGATGTGGTGGAAAAATACCTGTCGATTCAGCAGATGCGATTCGGGGACAGACTCTCCTACCGGATCGACATCCAGGCTGAGGGACAGGTTCCGCCGATGATCATTCAACCGCTGGTCGAAAATTGTATCAAGCACAATATCGACATGACCGAGCATCTGGCCATCGACCTGCGAACATTCCATGCAGACGGCCGCCTCACCATTGCCGTGCGGGATTCCCAGGCCTGTTTGACAGCAGATATGCTGGACGGGGGCGTCGGCCTGACGGTGACCCGGAGACGGGTTGAAACCCTGGGGGGAACATTCTCCATCAAAGACGGAGGGATAGAAATATCATTCGCAACATGACTAGTCACTATTCACCTGTATACGCCCCAAAGGTATTGTGTTTCAAGAAACGCATGAATCCTCCTGGAGCTCCTGGAAGCCATCCCTGGATCCCAGGGTTCTTGAAACAAAATACCTTCGGGGCTGAGCGGAAATCAAACTGAATAGATACCATGATTACAACATTGATTGCCGATGACGAACCCCACGCCATCGATCGGCTGAAGGACCTGCTGTCCGCTTATGACCAGTTTCATATCATCGCAGTCGCCCGCAGCGGCACCGAGGCGCTGGAACAGATGGTCTCGCTGCAACCGGACGTGGCATTTCTGGATATCAATATGCCCGGGGTTTCCGTCTTCAAAACGATTACCTCCCTGCAGACCCCCCCACTGATTGTTTTTCAGACAGCACATGCCAAATACGCGGCTGATGCCTTCGACGTTGATGCCCTTGACTATCTCATGAAACCGGTCAGTCGCGAGCGATTTGCCAGGGCGGTGGGGAAGATTCTGGAAAAAAAGGCGGGTTCTGCTGCCGCAAACCTGGAGGATGAAGGGATCACTAGGGAAACCACGGAGAAAATCTCGGTGAAGTTCCGGGATGCCATCAAGATTATCCAGGTTGGAGATATTCAGAAAATCTGTTTCGAGGAGGGGCTCAGTTTTATCTATACCAGTGAGGGTCGCTTTTTCTCGGACCACTCCCTGAACTACTATGAAGATAAACTGGCAGGTTTGGGATTTTTCAGGAGCAACCGGGCCAGCCTGGTCAACCTGGCTTTTGTCACTACCATCCACAAGGGATTTAAGGGCGCCTGCCTCATCGAATTGAAAGATCGTTCCCGGGTCGAACTCTCACGACGAAAGGCGCCGCTCCTGAAGAAAAAGCTTGATTTCTGATGCCGACAACCATTCAACCGGTGTTTCGAACCATTCGTCCGAAACCGCCTCCGCTCATCCTGATTTAATAGTCAGGCGGAACCGGGATTGGCATATTGATAACCGTAATACCCGAACGATCTTTATATTGCAATCAACCCCGGCTTCCGGTTAAGCATGCCGATATTTGACCCTTTCCGGATGAAACGCCGGACGCCCCTTTGGGGGGTTTTTTAAAAATGGAGGAGAAGATGAAAACCAAATGGCTGCTCATGCTGTTTGTTCTGATGTTCTGGAACAGCAATCTCAACGCGATAGAGCTGAGAATTTCAGAGCGGGATTTAATTGAGACCCGTCAATACCAGGAAGACTACCTGTTTTCAGGACAAACCCTTGATTTCAAGGGAAAAGCCAGAGACCTGTTTTTTTTCTGTGAACAGATCGATTTTTCAGGCAGTTCCGACCTGGCACTGAACGGTTTTGCCCGGGACATTAATGTCAACGGCAGTGTCAGTAACGGTGTGAAAGCCGCCGGCCGTAAGATTCATATCAATGGTGTCGTCAAGGGAACCAGTTTTCTTGCAGCGGAACAGGTTTTTTTCAGTGAGACCAGTCAACGGATGGGTGACAGTTTTATCGGAGCCAGAAAAGTGACCCTGCTGGGTAAAACGACGGGAAACCTCTACGTTGGTGCGGCTGAAATATCCATCCAGAACGAGATTCAGGGGGATGTCACGGTCTACGCGGGGCAGCTGCAAATTCCGGAGCAGGGAAAAATTGTGGGGAACCTGACCTACTATTCCGATCATGAGCTCAGCGCGGAAGAAGCGTCCCGGGTATCCGGCCGGATCAAGTTTGAAAAAAATGAAGATGGGAGATTCAGCAAATTTTTTAACCAGCGGATCATCCATCCATCCATCTGGCTGTCGTTGCTGTTCAAGCTCTCTTTCATCGTATTCGGGCTGCTGATCCTGCTTTTTCCCCTGACAAAGCTGCTGGAAAAACAGACCACCCGTCGGGAAATCCTGACCCATTCACTCTGGGGGTTACTCCCGATGTTTGTGTATCCATCCGCTTTTGTCGTGGCGATTTTGCTGCTGATCACCCTGCCCCTGGCGATTGCAATGCTTCTGGCCTTCATGCCCATTCTATTTTTGACAAAAATCCTGGGACTCACCATGATCGGCAGTTATCTGGCCAACCGGTTTAACCTGAATATCAGGAGCCGGTATCTTTACTTTCTGCTGGGCGTGATTCCCTACACCCTGCTCAGTTTGATTCCGATCCTGGGTATGCTGCTGCTGGTTTTCACCTCCAGTATCGGTTGCGGATTGATTCTCGCCGGGCTGCTCAACAAAAAGGCTGCCCAGTAGCCCGGTTGAATTGACCGTAAGCGATATAACGCTGATTCCCAGCGGGAATCAGCGTCTCCTCACACGGTCCCATGTCCCCTTATTTCAAGAAACAGGGTGGTCATGGCAAGGATTTTCAGTCACCATAGAGCCTCAACCTGTTTTTAAAACCATAAACAAAATGGCACATGGACAATCAGACAGAAAAATCGGAAATACTGGTCAAAGCAATGGCTCAAGGTTTCAGTATCGCCATTCATGGCAGAAAATCGGCAGACGGGTCCTGGATCTGTTCAATCGTAAGAAACGAAATCACGATGACAGATGTTCCGATCAGTGACCATGTTTCTTCCCTTGGGGAGCGGCGAGACTTCGAAAAAACGGACTTCGAACTTGATTTCGAACAGGCATTCAGGCGTTTTGATCAGGAAGAATGGTTTTTATGCCATCCGGGGACCCTGCACGCCGATTTTGCCGAATTTGTGATCAATGCCTTTGACGAAAGAATGGCCGCGTATAATGAACAGTTTCCCGCAGATTCGCCGATGGAGACGTTTATCAGGGAAAACAAAACCAAAGAGTGGAAGGCCAAGGCTGCATCAGCCTGAGCCACCCGGCCTTTCGCGCCTTCCTGTCAGCTTTCAAGCGGGCATCTCGAAACGGTCTGCGCAAACCAGTCAACCGTTCCGGTTTTATCCATGCCACTGATAAGGTCGATCACCCTAGCGGTCGCATATTCGATTTTTTGAGGCAACCTGCGCATGATGGATAGCCAAAATGGATGAAAAACGGTAAAGCAATCTTAAGATATGGAACGTAACGCCTAACGATCACCTCTTTAATGGGCAGTATGGGGATAATACCCCCTTCGAAGCTGTAAGTTTCACTTCTCGCCCGTGGCGGGGTAGTTCATTTTTAACTGCAGATAGGAGAGACATATGAGCCGGATAAAAGAATATAAGGCGCTTGATGGACTTGGCCTGGCGGAATTGATTCGCAATGGAGACGTGAGTGCCGAGGAGGTCTGTGAGGAAGCGATTCGCTGCGCGGAAGAACAGAATCCTAAGTTGAATGCCATTATTACGCCCATGGTCGATCTGGTGAAACCGCAAATCAAGGAAATTCAAAAAGAAAGTCCATTTGCCGGGGTTCCAATGCTGTTAAAGGATGTTCATCACGCCTTTTTGGGGGTGCCGATGAGCCAGGGGTGTGAAGCACTGAAAGGGGTCATTTCAGATTACGACGCGGAAATTGTCCGTCGATTTAAAAAAGCCGGCCTGATTGTTATCGGCAAGACCAATACGCCTGAGTTTAAAATGGGCTACATTACAGAACCCAGGGCATTTGGTGCGACCCGAAATCCCTGGAATACGGATTATTCAAGTGGGGGATCCAGCGGTGGTTCAGCTTCAGCGGTGGCAGCACGTATCGTTCCAATAGCCTCCGGCACGGATGAGGGCGGTTCCATCCGCGTGCCGGCCTCCTATTGCGGGTTGTTCGGGTTAAAGCCCAGTCGCGGTAGAAATCCGGTGGGACCCAATTTCAGAGAAGAGTGGAGCGGTATGTCCACCAGCCATGTCCTGACGCGGTCAGTCAGGGACAGTGCCGCCATACTGGACGCCGTATCGGGCCCTGACCCGGGCTCTCCTTACACTGCGCCACTGCCGAAACGTCCTTTTCTGCAGGAAGTCAGTCAACCCCCCGCAACGTTTCGAATCGCTTACTCCCTTCGTCCCGTTTATGGTCGAGAGATTCATCAGGAGTGCAAAAAAGCGGTGGAAGAAACCGTATCATTGCTGGTGAATATGGGACACCAGGTCGAGGAAGTCGATCCTGGTTTTGATGAGAAAGTGGTTATTCTGAATGAACTGGTTATCATGAGCGCTCACGTAGCAGCCAAACTTGAAGAGATCAGAGATGATTTCAAGCGTCCGGTGAATAAAAAAACGATTGAATTGCAGAATCTGGCTTTGGGCGCCATTGGCAGGAATTTAAATGTGGTTGACTTTATCAGGGCGAAGGAGGCCTGGCGTGATGCAGGTGTTGCCATGGACAGAATACTGAGCCAGTATCACATGTTTCTGACGCCGACACTGGGACAGCCGCCTGTGAAAGTTGGCGCATTGGAACCTGAAGTCAAGGACCGCATCGCAATGAAAGTAGCCTCATCAGCGGCTGGTAAGGTGTTGTTCAGCAATCGGGAACGCACAAAAAGCATCATGAGCGATTTGATCGATTCAATTGTGGGGCCACAGATGCCACTGACCCCAATTGCCAATGTGACGGGGTTGCCGGCTATGTCGATCCCAGCTCGCCTGACAGAAAGCGGTTTGCCGATGGGTGTCCAGTTTGTTGGTCGTTACGCGGATGAGTCTTCCTTATTTCAATTAGCGGCCCAATTGGAAAAAGCACGACCATGGTCGGCTCCAGAAATGGGATGAATCGTTCCGCGTATCTATTAAGTAACAACCAGTTGGTTTTTAGTTGTTATTCAAGAATTGGGGCGGGCTGCAGGTCCTCTGGAAAGCTATTCAGTTCAATTTCCGCTCAGCCCCGAAGGTATTGTGTTTCAAGAACCTTGGAAGCCATGGATGGCTTCCAGGAACTCCAGGAGGATTCATGCGTTTCTTGAAACACAATACCTTTGGGGCGTATACAGGTGAATAGTTACCGTTCCGCTATCCTTTACAATCAACTGGGAATCAACCGGGCAGGACGGGGAAAACCAGATTGAAGGTTCCCCAATGGACAGGAAACATCTGCCTGGCTTTTATTTCCTGGTGAGCCTTCACGGCATCTTCAGGAATCATATGCACGTCAGGCTGTTTTAACATCAGGTTTTCTTTCAATCGGTTGTCCTGATTTCACCCGGTTTTAAATGGTAGAGGAAGCCATCAAAGCGCTGTTTTTATTGAGCTTGATGGTTGGTTTTCACCCATTTAACAGGTGGATCCCCTGCTGCGCTTTTCCATGTCGAGTCCGTTGGTTTTAAATTGCAGTTCGGCCAGGCGGGCGTAAAGCGGGGAAGATTGGACCAGTTGCGCGTGTGTGCCAATATCGATGATCTGACCGGCGTCCATCACCGCAATTTGATTGACATTCTGCACAGTGGCCAGGCGATGGGCAATCACAATCGTGGTTCTGTTTCTCATCAGATGATCCAGTGCCAGCTGGACCATATGCTCGCTTTCTGCATCCAGGGCGCTGGTGGCCTCATCCAGCAACAGGATTTCAGGATCCTTGAGAACGGCCCTGGCTATGGCGATGCGTTGTCGCTGGCCACCGGACAGACGGACACCGGACTCTCCCAGATAGGTATCATACTGTTCAGGCAATCGTTCGATGAATTCAGTGGCAAACGCAGCCCTGGCAGCAGCGTGGACCTGCTCCGTGGTCGCATCCGGCCTTCCATACAGGATATTGTTCCAGACACTTGTGCTGAACAGTGCCGGCTGTTGCGGGACAATGGCGATATGGCTTCGCAGCTCTTTGGGGTCCAGATCCTTGATGTTCAACCCATCAAATAGTATCTCCCCTTCCTGGGTGTCGTAAAAACGCAACAGCAATTCAAACAGGGTCGTCTTGCCACCACCGGAAGGACCGACCAGCGCCAGGCTTTTCCCTGGCTCCACTCTCAGGCTTAACCCCTTGACAGCGGGATCTTCCAGGCGGGAGGGATAGGCAAAGGTGATATTCTTCAGTTCAATCAAACCGTTGACCGGTGTGGCGAATGTTGCTGGCTCATGGCTCGGTGGCAGGATCCGGTTTTTCGCGTAGAGCAGTTCCATGAGCCGTTCGGTAGCGCCGGCGGCCCTCTGCAGCTCCCCGATGAGTTGACTGACGGAGGCCACTGACGAGCCGACGATGATGGAATAGAATACAAAAGCAACCAGTTCCCCTTTGGTGATCTGGCCTGTCATCACATCCTGTCCACCCACCCACATCATCATTATGATTGCACTGAAGACCAGCATCATCACGGCCGCGATCAGCCATGCCCGCTGACGGATGCGGTGAAGGGCGACGTTGAAAGCGATCTCGACCTGCTCCGAAAAATTCCGGATATCCAGGGCCTGGTGGTTGTACCCCTGCACCGTTTTAATGTTCTGCAGGGATTCGCCAACGTAGGAACCCACATGGGCGATCTCTGCCTGGGAGCTTTTTGACAGCTTCCTGACCCGTCGACCAAAAATCAGGATCGGTGTAATCACCAGGGGAACGGAAACCAGTACAATCAATGTCAGTTTTGCATTGGTAATAAACAGCCAGATGATCCCACCGATGGACATCAGCATATTTCTCAACGCCATGGAAACCGATGAGCCGATTAAAGACTGCAGGAGCGTTGTATCGGTGGTAATCCGTGATTGAATTTCACTGCTTTTGTTTGTTTCAAAGAAACCGGGATGGAGTTCAATGATGTGATTGAACACAGCGATCCGAATATCGGCCGTGACCCGTTCTCCGATCCATGATACCAGATAGAACCGCGTCACAGATCCGCAGGCCAGCAGGAATACCAGCACAAAGAACAACCCCACCACCTGGGTTAAATGGACTTGTGATCCCAGGGCAAATCCTTCATCTACCATCAACCGGAATCCCTGCCCAAATGAAAGCGAGATACCGGCGGTGAAAATCAGCGCCAATCCCGCAACAATCGTTCGGGTCTTATAAGGTGTGATGAAATGCAGGATGGAAAGCAGTATTTTTAAATTATCACTGGGTTTTGGATCCGCTTCTGCCATGGAAATCTTTCAGGGGGTTTCATGATTCAAAATAAAACGTATCTTTTAAGCAACAACCGGTCATTTTTCGGTTGTTGTTTGAGAATTGAGGCGGGCTGTAGGCCTGTTGGGAAGCTATTCAGTTTGATTTCCACGCAGCCCCGAATCTGTTGTGTTTCAAGAACCTTGGAGGCCATGGATGGCTTCCAGGAGGATTCATGCGTTTCTTGAAATACCTTTGGGGCTGATACAGGTGAATTGTTACCATAAAACAAAGACAGGAAATCCGGCCTTGAGCCGGCTCAGCTCGATCTTCAATCATAAGGCGTTGGCTGCCAGGTGTCAATGGAGTCTTTTTTTCCCCTTCTATTCTTTTTGCCAGGATGGTGAATGTTTTTTTTTCTTGAATCCCTCTGACCGGGCTGCCGCGAACTTCTATTTGCAGATCAGTTTTTTATATGCTACGCTTCCGACAGAACTGCAAATCCCACGATTCAAAAACCGAGTAGAAGGTGTTGATGATTGAGCTGACACATTACCCACTGAAACGGGCTTTTCACCCCTGGATAAGACCTCTGGTCCTGTTGATGGCACTGGTGGTCTTTGGCGGAACCATTCTGCACGCGGACGAGCCTCAATACCTGCGCCGGAGTATTCGTGCCCTGGGAATGGGGGATGCCTTTGTTGCCGTGGCGAACGATGAAAACGCATTGTTTTATAACCCTGCCGGTCTACAGACCCTTCAACAGCATATTGTTGAAATCCTGACGATAAATGCCACGCTTAACCAGAACTTTACTGATTTCAGTAAGGAAGACAGTAGCGACCAGTCAGCTGTCATCGGCAGAATGGTAGGCAAAAAGTTTTACGCCGACCTGAATTTGAGTGCCTTGAGCATCAGCGGACCCGGCTGGGGATACTCGCTTTTCAGCGGGTTCCGATTTGACGCCAAGATCAGAAATCCCACCGTGCCGTATTTTGAGCTGTTAAGCTATCTGCAGTATGGCGCCATTGGCGGGATGGCATTCAATTTTCTGGACGAAACGCTTTTCGTCGGGGCTTCATACAAGGTCATCAATCGAAATGGTGTGCGCAAGGATCTCCATGTGGTCGATTTTCTGGATGACAATTTTTCCGATCAGCTCGAAGACGATTTTTCCACCAAAATCGCATCCTCACCTGATATCGGTGTCATCTATATTCTGGATAAGTATTACCACTGGGAACCCAGACTGGCGCTGGTTGTCAAAAACATCGGCGACATGGATTTTGGTAACACCGGGAAGGTTCCCATGTCGGTGGATGTCGGGGTTGCCACGGAATCGGAATTTGCGGGTTTCAACCTGATACTGGCCATGGACTGGGTGGACCTGACCGCAGCGACCACACAATATCGAAGCTTCAAACGGAATCTGAAGATGGGGGTTGAAATCGGGATGTGGAAACGGTCCAACACGCATCACGCATTATCGTTCAGAGCCGGTCGAAACGGGGAATATGGCACCTGGGGGCTTTCTCTGAATATCCCCTATTTCCCCATGAAGATAGACTATGCCAACTGGTCTGAAGAGGTCGGGAATGTTGCGGGTGATATCGAGGACAAACGACAATCGATCCAAATCTCATTTAACTTTTAATGCAGCTGAAGGTATGGACATGAGGTATCTAGTCATATTGTTTCTGACCCTGGGTCTGGTATTTCAATCCGGCTGCACCAGTCAGGCAAGAAAGACCCATCTGGTATTTGAAAATGAAAATGCCACCTATCAGGAACTGCATCAGGCCCTGGAAGAACTGAAGCCGGTCGGGCACAAGGGCGCGACCCACCTCCAGTTCAAAGCCGTCAAAAGCCTGCGGCATATCTCCAAATATATGGCTGATCCGGCTAAACGGGAGATGGGCACCCGGGGAGTGGTTTTTCTCGCTGCGTTCAATGATGACCTGGACGTGCAGAGAAGCTGCAATTCGAGACTGGATACCATGTTGAAGGACCCGAACGAAACATGGGCACTGAAGGCGGTCATTATCGACGAATTGAAAAAAATCATGATGGCCGAGTCGGGTTATACCGTTGAAAGCAAATCCTTTTTCTCCGGTCAGGAAGAACGGGTGTTTATTCGGCCTGAAACCGGCGCCCGGGAAAACGCCCTTGAATTTCTGATCGATCGCTTCCCGGATCTGTCCGAATACCTGCAGTACCTGACAGTTCAGGCATTCGGGGAGTTCATGCAGCATCCGGTCACCTGTTATGAAAAGGATGGTGATGTCTGTACCGAGGACGATGCGGAGGACCTGGCGGAATGGAAGGATGAGCTCAGGGAAAATATTGGCGACTGGTTGGAAAATCTGGGCGTTTCAGAGATGATCAAACTGTCCCTGATCCGGATGACCGCAGCGTCCCAGGAGCAAAATCAAGCCAGCGAACCAGCTGCGGAAAACCGGGCAAGGTTCTGGCTGGAAAAATGGGCCGATGACACGGACATTCCGAAAGCCACACGAAAACTGATCCGGGTAGCACTGGACAAAATGGAACACCTATACCCGGAACTGACTGAAACAACATCGGCGTCTGGAACCGCCATCTATGCGTCGGATGAAAGCTACCGCACCCTGGATCTGTTTGACGACAATGCGTTCTGGTACGCCAACGCGGGTAAGATCCTTGAAGATCAACTGTTCCGCCCCGGACCGAAGTCGCCTCAACCCGCAACCGAAGCGGCCGCAAGCAGGACAGGGCCGGAGGATGAATTCCTGCAGGTGCCCTTTGAATGGATCTTTGCTGCGGGCTACAGCAACAATCCCAAGCAGAAGCAGCTGCGGGAAATTATCTACCATGAATCGACCAGGGCTCTGAGCCTGGGGTATCAGCTGTCACCGGCGGATGATCCGGTCTTCAACCTGGACCGGGCGCTGACGTCGGCCACAGGTGAATCGATCTGGGCGCTGGACAGAACCCTTGCCATCATCGGCAAATTGTACCCGAGTCTGTTGAGCCAGCAGGTTGATGGGGAATCTTTGGTAGATATGCTCACGAAACGATTGACGGCCGCCCAGGACCTGCACACCCGCAGGCTCTACTATGACACCCTCTTGGAAGCGATGCCCTACTTCCCGTCGATTGTCGAGCCGGCCCTGTGCGGGTCCCTGAACCGGGAAGATCTGTTGACCCGGCATCTGGTCAGGGAAAAGGTGGCGGCCCTGCAGAGTCCCCTTCAACTGCTGACCCGGAAAAAACAGGTGCAGGAACGGCAGGCGGATTTCTTCCAGTCGTTTTGCGATCAACCGATTGAAAGAAAAGAGGTGCCGGCTGAACAAACGGTGCCGGAGACCCAGCTTCAAACCAGTCCCGGGTCCGGGGAGAAACCGGCGGAGACAACAGCCGGACCTTCTTCAGAGAGATTAGAGGATGAACCAAAACCAGAATAAACTATCAATGACTGCCATGAGATCGATACCATTCAATCGTCGTCCGGGTTCCTTCCTGAAACGGAAAACCACGCCTGTCTTCTGGGCTGTCGGGTTCTGCCTGCTGCTGCTGGTCGGCTGTGCGGATGAAAAGGTGGACGAAGGGGCCAACTGCCGAACCCAGCTTGATAATCGCGAGTTTCAGACAGTGGCGGACAATGCGGCCTGCAGCAATTATGAGCGCGGAAGCGCGGAAATGGGTCTGGGTGGCTTTCTGTTCGAGAACTTCGTCAAGGACGATGCAAACACCAATTTCCCGTCGGTCTTAAATCTCACGGCCACGGGCTGTGCAACCGCCGGAACCGATGCCCTGGTCGGGACATATGCCTCAACCTACCAGACGCACTTTCTGCGGGCCCAGTACTGGACCCGGACCAAACCACAATCCGACGGGGCTACACGCTCCAATGAGGAGATCGAAATCTCGTTCTTCTCCGCACTGGCTGAAATCATTGCCCACACCTATTGCCAGATCGATTCAAACCTGAATGGGACCATCACGGCGGCGGAAAACCAGTCGTTCAGCAAGATCAATATCGGCAGCGCCTCCGTGGGAACCAGCAACCTGAATTCAGCCACCGGTCTGTTCCAGATCGTGGATTCCGGGATCCCCTGGCTGTGTGATTCCGCCCTGGGCAATGCTGCTGGCAGTTGCCGCAGGGATAATACCTATGAAGGGGTCTGGGACAACGCGGACGCTTCAACCACCACCATTTACACCACCTTGATTGCATCGTCCGGCATCAGTGCCGTGAACCTGATCGTCAAGGTCGAGAGCCTCCAGCAACTGTTTGATCCGACGGTTACCAGTACGGAGATCACCAGACCCTTCAACTTTCTCAGCGTCTACACGAATCGGGCTGGACTCCTGATGACCGATCTGACTGCCCTGGGTATCGCCACCGACGATGACCTGTATAAAAACGTCAGTGAATCGGTGGGCAAGATGGACAATGGGGGCACCTGCACCTCCAGTTCTGCACAGGTACTGGATTTGCTGACAACGATCGTGCAGAATGCGGCACCATACAGTTCGGTCGCCTCGCTGCCATCGACTAAGTACCAGACATACAACCTGATCACCGTCGGTGACGTCACCCGGATCGATACGGGTGAAAGCACCCTGAGTTGTTCCTTCTGTTCTGCGAGCGTGCCCTTTAAAGCCCGCCTGATCTACAAGGCGGGATCGACCTATACCGGGCTTTACAAAACAGCCGACAGCGGGATCAAGAACACGTTGTCCAACCTGGCCACGCTGACCCTGGATTCATCGAACAATCTGATTCCGGTGGTCAAGGACGATGAGAAGATCGCCCTCAAGGAACTGCTGTGCCTCGACAACTGACAGAACGATTCCCCTGTCTGATAAATCACCGGTCTTTGAAGCCAATGGCCTGTCTTTCCCCTTTCATTGGCTCCTGAAGAGCCTTGTCTGCTGGATATTACCCAGGTTTGTCAAGAACCCCCTCCCGATGGGTGCACCAAAAACATGTGAGTATGTGATCATAAACGCTTCAAGAGGTTATTTATTCAGAAAAACGCATGAATCCATCCTTGGAGCTCCTGAAATCCATCCCTGGCTTCCAAGGTTTTCTGAACAAACAACCTCTTTCCGCTTACAGGTACCCACGCATATTTGGTGCACCCCGCCCGGTAGAAAAAAAGGGCCAACCGGGTTTGAATTCAGGGTTACCGTCTGCCATCGTTTCAGGTTATATGGCTGCTGGCACCTGGCAGATTCAGACAACCTGGAACATGGTTCTGAAGTGTGACCTGTTCTCAGCGGATACCCATGATCTGACGGGCTTCTTCCGGTGAGGCCGGTGTTCGACCCTGGCAGGCCGCGATCCTGACTGCCCATTCCACCTGTTCCCAACTCCCGCGAGCCAGGTCACCATTCGGCACCCGGATGTTGTCTTCCAGCCCAACCCGCATGTGCCCGCCCATCAGGCAGGACATGATGTTGGCAGGAAACTGGTCCAGGCCGACGCCGCAGGTCGTGAAATTTGCTCCGGTCGGCAGCGCATTCACCATGGCAATAAAGACGTCCGGCCGGAACCGTTGACCACCGGCCACGCCCCACACGAAATTAAAGTTCATGGGTGTTGAAAAAAAGCCCTGTCTGGCAATCAGGAGCGTGTTATCCAGACCGCCGATGTCATAGCATTCAATTTCCGGTTTGACCCTGTTCTCCTCCATCGCCTTGCCAAAATCCTGCAGCATGGTGAACGTGTTTTCGAACACCCCGTCGTAAAGGATCATACCGGACTTCCGGTCAATGAAGCTGAAATTCATCGTGTTGGTGTTCAGGGATGCCATCTCGGGTTTGACGGCCACGATCTGGGCGATCCTGTCCTCCCTGCTGGCTCCGGCACCCACAGCGGAACTCAGATTGACGATGATGCCGGGGGCCTTTTCCCGAATGGCATCATGAATGGCCTGAATTCTGCCAATATCCGCCGTGGGCACGCCTTCATCGGTCCGGGCGTGGACATGCACCATGGCTGCACCGGCTTCCAGGCACCTGGCGGCTTCATCGGCAAACTCCTCAATGGTATAGGGAACGGCGGGATTCTGTTCTTTGACGGTGGCGGCACCGGTGAGCGCTGCCGCGATAATCACTTTGGTATTCATCTGTTCTCTGTTCCTGTTGTGAATGATTGAGACTATATGTCCAGTAACGGTCCGGACAGGTTGAAATTCTGTAATAGTTCAGCTTGTCTCCTGAGTTCCTCGGATCGGCACAGGTGGCGATGCGTGACGCAATTGTTTAACACGAACCTGGCCATGCTGTCTTAGTATAAAACCAATCAACGGGATGTCAAAGGTCGTCGGTCGACATGATAGATCTGCCGCAACAATCCTGGTATCCTAATCCGGCAGCATAGCGACCACCCGGGCCGGGGCGCCGCTTGCCCGCTTGATTTTCAAGGGGAAACAGGCTACTTTGAAACCTTTTGCCGGCAGTGCATCCAGGTTGACCATTCTCTCTATTTGACAGTAGGCGATATCGGCCTGGTGCGCTTCCCAGAAAACCCCTTTCTGATTGCTCTCCAGCGCTTTTTCCGCCTGAAGGTAGAGGGGTCTGTCCCATCCCCAGCAATCGATACCCATAACGCGTATCCCTTTGTCATAGAGCCATCTGGTCGCATCGGCGGTGACACCGCATCCCCGGTGCATGTAGTCGGCCGCTGTGAAATATTGATCCTGGCCATTTCGGACGAGGACAATGTCCAGGGGGGTTAAACGGTATTGAATACGTGACAGCTCCTTTTCAATATCCGCAATGGTGACGGCATCTCCCTGCCCCTTGTGCCGCATTTCCAGTACAACTCCGTTGGCAAAGAACCATTCTAGGGGCAGTTCGTCGATAGTTGGCGCCGGCTTACCGGCGATCCGGCTGTTATAGTGCCAGGGGGCATCAACATGGGTGCAGCTGTGGGTGTGGAAGCGGGTGAACTCTTCCACTGTCCACCCCTCTCCATCTTTGAGCAGGGCAGGGGGGATGTTGAACATATCCGAGATCTGCCTGGCGCCCGTACTGTGATCATAATAGTTCAACTCAATTTCAGCATTGGGTTCAATGGACCCGGACAGATCGACAATAGCCATCTTGTTAACTCCTGGAATGTTGGTTTTCTTATTTGACTACTTTATATTCATCAATTTATCAACTGGATTTCCAGATTTATCACCCCGGCTATCATGATTCCAGGTATGTTACTGGCGGGCCGCGGGGTCGCAGTGACGCTGCACCCAATCAGGAATCGAACAGTGTACAGCTGACAAAATGATCCGGAGCGATTTCTCTCATCTGTGGCTGCAGGTGCGCACACTCCTTTTTTGCATGCCGGCACCGGGGGTGAAACAGACACCCCGACGGTGGGTTGAGAGGGCTGGGTATTTCTCCATGCAGCTGAATGTGTTTTCGCTGGGCCTCCAGTATTGGGTTGGGAATCGGAATCGCAGAAAGCAGGGCCTGGGTATAGGGGTGCAGTGGATGGCGGTAGAGCTCCAAACGGTCCGCGATCTCGACGATTTTCCCCAGATACATGACGGCGATGCGGTTGCTGATATATCGAACCAGTGCCAGATCATGGGCGATGAAGAGATAGGTGAGGTTGAATTTTTCCTGGATTTCTTCGATCAGGTTAATGATCTGGGCCTGGATCGATACATCCAGTGCAGATACAGGCTCATCGCAGACGATGAATCCGGGTTTCAGGGACAGGGCCCGGGCGATGCCGATCCGCTGGCGCTGGCCACCGCTGAATTCATGGGGATATCGCTTTGCCATGGCGGGACTCAGTCCGACCGTCTCCAGAAGTTCATCGACCTGTGCCTGTCGATCCTTCTCACCGTTGACCATGCCATGAATAACAAGCGGTTCGGAGATGATACGCCCGATTTTCATCCTGGGATTCAGGGAGCTGAATGGGTCCTGATAGATCAGCTGCATCCGCCGGCGAAGAAGCCTGGCCTTTTTTCCGTCCAGACCGGTGATTTCCCTGGCTTCAAAAAAAATTTTCCCGCCCGTGGCAGGTTCCAGCAGCATGATCGCCTGTCCCGTGGTGGTTTTGCCGCTACCGCTTTCACCAACCAGCCCGAGCGTTTCCCCGGTGTCAATGTGAAAACTGACGCCATCCACGGCCTTGACGTCGCCTATTTTTTTACGGAACACCGCTCCCTGGTGGACCGGGAAATGGACCTTCAGGTCTCTGACCGCAACCAGTTCCTGGCTGCCTGGTTTATTGGGTGACATCGATCCAGCACGCTTTTTCATGGCTCCCTTTCACCGCCTCCAGCCTTGGGGATTCCAGCCGGCACCTGTCAACGGCATAGGTACATCTTGGGTGAAATGCACATCCGGTTGGCAGATGGGCCAGATCCGGCGGTTGTCCCTCGATGGGGTTGAGTTTTTTCCTGATATCCTGGTCCAGCTGCGGGATCGATGCCAGCAACCCGATGGTATACGGGTGGCGTGGATCTCCATAGATATCGGTCGTGATTCCTTTTTCGACAATGCGGCCTGCATACATCACATTCACCCGGTCAGCATAGCGAGCCACAATTCCCAGATTGTGGGTGATGATCACCAGCGCCGTGTTGAAATCCCGGGTCACCTGTTTTAAGAGTTCCAGCAATTGGGCCTGCACCGTCACGTCTAGGGCTGTCGTGGGTTCATCAGCGATAATCAGCCGGGGTGTGCATCCCATTCCCATGGAAATCATCGACCGCTGCCGCATGCCGCCACTGAATTGATGGGGATAGCTCCGGGCTCTGACGCCGGCTTCCGGGATCTGAACCTTTTCCAGCAGTTTCACGGCTTCACGCATCGCATCTTGCTGATTCATCTGGTGATGAATTTCCAGGGGTTCCGCCACCTGACGACCCACGGTCATAATCGGGTTCAGGGAGGTCATGGGTTCCTGGAAAATCATCGCAATCTGATTGCCCCTGACATGACGCATCTCTTCTTCGCTGATGTCCAGCAGGTTTTTGCCGTCAAAATGGATCTCCCCGTCCACGATTCTGCCCGGGGGGTATGGAATCAAGCGCAGAATGGACAGCGCACTGACGCTTTTTCCACACCCGCTTTCCCCTACCAGACCCAGCGTTTCGCCCTCCTGAAGGTCAAAGGAGACCCCATCGACGGCCTTAACCCGTCCCTCTTCTGTCAGAAAAACGGTTTTCAGGTTTTTTACTTCCAGCAACTTCGACATGACAGGTCTCCGTGACAGTTCCCTATTTTCCCATCTGATCTTTTAATTTCTGATCAATCCATATCCGGGCATGAATCGGCCCATACCGATAGGCACCGTTATACTGTTCCCCATGGTAGTTCTTGACCCAGGGCCACCAGGCACTGAATGCATACGGATTGGGCAGTTGAACATACGGAACCTGCTCATTGGCATAGGCTCCCAGTTCCTTGATCATCCGGATGCGTTTGGTCTCGTCCAGGGTCTTCATCATTTCAGCCATTTTTTTGTCAAAGGCCGGATCGGAGAACATGTGCGCGTTCCAGGGATACGGCGTGAAATTCTTGCGCAGCATGATGATCGGGTTGGTATGCCCATTGCCGAAGAAATAGGCCGGACCGTGTTTCTTCTGGAGCATGACCGACAGGTAGTTCCCATAGGCCATCGGTTCCAGTTCGAGGGTAACACCGATTTTGGCCAGGTAGGCGACAACCATTTGGGCCTGTTCCAGCCCCGGTCCCGGAGTTGACAACACCTGTGCCTTGACCGTGAACCCGTTGGGATATCCGGCTTCAGCTAACAGCTGCCTGGCTTTTTCCGGATTGTATGAAAAGAGTTCCTGAATGGCCGGGGACTGCTTTTCCAGGGGGTCATAGTAATCCTTCCAGGTTAGCGGAAAGGGATAGGAGAACAGGACCGCATCACCCTGAAAATAGGTTTTCAGTATTTCCGGCTGATTAATTGCCAGGGCCATGGCGCGCCGGACACGGATATCATCAAAGGGTTTGGTATCCATTCGCATTGAGAACAACAGGGGCTCAGGCCACAACCATTTGGCCCATTTCAGGTCAGGCGCCTGTTTTTTAACCTCATCCACAAACTGCCAGCTGATCGCAGCAGCCAGATCAACCTTGCCGGTTCTCAGGGCTGCCAGACGAGACTGCTCGTCCTTGTTCAGCAGGTAACGAATACCGTCGGTGAAGGGAATTTGATAGGATTTCCCATCGATCAGGGTACTGTCCCAGTAATGGGGATTTTTGACAAACTCCACGTAGTTGGCCCTGCGATAATCTTCCAGCATGTAGGGACCGGTACCGGTCACGTTTTTCCAGTCCTGAGAACCCGCCTTGGCCACCTCCGGCGGATTAATGGCATTATAAAATCCCCAGCCAAGCCGGAACTGCCAGTTGGCGTTGTATTCATTCAGAAAAAACACCACCTTGTATTTGCCCTGGGCTTCCCAGCGATCGATGAACGTGAACTGGGTGGGGATCGCCTTTTTGGAGCTTTTGGCCCGGTTGAAGAAATCAATGACGTCGTCAGCCACAAACTCCCGGGATTTCATGACCCCTTTTTTCTCCTGCCAGAAGATGCCCTTGCGCAGATTGATCTCGATCCTCAGGGGGTTTTCTTCCACGCTGAAGCTTTCCGCCAGTTCGCCCTTCACCACCTGGGGCGGATCAAGCGGGCGCGGGTTGGTCAGCTTCCAGCCATACAGCCCGGGACGAAAACGGCGGCCGCCCAGGTGCTCGGCCTGCCGGGCGTTGTAAGCGGCCTCGTCCAGCGGGATCACGTCCACCAGATCCACAATCCCGATCAGCGCGCCGGTCGTCAATTGTGCAATGTCAACCCCATGAACCTGGCAGGCTTCTTTCTCCACTTCCAGCGAAGCGTAGATCGCCAGCGGCCCGCGGTAATGGGTGGACCAGGTGCGCAGGTCGAGCGTTTTCCTGCCCTCCAAAATCAGCGCAGCCCACGGCTGGCGGAAACTCAGCGCCTTGAGTTTCACGCTATGCTTCCTCATCCGGCGCGGGGATGGCTTCGATGGCAATTTTTCCCATGTCGAGCGTGGCCAGCACATCCCGCATGGTTTCGAACTGCTGGCTGCCCGGTTCCAGCCCGCGCTCGAATTCACAGCCCACCCGCATCATCACCCTGAGTTCATCGGCCTCCTGCAGGAACGGTTCCACCACCGGCTTGAGCCGCTTGTAGCGCTCCCAGCCGCCGCGGAACTCCT
>JAHJRI010000219.1 GCA_018830885.1 bacterium | reverse complement strand
TAGATTCATTAAAATTATCGAATTTACCGCACCAAAGGGTTGAATCCTTCAAGAAACGCAGAAGTCCATCCATGGCTTCCAGGGTTATCGAAACACCAACCCTTTTATGCTGACTGAGTTCCATATAATCAGGGTGCCCTTAACAGACAGTTACCGGGCACACTGAATAGAGCCCGGGTCCATTGTCCTTCTATTAACCATTGGATCTTCGTACAAACCACCATGGCTCCGGGGCGGGTCACAACGAAGGATGAAAAATAGCGATGCCTTCCCGTGCCTGTCACTCAACTTCGCTTTTTTTCCTCCGTGCTCTCCGTGTCTCTGTGGTGAGTATTTTTCATTAAAAAAATAAGGTGACCGCAGGACTTTGTCCGTTTTGACATTTTTGTGCGTCACTTTTGGGTTTTCAGGTCCTTTCCCCCTGATCAGGCAATCAACCCATCCGATTGACAGTCCGTTCGGCATAACTATAAGTCTATCGTTTAGATCCCATAGAATTGGTATGATTGATCTTTTTTTTACCAACCCATCAGAAACGGTTTTTTGTTCCTTATACCCTTTTCAGGCCATGGTTCTTGCAAACAAAAAAAAGGGTTTCAGACCACGGCTTTTGCAAACTGAAAAAGGATTTTCAAGTCAATCTTTTTGCAATTTGGAAAAGATTGGTATATAGTAGAAACGCCTCAGACAAAGTCAGTTGATATAGTTAATTTTTTCAAGAACTTAAGAAGATGGTCGATATATGGGTAATCAGTTAACACTGAAAAATGTGTCAAAGAATTTTGGTGATTTCGTGGCGGTGGATAATGTCTCAATTGATATTGAGCATGGCGAGTTTCTGACCTTCCTCGGGCCCAGTGGCTCTGGAAAAACCACGACCTTGAACATGATTGCCGGTTTTGAAATTCCCTCTTCCGGCGAGATCCTGCTGGAAGAACAAGATATTACGACAGTTCCCCCCAATAAACGCGGCATCGGCATGGTGTTTCAGAACTATGCCCTGTTTCCCCATATGACGGTGATTAATAACATCGCATTTCCTTTGAAAATGCGAAAGACACCGCCGGATCAGATTAAAAAAATGACCCATGCGGTATTGGAACTGGTTAAGCTGCCTGGATTCGGGGAACGGTTTCCGAATCAGCTCAGCGGGGGTCAGCAGCAGCGGGTTGCCCTGGCCCGGGCCCTGGTCTTCAATCCCCAGATTCTGCTCATGGATGAACCGCTGGGCGCTCTGGATAAAAAACTCAGAGACCATATGCGTCTTGAGATCAAACACCTGCAGAAGAAATTGAACATCACCGTGATTTATGTGACCCATGACCAGGAAGAGGCTCTGACCATGTCTGATCGCATCGCGATCATGAACAATGGGAGAATCGTGCAGCTGGATACGCCGGAGACGCTCTACAGCACGCCCGCAGAACTTTTTGTTTCCAATTTTATCGGGGAATCAAATACCCTGGCAGGAAAAACGGTCTCGTCCGAAGACGATCTGATGCGGATAGAGACAAGCCAGGGGCTGTCAATCCTGGCCAGAAGGGGGGAGAAAACCAATCCGGACAAAGAGGTCGCCGTGGCTGTACGTCCGGAGAAAATACAGATCTTTCTAGAACCACAGGATAAACCGGACGATATTGACAATTTTTTTGAGGGTCGTATCGAAGAGACGGTTTATATTGGGGATGCCAATATATACAGGGTTCATTTAATTGGCGAAATGTTTGTTGATGTCAAGATCCAGAGTACACCTTCCATCCATGTTTACAAACCGGGCGAAACAGTGACCGTGGGATGGCATTCCCGACACTGCCTGGCATTAAACTGATCATCAGTATAACCCATAACCCATTTCAAATAAATGAGGATAACCATGAAAAAGAAAAAGGAAATGAAACGACGAGAGTTTATTGCAACAACCGGTATGGCCGTTGGTGCTGCACTGGTGACATCCTCCATCGGGCCTTTCGTCCATACGACCATGGCCAAGGGCAAGACCCTGCGGATCTGTTCATATGGCGGTTCCTACCAGGAGTCCCAACGCAAGGCCTTTTTTGAGCCTTTTGCCGATAAGTTTGGGGTTAAGATCATTGAAACCTCGGGTCCGGACATCGCCAAGATTAAAGCTCAGGTGGATAACAACGCCTATGAATGGGATCTGGCGGATCTGGAAACCCGTCATGTGGCCAGGGGCGAGCTGGAAAACCTGCTGGAACCCCTGGACACAAATGTGGTCGACCTTTCAGGTATCGATAAAAAGGCGTTGCGCAAAGCAGCGGTGGGGAATATTTTCTGGACAACCTCCCTCGCATACAACAAAGAGGCGCTGAAAGGAAGGAAACCCGCCAGCAGCTGGGCGGATTTCTGGGATGTCAAGAATTTTCCGGGCCCCCGGGCGCTGCAGGATCAGGCTCCCTTTAACCTGGAATATGCTCTGATCGCCGATGGCGTCCCCATGGATAAACTGTACCCCCTGGATCTGGATCGGGCCTTCAAGAAGATGGGTGAGATCCGGGAGCACATCACCGTCTGGTGGAAGAATGGTGCCCAGCAGATCCAGCTCCTGACCAGTGCGGAAGTGAACTACTCCTCGGCCTGGAACGGCCGGGTCAATGTCGCCCAGACCAAGGGCGTCCCGCTTGAAATCGTCTGGGAAGGGGGTTGTGTGGATCTTGACTGGTGGTGTATCCCCAGGGGCAATCCCAATAAGGACCTGGCAATGAAGTTTATCGATTTTGCCCTTTCAGCGGAACGTCAGGGTGAGCAGATGGCCAAATATATTGCCTACGGGCCGACCAACCTGGGTGCCTTCAAGTACATCTCGGACGAACGGGCCAAACAATTGCCATCCTATCCCGAAAATCTCAAGAAGCAGTTTGCCCACAATGCGGATTACTGGGGAGCAAAACTGGCGGAAGTGACGGAACGCTGGAAACTGTGGATGATTTCGTAAGACCCGGAACGGGGTTCGGCAGTTGTTTTGGCAATGGCCGGACCCTGACCATCAAACTGGAACTTTAAGCAACCAAATGTATGTCTACCCTGATACCCAAAACCAACGGAAAAAATCAGCAGCAGCGGGCCGCCCTGCGCCAGTTTTTGCTGGTTCTGCCGGCGTTGATCGCCCTGCTGCTGTTTTTCGTAATTCCGATTGGCAGTATCTTTGTGAAGAGTCTGTTCGATCCTGATCTGACCTTTAAACACTATATCTATTTTTTCCAGAACCCCCTTTACACCCGGGTTCTCTGGATTACACTGCAAATCAGTGTCCTGGCAACCCTGACCTCGCTGATTATCGGCTACCCGTTGGCTTATGTGCTCCGCAGGGCCAAACCGACTGTGAGAAGCGGTTTCATGATGTGTATTGTGCTCTCCTTTATCATCAGCCTGCTGGTTCGTAACTACTCCTGGATCATGGTGCTGCAGCGCAACGGTGTGGTCAACATGCTGCTGACCACCCTGGGCATCGTCGAATTTCCTTTGAAGATGCTGCATAACAAGATTGGGGTCATGGTCGGCATGACCCATATTTTTATACCTTACATTGTTTTTCCCATATACAGCGTCATGACAGGCATCGACCTGAGCCTGGAAAAAGCAGCCCAGAACCTGGGCGCATCCCGCTGGCAGACTTTCTGGCGTATCAGTTTTCCCTTGAGCCTGCCGGGGATCGGGGCCGGTGCATTGCTGGTGTTCATCATGTCCATCGGGTTTTTCATTACTCCGGCCCTGCTGGGGGGGCGGAAGGAGCAGATGCTGTCAAACCTGATTCAGATCCAGGTAGTCGATCTTTTGAACTGGTCGTTTGCGTCCGCGATGTCGGTAATTTTGCTGGCGGTCACACTGATCATTTTTGCGTTTTATAATCGCTATCTTGGTGTCGAGCGACTATGGGGAGGAGTCAAACTATGAAGAAAGCCGCTGTGAAAAAAACTTACTGGCATGATCCCATGCATGTTGGCTGGCCATTATGGATCGTTGCCGGATCTGCCGTTTTTTTCCTGATCGTTCCCATTCTGCTGCTGGTGGTCATGTCTTTCGGTTCCGCCGAAATAATCGAATTTCCACCCAGCAGGTTCAGCTTCGATCAGTACCGGATGTTTTTTGCCCACCCCGCCTGGCAGTCGGCGGTCAGCAACTCCCTGCTGGTAGCCTCGTTGACGGCTGTCGTTGCCACCGTATTGGGATTGATGGCCTCCCTGGGCCTGGTCTGGGGCAAATTCAAGGGCAAGGGATTTATGAATGCCTTCATCCTCTCTCCCATGATTGTACCCCTGATTGTACTCGGATTGGCCTATTATGTCAGTCTGGTCAAGCTTGACCTCCTGGGCACCCGTCTGGGATTGATCATCGCCTACACCCCGCTGGCCCTCCCATTTACCGTGCTGCCGATATCAGCGACCCTGCGGGGATTCGACCGCCGTCTGGAACATGCGGCACTGAACCTGGGAGCCAACCGTTTCCAGACCTTCATGAAGATCACCCTGCCCATCATCCGACCGGGCGTCCTGACAGGTGCCATTTTCGCCTTTATGATCGCCTTTGACGAGGTGGTGATTGCCCTGTTCATCTGCGGTTCCGATGCCATCACCCTGCCGAAAAAGATGTGGGACGTGATTCGCTACGAAATCGAACCAATGCTACCGGCCATCTCAACCCTGCTGCTGCTGCTGGCACTCGTGGTCCTGCTCCTGATCGGATTTCTGCAGAACCGGCTGGCCAAACGAATGGGGAACGGGTAAGGCATGATTCCGGTCACAGCGTTCCACCCGGCTGACCGCTTCGCATTCGCAGTATTCTAAAGGGCACCTTGATTAATCAGTGTTAGAACGAAAACCCCTGTTTTCAATCCCGGTCCGCTGAAATCAGGGTACCCGTAACGAGACCATGTCCCCCAATTTCAGAACTCCTGAGCTTAGCCCCTGCCAACAGTGGCCCTTGTTGCCAAGGTAAGGGGTAAAAGGTCAAACAATACAAAGAGATTTACAATTATTGGCAGACCCTATAAGCCATCATTCCCTGAAAGGGCCGGATTT
>JAHJRI010000218.1 GCA_018830885.1 bacterium | reverse complement strand
CGCGATCGCATCCGGCGATTTTTCAGCGATCTGCCGCGCCAGTGTTTCGGCTTCAACCAGCGGATCTGCGCAGATACGCGTGACCAGCCCCAGTTCAGCTGCCTCTACTGCCTCCACGATGCGGCCGGTGAAGAGCAGTTCCTTGGCGACGTCCAGCCTGACCAGGTCACACAGGGTCTGGGTTGCTGACATATCCGGGACCAGCCCCCACTTGATCTCCATCACCGACATTCTCGTGTCGGGCGCGGCCAGCCGGATGTCTGCGCCCAGAGCGATCTGAAGCCCTCCTCCAAAAGCGACCCCGTGCAAAGCGGCGATCACCGGCACCGGTACCTGTTTCCAGATATAGGCCACCTGCTGGGCGATGTTGGCAGGTGTGCTATAGGTCCGTTCGAACAGGTTCACGCTCTTTTCCCCGCTTGCGAGTCTCTGAAAATTTTCAAAATCCAGACCGGCACAAAATCCCTTGCCCTCACCAGACAAAACCACCACGCGGATGGCCTTGTCCTTCATCACCGTCTCACCCACCTCAATAATTTTCTGAAACATCGCCGCGCTGAGGGCGTTGTATTTTTCAGGTCGGTTCAGTTTTACGAACCCGATATTGTCTTTAACTGTCAGTGTGACCAACTCAGACATCCTCTCTCCTTGGTTTGATTTTATTGTTTCTTCTAAGTTCAGTTCCTAATTCTGCCGGACCTCAGGGAGGGATCCGCTCTCCCCTTAATTGATGCCCAGCATACCCCAGATTCAGACAAAAAAAAAGCTCTCCCGCCTGAAAAAGGCAGAAGAGCCATGCTTAACGATGTCCAGACTAGAAATCGATCTCCATACCGAGAGCGACAGTGGTAGTGGTTGAGTCTAGTGCGGTGTCGTCGTCTTTTGACGTTGTACCCAGATAGTTGGCAAACACGTTGGCAATGCCAATCTGTTTCAGATAGGACACACTCATCAGGGAATATTTTCCTTTGTTGGCAGATCCATTATCATTGGTTT
Organism: bacterium; assembly: GCA_018830885.1. Classification (GTDB taxonomy): domain Bacteria; phylum SAR324; class SAR324; order XYD2-FULL-50-16; family XYD2-FULL-50-16; genus JAHJRI01. Next base: position 24,211 of record JAHJRI010000218.1, on the reverse strand, counting down.
TACTGCTGTAACTGATTGAGATACCGGACGTGTCATCCAGACCCAGATCCAGCCACAGTTCCATAATGGTGTTCTTGTCTTCTTTGGCCCCGGAAGTCCCGGCTTTGTTGGAGTTGTTTTCATAGTTGAAAGCAAGACCCACTTTGTCGGTGATGGCATAGCCGACACCCAGCGCCAGCGCACTGAATGCCTGCCCGTCATAGGAGCCTTTTTTGACACTTTGTATCGATCTTGGATTCAGAAGAGATATATTCAATACCCAGATCGACAGTACCGAAAGTCTTGCCATAAATCGCACCAAAAAGAGTCTCGTTGCGGGCATCACCAACAGTGGCGGTATCGTTATAGTTGTTCATAACGGCAATCAAAGATTTGATGGTGGAACTGGGCTTTGCCATCAACTTGTCATTAATGTATCAATTCATTAAAATTTTAACCGTGGCTGATCAGGGTACGACCTTGTTGGGCGAATACACAAATACACATCACCTGAAACCGAACACAATCGCTGCTTCTTTGTTGATATGCTTATATTTGGTTCAGTTAAGGGTGGGGTGAAAGTCACTGGAGTGTCATCGTAACGATACTGAGCACATTGACCGGTGTGTTTTTTACAAAGATGGGTTACAGAAAACCAGAATTCAGATAAATATACGTTAAGTCATGTACTCGTGTGATAAAGATAAGATTTTACTACTATAGGAGGAGAAACAATGTTTGCATTAAAGAGATTTTATTTTCGTTTGTCAGTCATTATTGTTTTTCTCGTTATGTCAATTCTGGTCAGCTGTAGTCGTTGGCAGGCAGACAGCTCAAAAGAAAAGATCATCAGTACCAGTAATATCTCAATTGATCCGGCTTTCTCCACTAAGGAACGTCTTGGGAAGTTGTTGTTTTTTGAGAAGAGCCTTTCAACACCGCCAGGTCAAGATTGCTCATCCTGTCACTCTCCGGAACTCGCATTTGCCGACCCGATAACGGATTTACCGGTTTCCAAAGGAGCCCGAGCCGGTGTGTATGGCAATCGAAATGATATGACGGTTTCCTACTCTGCTTTCATACCCCCCTTGCACTTCAACAAAGAAGAGGGTCTCTGGATGGGTGGACTATTCTGGGATGGCAGGGCTAACACTCTGGCTGAGCAAGCCAAGGGTCCTCCCTTGAATCCCCTGGAGATGGCAAATCCCGACACGTTGACCATAGCCAGAAAGTTACGGGCGCTGAGCTACGCCGCACTTTTCAATGAAGTTTACGGCCCCGATGCCTTGAGCGACACGGACACAGCTTACAACAACATGGCGGATGCCATCGAAGCCTATGAGAAAACTTCTGAAGTGAGTCCTTTCAGTTCTAAGTATGACTTCTGGTTACGGGGTGAAGCTGAACTGAGTGAGCAGGAACTCCGTGGACTGAAGATTTTCGAGGCTGAAGATAAAGGGAATTGCGCTGCCTGCCACCCCAGCAGACCTGCAAAGGATGGTTCACCTCCGCTATTCACCGATTTCACTTATGATAATCTGGGGACACCGCGGAATCCGGAAAACCCATTTTATTCCTTACCAAAGGAGTTAAATCCCGACGGATTTTCGTTTGTTGACCTGGGCCTGGGCGCAACTGTCAAAGATCCAGCCCAGAATGGCAAATTTCGAGTGCCCACTCTTCGCAATGTGGCAGTCACGCCTCCCTATATGCACAATGGTGCTTTCAAGACTCTGTTCAGCTTGATGGCTTTTTATAACACCCGCGATGTTTCAAAATGGCCGGCTCCAGAGGTTGCAGAGAACGTGAACAGGGAGGAATTGGGAAATCTGGGCCTCACCAACTTGGAACTTGAGGATCTGGTTGCTTTCATGAAAACCTTGACTGACGGCTGGAAAAGTTAGGATCAAGCCCCTTGTCTTTGTAGCTATTCACCATATTTCCGGAGTCGAGGGGATTATGATGCAAAACGGCAGAAAACAGGTCCCTCCAACGGCTCCTTGGAAGGATTCATGCGTGTTTTGCATCATGATCACTTCGGTGAAGGGACGTCGAATAGCTTATTTATTTCATTTTTCTGCCAGATAATTCCCTATCACAACCGACTTTCTCCGGTCCCGGGTCAACTTCCAGAGTGGCTGGGATTGAGATCGAGATGCGGGGATGATCGGCATGGGGATAAAAAAATCAAAATCCATTATCTAGATCAAGGTTTTCCAATTGAATCAGGATTCGGCCATTCCGGTTTTCCGTGACAGTCAGATTCGGCTGATAAACCCTGTCAACCGGCAGTCTGCGATAGCAGTCCCCCTCTTTATATCCACCTCTCAAAAAAACCTGAAAACGGGTTTATATATAAATTTTCTTTTATTATCAACGTATTATGTTTTTAACTCAACCGGGCCCGGATCTGCAGTCGGCGCGATTGTTTAAAACAATTAATTTTGTTAGTCTGCTGGATATTCACGTCGTCTCTACAGCGAAATCACGAAAGGGTGCAATCAGCAAATATAACAGTATATTAAAAATTGCAACGAGTTCAGGTTCAGTTTCCCTGTTGATTGGTTCCTGTGAATGGATGGCATCTTTATTCAACCGTAATCGTTTAACCCTGTCAGAAGGAGTTATCATGTTATGGCTTTGGGATTTTCTTAGTTCTTCTCTAGGAAAAAAGTTGGTTATGGCACTGTCCGGCCTCTTTTTCTGTGCTTTTCTTTTGGTACATCTTGGGGGAAATATGTTGATGTATGTTGGAGCAGATGCTTTCAACGGATACACATCAATCATGTCCAACGCGCCTGTCAACAAGGTGCTTGAAATACTGATGGTTGTGTTGTTCCTGATACATATCTTTACTTCAGCAACACTCACTATCGAAAACCGGGCCGCCCGTCCCGTTAAATACGCAATGGATGTTTCAGCCGGTAAACGGACCTTCATGTCCTCAAATATGTTTATCACTGGTTCCATCATCCTGATTTTTGTTGTTCTGCATCTGATCGGGTTCAAGTATGGCGAATGGTCAAATGATCCGGCAGCGATGTCTGATCCAAACAACCTGACCATGTTCGGTCTGGTGGCTAAAAGTTTTCAGAATGTGTTATATGCGCTGGGCTACACCGTGGCTGTGATTGTCCTGGGGTTCCATCTGAACCATGCGTTTCAAAGCGCATTTCAGACCCTTGGGCTGAATCACAATAAATACACGCCTTTCATTCAAAAGCTGGGCACCTTATATTCCATCGTCATCGCATTGGGATTTGCATCGTTTCCAGTGTATTTTTATCTATCACATCTAAATGCGGGGAGTTAAATGACAGTTTTAGATTCGAAAGTTCCCGGAGGCCCACTGGAAACAAAGTGGAGTCGGCATAAATTTGATTTGAAATTGATCAACCCGGCGAATAAACGGAAGTTCTCCGTCATCGTCGTTGGAACTGGTCTGGCAGGTGCTTCAGCTGCTGCTTCACTGGCAGAACTGGGTTACAATGTACTCAATTTCTGTTTTCAGGACAGTCCGCGTCGTGCTCACAGTATCGCTGCCCAGGGTGGTATCAATGCAGCCAAGAACTATCCCAATGATGGAGACAGTATCTATCGTCTTTTCTACGATACCGTCAAAGGCGGTGACTTTCGTGCCCGGGAGGCCAATGTCTACCGACTGGCCGAGGTCAGTAACAACATCATTGATCAATGTGTCGCCCAGGGTGTCCCCTTTGCAAGAGATTACGGCGGACTGCTCGACAACCGGTCCTTTGGTGGCGCCCAGGTTTCACGGACCTTTTATGCCCGGGGGCAGACCGGACAACAGCTGCTTCTGGGGGCATACAGCGCCCTGAGTCGGCAGATCGGCGAAGGCAACGTCAAGATGTTCCCCCGACGCGAAATGCTGGAACTGGCCGTGATCAACGGCAAAGCCCGGGGTATTGTCTGCAGGAACCTGATCAACGGTGATGTCGAGTCCTACACGGCGGACGCTGTGGTTCTGGCTACCGGCGGGTACGGAAACGTTTTTTATCTCTCCACCAATGCCATGGCCAGTAATGTCACCGCTGCCTGGCGGGCGCACAAACAGGGCGCTTTCTTTGCGAATCCCTGTTTTACGCAGATTCACCCCACCTGTATCCCCGTGTCAGGTGACTACCAGTCTAAACTGACCCTGATGAGTGAGAGTCTGCGGAATGACGGTCGGGTCTGGGTGCCATTGAAGAAGGGCGACCATCGTCCAGCGGATCAGATCCCTGAAGCAGAAAGAGACTATTATCTGGAACGGAAATACCCCTCCTTTGGTAACCTGGTGCCGCGTGACGTGGCTTCCAGAAATGCCAAGCTTGTTTGTGACGAAGGCAGAGGGATCAATGGCGGCGAAGCGGTGTATCTTGATTTTGCGGATGCCATCAACCGTATGGGCGAGGCGACGGTCGCAGCCAAGTACGGTAACCTGTTCGACATGTATCACCACATCACCGCTGAAAACCCCTACAAGGTGCCGATGAAGATCTATCCGGCCATTCATTATACCATGGGCGGTCTGTGGGTGGATTACAACCTGCAGAGTACGATCCCGGGTCTGTTTGTACTGGGTGAGGCCAATTTCTCCGATCACGGTGCGAATCGACTGGGAGCCAGCGCTCTGATGCAGGGTCTGGCAGACGGTTATTTCGTTATTCCTTACACCATCGGTGGTTACTTTGCCGGTGCGGATCTGGAGAAGGTCGACAAGACTCACTCGGTGATCAAGGATCTGGAAAACCAGACCACAGAACGGACCAAGAAGCTACTCACGATCAACGGTAAGCGAACAGTCGATGATTTCCATCGGGAACTGGGCAAACTGCTCTGGAATAATTGTGGTATGGGCAGAAATGAAGCTGGTCTGAAAGAAGCGAAAGAGAAGATTCCTAAAATCAGGGAAGAGTATTGGCAAAACGTCAAGGTTCCCGGTGAAAACGGCGAATTCAACCAGGAAGTTGAGAAGGCTGGCAGGGTCGCTGATTTTCTTGAATTTGGGGAATTGATGGTCACAGACGCTTTGGAAAGGAAAGAGTCCTGTGGCGGTCACTTCAGGGAAGAGTCCCAGACAGAGGAAGGTGAAGCTTTGCGGAATGATGAGGAGTTTGCCTATGCCGCCGCCTGGGAATTTCAGGGTGTTGACAAGGAAGCTAAGCTTCACAAGGAACCGCTCGCTTTTGAACATGTGCATTTAACCCAACGCAGTTATAAGTAGGAGGTGTATCAGTGAACTTGACATTTAAGATATGGCGTCAGAAGAATGCCCAGGCAACGGGCAAATTAGTGACGTACCAGCTGAACGATATCTCTCCGGACATGTCGTTTCTGGAAATGCTGGATGTTCTGAACCAGAAGCTGATCCTGGAAGGCGGAGATCCGATCGCATTCGACAATGACTGCCGGGAAGGGATCTGCGGTATGTGCAGCCTGTATATCAGCGGCAGGGCTCACGGCCAGGAAAAGGAAACCACTGTCTGTCAACTGCACATGCGCAGTTTTAAGGACGGGCAGACGGTAACCATCGAACCCTGGCGTGCCAAGGCGCTGCCGGTCATCAAGGATCTGGTGGTGGATCGGGGTGCATTTGATCGCATTATCCAGGCTGGCGGGTTTGTCTCCACGAAAACCGGTGCTCCCCAGGATGCGAATGCTTTGCCGATTCCCAAGAAAAATGCGGACCAAGCCATGGATGCCGCTGCCTGTATAGGCTGCGGCGCCTGTGTGGCTTCCTGCAAAAATGCATCTGCCATGCTGTTTGTCAGTGCCAAGATTTCACAATTGGCGCTTTTGCCCCAGGGGCAGCCTGAACGGGATAAACGGGCACTGGCCATGGTTCGCCAGATGGATATGGAAGGCTTTGGGAACTGTACCAATGAAGGAGAATGTGAGGCGGAATGCCCGAAAGGGATCAAGATGACCAATATCGCCCGCATGTTCCGTGAATACTATCGGGCCAGCTTCACCTACGAAGAGCAGTAACCGGCCAGTATAGAAATGACGTTCCCCTTCAAGGGGAGCGTCATTTTTCCCACCCCGGAGCAATTCAGACACCAGCAGATTTTCGGACAGCCTGAATTCCCGTCCTGTCACCCCCATGAAACCGCTGAAGAAAGCTTAATCGACCAGAATCACCTGTATATCGCAGACATTGGTATTGGTCGGTCCTGTTTTCAGCAGGCCGCCGATGGCATCAAAAAAAGGATAGGCATCGTTGTTGGTGAGGTGATCATCCATGGCAAGACCCTTTTTTTTCGCCCGGTCCACCAGGGACAGATGCGCAAACGCACCCGCAGCATCCGTGGGTCCGTCATTGCCATCCGTCCCCCCTGAAAGAAATCCGATCCTGTCTGTGGCTTCCGGATCAGCGGCCATTTCCGACAGGAATGAGAGTGCCAGCTCCTGATTGCGGCCGCCCTTGCCATTTCCTTTGACAGTCACCGTGGTTTCCCCGCCAAAAAGCAGACAGAACGGTTTTTCTTTCCTGGCCTGCTGTTTTTGAACCTCCTTGGCGATGGCGCAGAGCACCTTGGCAACCTCTTTCGCCTCTCCCACCAGCTGAGAAGTCAGGACCCGTGTCCGGTATCCCAGTCCTTCGGCTTCCAGTTTTGCTGCCTCCAGTGCCAGGATGTTGGTTCCGATCAATCGGTTCCGTACCCGGTCAAAGACTGGGTCGCCGGGTTTCGGTGTCTCCGGGATCCGATTGTTCAGACCGGCGTTGAGGATTTCCAGGACACTGTCCGGTATCTGGCCGATCATGCCATAGTGGTCGAAAACCGCCTGCATATCCCGGAAGGTGCTGGGGTCGGGGCTTGTCGCACCGGATGCGATTACGTCCAGGGGGTCACCCACCACATCGGAAAGAATCAGGCTGATTGAGGTCGCGGGTGCAATCAAAGCTGCCAGGCGACCGCCCTTGATGCGGGAGAGATGCTTGCGGACGGTATTGATCTCCTTGATGGTCGCTCCGCAGGCCAGCAGCGTCCGGGTCACCGCCTGCTTTTCTGCCAGGGTCACGGCTGCCTCGATGGCATGGCCTGGGTCATCCCAGGGATAGGGAATCAGGGCGGATCCCCCTCCGGAAATCAGGGTCAGGACCAGCGTCTTTTCATCGGCCCGGGCGGCCAGATCGGCAATGGCCCGGGCGGCTTTCAATCCGTTGGCATCCGGAACCGGATGACCGGCTTCGATCATGCGAATTGTCTGCAGTTTCTCTGTATGTCCGTATTTCACGGAAATCACGCCTGCGGTGATCCGGTCCCCCAGGATAGCTTCCATGGCACGGGCCATTTTCGCGGTCGCTTTGCCAAAACCGATAATGAAGATCCGGTCGAATGCGGACAGATCGACATGCTCTGTTTGACTTCCGCTGTCAATGACCAGTTGCTTGCCCGTGCAGCGGATGGCATTTTCGATCAGCAGACAGGGATCGACCCGGTTGACGCCGGCCATGAAGATTGATGTCAGGTCATGCTCCCGTTTTTTATCATCCATTGGATATTCGGGTGTGGGTTTCCGTACTTAAACAGTGATCATTTTTTTCCCTGACTTGAGCCAGTCGGTAAGAAACTGCCCGGTATAAAAGACCTTGATATCCAGTGCTTTCAAATGCTCGGCCACATCCATCTTTTCCGCACAGCTCCGGCAGGCGATAGTCTTGACACCAGCCTGTTGCATGTTGGCCAGCTCGGATTTCAAATATTCGTCTTCTGTCAACAATCGTGAAGCGGCTCCCCAGACCAGCAGGGTCACTTCGTCCCACCATCCCTGCAGCCGGGCGTTGAGTGTGTACATAAACACCATGTTCCTGGCGGTCTCCGCCTCACCACTGGTCCACATCACCAGCAGTTCCCTGTTGTTTTCTTCAGCCATCAGTATCTCCTGTGTATGGGGTTTGTTGAACCATAAAGCCTAAAAGAATGACGCCGAATTAGCAACATCAGAATTTTCTGTTTTTTCCCCGACGTTTCCACCAGTAATTATGAGGAAACCCCGGGAGCTGGTGCCTTAAATAATAATCTGGCGTTGTCTGTTTTGATTCATCTCCCGTCCGGATGGTGAAGAAGTTCTTGACCATCCAGGATTGACAGGATATTTTGAAAAGCGTATTCCAAAGCGACACCCTTTATTTTCAGACAGGTCCTTAACCTTCAACGCAAAGGAGAACCATGAAAAAACCCGTCAGTTATTTGTTAATGATGCTTCTGGTGATGACGTGTTTCCTCGGAAAAGCCGTCGCCAAAGAGACTGTTATTGTATACACCGCACTGGAAAACGATGAGATCGTCAAGTATCTGGCACTGGCCAATGAAGAACTGCCGGATCTGGATATCAAGGCGATCCGTCTTTCAACCGGGGAACTGGGTGCAAGAATGCTGGCGGAGCGCAGCAATCCGCAGGTTGATGCCGTCTGGGGCTGGGCTGTTACCAACATGGCTGGATTTGTTGACATGGACATGCTCGAACCATACAAACCAACCAACTGGGATATGATCCCCTCTAAGTTCAAGGATCCCAACGGGTATTGGACTGCCATCGATCTTTACGCGGCTGCCTTTGTGATCAATGACAAGGTCATTGCTGCCAAAAACCTGCCGGTTCCAAAGGGCTGGAATGATCTGCTGAATCCGGCATACAAGGACAAACTGATCATGCCCAACCCGGCCAGTTCAGGAACCGGGTTTCTGCAGATTGCCAGCCTGCTGGTGATCATGGATCCGGATTATAAAAACAAACCGGTCGAACAGAACAACGCCTGGGAATTCCTGAAGAAGCTGGATAAGAATATGGGACAGTACATCAAAAGTGGTTCCAAACCGGCTAAATTGACTGCCGCTGGTGAATATGCCATCGGTTGTTCCTTTGCCTATGTTTATACATCTTTGAAGAAAAAGGGGTTTCCTGTTTCGATGGTTCTACCGGAAGAGGGTGTGGGGTTTGAACTGGAAGCCAACGCCCTGGTTAAAGGAGCCCGACATCCAGTGGCAGCCAAAAAATTCCTGGACTGGGCGATCAGCAAGAACGCCATGCAGCAATATGCAAAATTCAAACTGGGGGTAACCTATCCCGGTATCGCCGGCCCGAAGAGCCTGCCACCGATTGAGACTGTCAACCTGGCGCCAATGGATTTCCCCTGGCAGTCGAAGAACCGCGAAAAAATTCTGGAGGTCTGGTCAAATCATTTTCTGCGTTGATCAGCCAGTCACAGTCGTTCCAAACCGGCCCGCCCCAATCGCGCCGGTTTTCAAACCGCCTGAGGTTAAAAGGCGGTTGGCGTGTCAGGAAAGATCGGGAAAGTGCTGCGCCTGACGGCTCAGGCCACGCTTTCCCGAAAAACCAGCCGTCGGACGGTCGATCTGTCTTTCCGTATAGATCCGGATCAATGCAAACGCATATTTTGAGCCGGGCAGCCGATTCATTCTGGTAAGATCACACTTCTGATCCTTATTATCCGTCAACTGTAAAGGAGTATGCATGTCTCAAAGACTGGTTCTGGAAAACATCAACAAAAACTTCGATCAGCTGGTTGCCGTGGAAAACGTCAACCTGACGGTGGAACCGGGAGAGTTCGTCTGCTTTCTCGGACCCAGCGGATGCGGTAAGACGACCCTGTTGAGAATCATCACCGGTTTTGAATCCCCTTCTTCAGGGACGATCCGCTATGATGAAAAAGTCATCAACAACATCATTCCGCAGAAACGGGATTTTGGCATCGTTTTCCAGTCTTATGCGCTGTTCCCCAACATGACGGTAGAAGAGAACGTGGCTTTCGGCCCCAGGATGCGGCGCATGCCCCAGAAGGAGATTGAGCAGCGGGTTGCAGAGATTCTGCGTCTGGTAGGGCTTACCCAGTGGAAAACCCACTATCCGGCACAGCTGAGCGGTGGACAGCAGCAGCGCGTGGCACTGGGTCGAGCGATCGCCATCAAGCCTCGTGTTTTACTGCTTGATGAACCGCTGAGCGCCCTGGACGCAAAGATACGGATACACCTGAGAACGGTGATAAAACGACTGCAGAAAGAGCTGGGCATCACCATGATCTATGTGACCCATGACCAGGAAGAGGCGCTTTCCCTGGCGGACCGAGTGGCCATCATGCGTGATGGGCGGATTGAACAGATCGGAACCCCATGGGAAATATACCGGGAACCGATGACCAAATTTGTGGCCCAGTTCGTGGGGACATCCAATTTTATCGAGGGGATTGCGAAGGACGACCATGTCCGCTTCGACGGAAAAACATTTAGAGTGGAGGGCCTAAGTGGGGAAGACGGACAGGGGGTCCACCTGGCGATCCGACCGGAAAAAATCCGCCTCCTGACCGATAAGGAAGCTACAAGTGCCGCTCATGCTTCCAACGTCGTCTCCGTCGAAACCGAAGTGGTGACATTCCTGGGCGCGGTCGTGCAGATCACTTTTTTACTGGATGGGGTCGACATGAACGTGGACATTACCGAGGAGAAGTTTGAACAGCACGCCATCCGCAGGGGCGATGTGATCCAGCTTTACTTCCCCCCCGATGCTTTTCACATCTACCCCAAAACCTCATCAGCCGGATAAACCGGGAAAAACGCTATTCAATCCAGGACCTAAACCCAGACGAATCAATGGAAAAAGCTGTCAAGACCGAGTTTACCGCTGAAGAATACCAGGTTCCCGCTCTCAGGATGGAAGTTGACCGTTTTATTGTTCCCACGGTCACCATCTTTATCGGGTTGCTGTTAGCCTTCTTTCTTCTTTATCCGCTGTTTGTCATTCTACAACTGAGTTTTTTCAAGGGGGGCATCATCTCGCTTGCCACCTTTACCCTGGACAACTTCTATCGCTATTTTACCACTGCCTATACCCTGAATGCCCTGTGGCACAGTCTCTATATCTCCTTTGTCACAACGGCCGTGGTCACGGTTGTCACTTTTTTCTTTGCCTATGCCATGACCCGGACCACCATCCGGGGCAAGTCCATTTTTCGAAGCATTATCATGATGCCGCTGGTGGCCCCTTCGATCATGCAGGCGCTGGCATTGATCTATCTTTTCGGACGGAATGGTCTGATCACGGCACACCTGTTTGAAACCGACTGGAATATCTACGGGGCGACCGGGATCATTGTATCCGAGATACTGTACTGCCTGCCCCACTCGTTTGTGATTCTTTTTACCACGCTTTCGGCGGTGGATATCCGTCTGGATGAAGCCGCTGAGAGCCTAGGAGCCTCTCCACTGAAGGTTTTCACGCGGGTGACCCTGCCTTCGGCCAAATATGGGATCTTCAGCGCAGCTGCACTGACCTTTAACCTGACCATTACTGATTTTGGAAATCCGGTGGTGATCGGGGGTAATTACAATGTGCTGGCGACGGAAATCTATTCCCAGGTGACCAACCTGTACCGGTTTGACCTGGGGGCCACCATCAGCATCATACTGCTGGTACCGTCCCTGGCAGCGTTTATGCTGAATTACTATATTTCACGGCGGACCTTTTCCATGATCAGTGGGGCTGCCAGACCCTTTATACCACCTTCCAGGCCCCTGAAGAAATTCTGTTTTACAGCCTACAACACACTGATCAGTGCGTGCATTGTGCTTGTTTTCCTGGTGGTGATTCTGGGCTCGTTTGTCAAGGTCTGGCCCTATGACTGGTCATTGACGCTGGAGCATTTTTCGTTTCCTTCTATCGGCGGGTATTCAGCCATCTGGACCAGTTTCTGGATTTCGATCATCGTCGGGATTATCGGTTCATTTCTCACCCTGGTGGCATCCTATATGATGGAGACCCGACGCCCCTTCTTCAAACAGACCCTGTACTTTTTCTCAGTCATGCCGGCCGCCATACCCGGCCTGGTGATGGGTCTCGGTTATATTCTGGCGTTTAACAAGCCCTATTTCTTTTTTTACGGGACGCCCTGGATTATCGTGATTAATATTGTCATCTGCAATTTCACCCTGGGCGTTCTTTCCAGCATTTCCAACCTGAGAAATATCGATCCTTCCATCGAGGAGGCATCCATCAGTCTGGGGGGCGATACCATCCGCACATTTTTCAAGATTATATTTCCCCTCTCCCGGGTGGCTTTCGTACAGAATTTTACTTACTTTTTCATGCGTTCCATGACCACGATCAGCGCCGTGATTTTTCTTGTTTCAGCCACAGTGCACCTGGCTGCCATCGAAATTATCATGCTCGATAACGACGGTTGGACCGCCAGTGCCAATGCGATGTGTACCTGTATCATTGCCATCGTGCTGGTGATGCTGGCGCTGCTCCATTTCACCAACAAGCTGATCCAGCGGTCAAGGCCATAAGTGGGACAGTTGAGCTGGCGCACCCTTATTCAGGGTCCTTGATCTCCATGGCCTGGCACTCAAAAAATATTTTGCGGAAACAGAGTGCGCATTTTTCCGGATCCATTTTGGGGACGATGCCAGCTATGGCTGAAGAGATCGATTCGTAGAATTGGTCCGCTTGAATTGTTTTTGCATATGTCTCTTTGCCCAGAATCATCCGGACATTATCTTTCATCGCCGCAAAGTACAAACCACCCCCTTTTTCCCGCAGTTGTCTGGACTGCAGGGTCAGCATGTCAGCACCGGCGATATCGATGATGTTGATACTGTCGGCAACCAGCAGAATATGGTCGTACTTCAATCCCTCTTCACTGATGCGCTTCAGTGTATATTCCACATGGTGGACCGCGCCAAAAAACACCGACCCGTTGACTTGGACAATCTTCAACTGGGGGCACTCCGGCCAGGGGTTGTATTCAAGGCTGGCCATCCGCCGTTTGGGACTCTCGGGATCGGGCGCCAGTGATATGATCGTCGGTTTGGCGCTTTGATTCAGATAGAAGAAAAGAGACAGAATAACCCCGACATAAATGGCGAATTCAAGGTTCAAAAACAGGGTCGAGAGAAAGGTAATGGCGAATATTAAGGACTCGGGCAGGCTGACCTGAAAAATCTTGCGGATGTGATGAAATTCAACCAGATTATAAGCAACCAGCAATATAATACCGCCCATGGCGGCTACGGGAAGATAGGCCGTCAGGGAGGAAGCAAAAAGCAGAATGATAAACAGAAACAGAGCGGAAAATATGGCGGCCAGTTGCGTCCTGGCGCCAGCTTCATAGTTGACACCGGTTCGGGTGAATGAACCGGATCCGGCGTAGCTGGAGAAGAAGCTGCCGATGATATTGGACAATCCCTGGCCGATAAATTCCTGATTGACATCCAACTGCTGATGAGAACGGGCTGCAATCGACGTTGAAATGGAAACTGCCTCAATCACCCCCAGCAAACTGATTGCCAGTGCCTGGGGGGCTATCAGTTGCACCGTGTTGATCGAAAAATCATGGGGTGAGAACGCCGGCAGATAGCCGGTCAATTTACCCACCACCGATACCCCGTGCTGCTCTCCCTTGATGACAATATTTAAAAGACTGCCGACGATCATCGCAATCAGCAGTACCGGGCCCCGTTTCAAGATCAGCTTAAAACCAACCGCAGTCAACAGGGTGGCGGCAGCGACCCCCAGAATATATGGATTGACCGCTTCCAGACGACTGAAGATATTCAGCCAGGTGTAATGGAATGACATGCCTCGGGGAATTTCGAGTCCGAACACATGTTTGAGCTGACTGGTGATGATAAGGATGGCTGCGCCTGCCGTAAAACCCGTAATGACGGTGGGTGACACGAAATTGACGAGTGCTCCCAGACGGGCGATGCCAAAGCCCAACTGGTAAACACCGGCAAAGAAGGTCAGCATCAGGGCCATTTGAATGAATTCAGGGGTTCCCGGCTGGGTGTGTTCACTGATGGCGGTGAAAATCACAATGGAAATGGCCGTTGTGGGTCCTGATATCAAATGTCGGGACGATCCGAACAGTGCAGCGATCACCGGGGTGACCATGGCCGTATACAAGCCGTAGTGAGGTGGCAGACCGGCTATCATGGCAAATGCGACCCCCTGCGGAAGCACGATCACAGACCCCGTTAACCCCGCAATCATGTCCGCTTTCAGGCTCTGCAGGGTGATTAGCGGCTTCCAGGCCAGGAAGGGAAACAGCCTGAAGATAATTTCGTTTTTTGTCATGTCAATTGTGTATCGATATCCCGCCGGTTTGAATCCGACAGGACGATCTGGTTCGGTCAAAAGCTGATTTTGCTTGTTGCAGCCTCCACCTGAATCGTTTTAACTCCGTCGATTCCTGCAGCGGATGAACTGATTTTTTCAACCAGGGCCGGTTTCTTTTTCACGCCTGGTTTTAAAATAACCGTGACATTGCCATTATCTGCTCTGACATGGTCAACAGCACTCTCAGCGATTTCAGCCTCGACGGTGGCTGCCAGTGACAGGTCATCCAGTTTTTTCTGGGACGCTTCCGTTTTTTTAAATATCGGCCGCGAAGCGGCATTGGCGATAAATTCAGCGGCACAATCAACCGAAATCACATCAATTTTGATAACCATGTCATAGAGCCCCGGATCCCAGGTATCCACTCCATACAGATGGATACTCCATTGTCGGCGTTCCTCATCATCATCTTCGAGGATCTGACGAGCCGCCTTTTCGGATATCCCCTCCCGCTTCATCTCCTCCTGGATCCGTTTTTCAAAATTACCGAGTATTCTAACTTTCAGGACGTGGGGAATGCCTTTTAGAAAAAACTGACCGGCAAGCCCATGATAGACCACGTTGTCTTTTTTCAGGTGCTCAAGGAGGACCGCCCGGAAATCCGCAATATACTTCTCCTTTCCTCCCATCAACCGGTCCAGAATCGAAGGCGCATCATGCAGTGCCCGGATGAGCTTGATTTCAGGAACATGATATTTAATAGCCGTTTCCAGGATAATATCCCGGGAAAGACAATCATATCCCAGTTTTGCGGCTACCTTTTCGGCCACCTCTTTACCGCGGCTGTAGCTGCCTCTGGAAATCGTGATAATTGACATAGGGGTTTTTTGATGAGTGGAAGGTTTAGTTATGGCATCCTCTGTTATGCTCCACGATTACAGATAAAATGTCAATCGATCCCGGGTTTGCCTTGTTTGACAGTGACCGACATGACCACTCTCATGCCTGGTTGAAAATCGCTCCAGGGACATCTATTCTGGCTGCAACCGCTTAGTTCACCGCTCTGGTCATGGGAATTCGGGTGAAAAAAACCGGTTAAGGTGGAGAAAACAACGTCATCCGTTGCATAACGGGCATATCAGCCATGGTTTATCTTCACGGCGGCTTGAAGAGTTCCATGGTTCTTCGGGATTCATGTTGTGATTTGATGCGGTTAGCGTTATCATTGATTTATCAAAGACCTTGATGGAATCGCTGAAGGGGGCAACCTGCTCCTGATTCTGTTTAATGACGGCATTTCTTCGTTGCGGGGGGTAATTGCGGTTCAACTCTGGTTGATGAAGCGCCTGTCGGATTTCCTGGATTGGAAATCGGTGGTTTTTGATGACCCGTAGTTTGTCATTTATCTGAATATTTTTTTAATCTGAATTCAGCCATGGGGCAATAATGTCAATTATCACCATTTCCAGAGGCAGCTACAGCCGTGGTAAAGAGGTTGCTGAAAAAGTCGCAAATAAACTCGGCTATGAATGTATTGCCAGGAGGATTCTGCTGCAGGCGTCAGAGGAGTTCAATATCCCGGAGACAAAACTGGCGCGGGCTCTCCACGACTCCCCCTCCATACTCAATCGGTTTAATTATGGGAAGGAGAAGTACACCGCTTATATCCGTTATAACCTGTTGAAGCATCTTCAAAAAGATAATGTCGTCTACCACGGCCTGGCCGGCCACTTCTTTCTCAAGGATGTTCCGCATGTACTGAAGGTCCGGATCATAGCCAACATGGATGTGCGTATAGAAGAAGAGATGCGGCGGGAGAATATTTCTGAAGATGAGGCACGAAAAATTCTTGTCAAGGATGATGCCGAGCGGCGAAAGTGGAGTCTGCACCTGTATGGAGTCGATACCTGGGACCCATGCCTCTATGACATGGTTCTGCATATCAGTCGGATGACTGTGGACGAGGCATCCGAAATTATTGTGGATGCCTGTCAGAAACCCAGTTTTAAAACAACACCGGAAAGCCAGAAGGTCTTTGACGAACTTCTGCTCGCAGCACAAATTCAATCCCTGCTGTTTGAACAGTTTCCGACGGTCAATGTGACCGTCAGGGATAACCGGGTCTTTATCACCTGCCAGGGTTCTCTGGAGGATAAACAGATCCCTGAAAGGATCAATGCGATGATAAAAGAGATCGTTGAACAACAGGTTCTCGAAGTTCAGATAACCCCCATCTTGAGGCCTGATTAAGCGCCGAGGTTCCTATGCTGACGGAAGTGGTATGCCAAGAGGCGGACCACTCGGGGTATTGAAGAGTGCCCGACAGACACGACGGGGCGTTGGTGAAAATGAGAGAAATCCGCATCCAGAACGGTATTGGATTTCTCTCGGGATGACAAAGGGGTTCCGGAGGATTACGGGTTCAAGCTGAACGTTACGAACATGACCTGCTGTCCCTGCCTGACAAGAAGCAGAACATTCCCTGTTTCAGGCAGCACCTGCAGGACTTCCTCAACACTGCTGACAGGCTTTTGATTGATTTCCTGGATCAGCATGCCGGGGCGCAAACCGGAAAGTGCGGCGACGGAACTGTCTTGAACCGCAGCAATCAGAACGCCGTTTTCTCCCTGATAACCCAACTGTTCCGACAATTGGGGAGTCAAGGGAGTCAGGGCCAGACCCAGTTTCTCAAGTCGTTCGATGCCTTTTGAAGACACCTGTTCGGTTTCGGGACGTTTTTCGATGGTCACACTGAGGGTCTGTTGTTTGCCCTGTCGCCAGATGGTAAGTTGAATTCCCTTTCCGGGGGCGAAAAGAGCGATCTGATTGCGGAATTTAGCAACATTCTGGATGGCCTTCCCATTCAATTCAAGTAGCACATCGCTGCGTTTAAGGCCGCTTTTGTCTGCCGGCGAGTTTTTCATCACATCCGCGACGACGATTCCCTGATGGGTCTTCAAGCCAAATGATTTTGCCAATTCCGGGGTAATATCCTGGATACTGACACCCAGGTAGCCGCGGGTGACTTTGCCGTCTGCGATCAGTTGGTCGCGGATGGTTTTCACCATGTTGATCGGGATGGTAAATCCGATCCCCATGTAGCCACCGCTTCTACTGAAAATGGCGGTGTTGATTCCCACCACTTTTCCATCCAGATTGACCAGTGGACCGCCTGAATTGCCGGGGTTGATAGCCGCATCGGTTTGAATAAAATCTTCATAGTCGGCGATGCCGATGCTGCTGCGTCCCTTGGCGCTGACAATACCGGCCGTAACGGTGTGTGACAGACCAAATGGATTACCGATGGCCAGCACCCATTCCCCCACCTTGAGATCGTCGGAGTTTCCCATGCTTAATACGGGGAGGTTTTTAGCATTGATCTTGATTACGGCCACATCGCTGTGCGCATCCGTTCCAATGAGTTTGGCATCAAACTCACGGCCGTCTTCAAGTTTGACCGAGATCTTATCGGCCTTACCCGCAACATGGTTGTTGGTCAGAATATAACCGTCCGCTGACATAATAAATCCGGATCCCTGGCCGACAACCACCTGCTGCTGTTGCTGAGGGACCTGACGTTGACGGTATTGCGGTCCGAAAAACCGGCGCATGAATTCGTCATTGAACAGACCGAAGGGGTCGTTGGGAGCCGCGCCCCCTCCAGTCAGGGCCGACTGGTTATCCACCCTTTGTTCCACCTTGATGAATACCACGGCGGGTGAAACATCTTTCACAATATTGGCAAAATCATTTCCCAGATTGCGCAGGCTGGCTAGTCCGGTTTGATCGGCAGAGGCCCCGGAAACCCACAGGAACGACAGAAAAACCATCAGGACGACTCTGATCATCAGGGGCCTGGGATTGACAAATTTCCGAACTGGTAACATGTTCGGTTTCCTTGAAAGTTGCATCTCGTTCATAATTTACCTCGTGTGTTTATATTCATCTGACTGTTGAATGACACTGAGCATCAGTGTTAATTTGTGTCTCTATCTTTTATGTAACGGGATGATTCCAGAAAGTTCCAGGAAGGGGGAAAAAAGTTGAATTATTTTTCCGCTGACAGAGGGGGTGGGTCAGTCTGCCGGTTTCGATTTCGGGGGCGAGGCCCCGCGGGCTATTTAAAATTGGCCTGCATGGCCTGTGGACTGTTTGAGTATGTTTTTAATGAAATCGGATGGTTTCCCCGATTGTAAATATTGACCGTATCCTGTAGTTGGGGATACCTGAGAATGAGATACTGAATTCCCTGCAGATCCATTCTCTGCAGATCTCTGGCGTCCTGGATGTCCTGATTGTGGGTCACAGAATAACCGACGGGCTGCGCAGACGAGACCTGAAAAAAATAGGGTTCCTGATTGGATTGACGAATGTTCAGGCGAATCATCCGGGACGGCGGGATGGTGTATTGCTGGTTCCAGTTTACCCTGTCTTCAGCCGAACGGAGAGGGATATCATGCACAATCAGTCGTTCTGCAGGCGTTGATTGCTGAAACACCCCCTGCCACCCCATGAAAATAGTAAAACCCAGAACAACCAGCGTTCCCGGGATTCCAAAGGCCGGTTTGAACAGAATTGAAAAAAATGACCGCGTCCGCAGCTTTTGCATCAGAGTAAGGTGGGGGGAGTCCGAGGGGTGACGTTTTTTCTGTTTCGAAATGGTATCATGAATGGATTGCGTTAACTTATTGCTGGGGGAATATCCCTGATAGTGGGTTCTTAGTCTATCCATCGATCTTCCCAGGGCAGACATCTGACGCATCAGCGTCCTGCATGAGTCGCATGCAGCCAGATGCTCGTATAACTGGAGGGTTTCAATACGATTCAGGTCCCCATCCATGTTTCTACTGATCAGAAAGGCGATATCATCACAGGATTGTTCTGGTTTTGCGGTTTCTGCCATGACAAATGTTTTCCAGATGTTAGGTAAGGGTGATGAAAGGGTGTCATGATGCTTCTGCTCATTTAGTAACATGAACAAAGAAAAAGTTCACAATGATTTTACAGTTCCAGTTCGTTTGCTTTGTCTTTCATCATCTGTCGAGCTCGAAAGACTTTGCTGCGGACTGTGCCGACGGGAATATTCATCGCTTTGGCTGTTTCTTCATAGGAAAGCTCTTCCAGCGAAACGAAAATAATTACCTCCTTTAGATCCTGGGGTAGTTGGTCCAACAGGTATTTTACTTGCTGGATCTGTTCCAGGCGATCCAATGGCGAGGCTTCGCGGGATTGTCTTTCCGGGAGAATGTCGACGGAATCATGTCGATAGCGGCGCTCAGGTGTGCGATTCAAATAGTTTCTGATTTTGTTGATGGCAATGCCATACATCCAGGTCGAAAATTTTGAATCCCCCTTGAATTGCCCCAGGTTTTCATACACACTGATAAACGTTTCCTGTGCCAGATCTTCTGCCTGTTCTAAAGGGACATGTTTTAAGATGAACCGGTAGACCTGATCCTGATACCGTTCCGTAAGCTGGTCGAATGACTGGATATCACCATTGAGAACCTGCTGGGCCAGTTTGAAATCGGGCACGGCAGACCGGGCCCGTCTTCTTTCAATTTCAACCAGTCCTTTTTTGATCAAACCCACCATGTCTAATCCGAAAACGAACCTGCAACGGACTCAAGGTCCAGAAAACAGGTTGTTTGAAAAATAGTTACAGCTCAGTATGTATCTTGCCAAGGGCGTCGCGATCTGGTTGCGATTGAACGGTTTGGGCGTGCCTCAGCTTCGCCCGGACGGAGATGGTAACGACCGCCCTCGGAAGACAGCCATGAATGACCGTCGAGAATGTGTTCAATTGCATACAGGTCCTGGTTCACTCGGATCCATAAAATGGGTGAATCGATACAATCAATAATCAATCGATCGAGAGAGACTTCCACCTTAGTACTGACTGATCTTATCGAAATCATCTTTTTTCCCGATCCCCACCAGAACATCCCGCTTGGTCACCATATCATTGGCAGAGGGATTTGCGATCAAGCGGGGATTGCTGCGGTCGGTCCTTTCTTCCGGGAACCGTTTGATGGCAACGATATTGATGTTCAGTTTTTTTCTCAAATCCAGCTCCAAAAGGGTCTTGCCGATGAAGCTGGCAGGTGGAATAAATTCGCTGATGACGTTCTCCTCGTCAAAAAATCGCATGTCGATCACATTTCTCATGGCCAGTCGGTTCACGAGCATGCCGGCCATATCCTTTTCCGGGTTGATGATCTCATCAGAGCCGACCTGTTTGAGGATGCGGCTGTGCAATTGAGAGCTGACCCGGCTGATGATTCTCCGGACACCAAACTGTTTCAACAGGGTGACGGTGACAATGCTGGCCTCCAGATTGGGGTCGCCGATGGCCACAATCGCAATATCAATTTCGTTCCATCTGATCTCACTCAAGGCATCTTCATTGGTTGAATCGATAATCAGGGCCTGACTGACAATATCTGCTATCTGCTCAACAGACTCTTTGAGTTTATCAATGGCGATGACGATGAAATCCTGATTTGCCAGCGCCTTGACGACATGCAGGCCGAAACTGCCCAGGCCGATTACAGCAATGCGGTTTCCCATGGGTTACCTCTCTTAACCGATCATAAGGGATTCTTCAGGATATTGAACCGACGACTCCCTGGTTGCTACAAAAAGTGAAATGAACGTTAATATGTTGACTCGACCGATAAACATCACAATAACGATCAGGAATTTACCAAAATCATCCAGCTTGCTTGTGGCTCCCAGGGATAACCCCACGGTGCCGAATGCGGATATGGTTTCAAACATTGTCTCGGACAGTGACAGCTTCTGGCTGAGTTGCAGAAGGATCGCAATAAAGAAGATCAGACTGACCGATGTGAGAAACAGCACAATGGACCTTTTTACCAGCAGGGATGGCAGTCGCTTTTTAAAGAGAATGGTTTCAGATCGACCCTTGATAAAGGAAACAATCGTGGCCAGTAAAACCCCCAGGGTGGTCACCTTGATACCCCCTGCTGTCGAGCAGCTGCCTGCGCCGATAAACATGAGCACCCACAGGATCAAAATCGAGCTTCCCGACAGCAGGTTCATGTCAATGGTGTTAAAACCGGCTGTCCGTGCAGTCACCGAGAGAAAAAAGGCATTCAGGTGTTTCTGGGATGCCGTCAGACCGGCCAGACTGCCATTGTATTCACCCACCAGGAACAACAGATACCCTGAAATCAGCAAGCCCGCGGTGGTCAGGAGGGAGACACTGACCAGAATAGGGGTTCTTTTGGATTCCGTTTTTCTGGTTAAACTGTCAAACAGCAATGAAATGACAGGGAAGCCCAGGCCACCGGTAATGATCAGGCAGCAGATCGTGAGGGGAATCCAGTATGTCTGGTTGTATGCTGCCAGGTTGTCACTCTGTAGAGCAAACCCGGCATTGCAGAAGGCGCTGACGGCGTGGAACACCCCTTTCCAGATGGACAGGAGCCAGTTTTTTTCCTGAAGCTGAAAAGCGATTGTCAGGATAACGCTGCCAACGGCTTCAACAATCAGTGTGGTCAGAACGACGAACTTGATCAGATCATACACCAGTTTTGGTCTTCCGCTCCCGACAATTTCCCCCACAACATATTCTTTGCTGATACCAATGGTCTGCCCCAGGAGAATACTGACAAAGGTCATAATGGTAACGATCCCCAGTCCGCCGATCTGGATCAGGGCCAGAATGATTCCCTGGCCGATGATCGAAAAATCCCGGTATGTATCCAGTACAACCAGACCTGTGACACAAACAGCACTGGTGGCGGTAAACAAACTGTCACTGTAGGTGATCCCGATTCCTCCACTGTCGGAAAACGGCATTGAAAGCAGCAGGGATCCCAAAAAGACGATCAGGGCAAAACTGCTGATCAGCAGTTTGTATGGATTTTCAAACAACAGGTCGATCAGAAATCGATCAAACTTGAGATCATGGAGCTGGAAATAGAGCAGAAAGACCAGATAAAAGAAGGTCAGTAAAAAATTGAGTTCTTCAAAAACAAAATAGGTGGTTGTGATCAAAACCGCACCGATCAGGATCCCCGTATATCGCTTCCGGTTTTTAATATCCCTGTCAGAATTTTCGTCATACAGTGTAAACCCAATATAAATCATCAGGTAAACCAGAATCGAATAGCGATTCCAGGCGATATTCAAAAGACTGAATTTGGTGGAGATCACAATCACGAACAGGAGCATCAGATTGTGCAGAATCAGGGCTCGCGTCACCTCCTTTCCGTGGTCCTCGATGGCTCTTTCATAATAGATGAAGTATAACAGGAAAAAGAGGGAGGTTGCGATGATCACGGTTTGCAGCACATAGTTTCGGGGATCGATCACGGTGAAAACAATCGGAATGACGATACAAACGGCGGAAACAAGAATCCTGAAAAGTATCCTGCTTCTGCCATAGAGGAACGCGGCCACGATGATGACCCCGGTTATTCCGGCAAACAGGGCGACTCCTGCCGGTGTCATTTCTCCGCTGACCCCGAGAATCCCTTCCTGATTGGATGCCATCAGAAAAGAGATATTGATGATGGGGACGAGCAGCAACAGGATGGATGTTACCTTGATCGAAAGACCGTGCTGTTTGCGGAAAATGGGTCTCATGCTCTGGATTCCGATAAACGGATGGTGTACCCGATTTTAGTAAACCCCCGGTCCCTCAGAACGGAAACCTTTGGGGCGTATTGTGCGCCGTTCAGATCAATGGCGGGTCCCGCAGGTTGTTTGATGAACGTGCAGATTCTTTCCTCCAGGTTTTGAGTGTGGTCGTGTCGCAGGATATTTCTGGCCTTTTCATTGGCCAGAACCATCCGATACCCCACATCAAAGACAAACAGCGGATCCGGATTGATCTCCACCAGGGCGGATAAGAGGTCTCTCTGTTCAAAGGCATAATTGAGCGTGCTGGACTGATCGGTTTTTTTTGAATCCAGAAGGCTGTTGATATGCTCTGCCAGTTCTCCCAATTCCCCATCCCGTTTCTTGAGCCGCACATGGTGATCCCCAAAATTGGCCCGTCGCAGATTCAACAGCATTTCACTGATGGGGTCGGAGAATTTGTTCTGTATGGTGCGGATCAGATAAAAGACAGAGACAAAACCGACCAAGGCCAAAAATATCATCCAGATGGATCTATTCTTGGCCAGTGTTTTGGCGGTTTCATCAGCGGTGATAATCGCCTGGTTATTGATGGATATGAGTTGTTTGATCAGGTCAATATTCTTGCGAAACAGGTCTGAGAGGGCATACTTGGTGTTGCTGTTAAAATCCTGGTCTTTCAACATGCCGATGGTCTCCCGGTATCTTTTGAAACCCGTTTCAATCTCTTTGATGATGTCGCTTTCTCCACTGATAGTGATGTTGTGTTTGGCTTTAATGAGAGAGTCGGTGAAATCATCGACCGAGGCATTGATATCACTGTCAAATTCCTTGGTGATATGGCCTTGATTTTCCAGGATCAGCAGATGAATCTGGGTCAGGCTTTCGGACATCTTTTCCCCTGCGATGGCAGACGGCAGATTTTCCTTTAAAATAATATCGATGGCGCCCCCCAACTGGAACAGACTGATGATCGAGACCATTGCCACGAGCAGTAACAGGAATGAGATATAGTAAAATATCATATTGATATTAAATCTATGCTTCATGAAAAGTCCTTGATGATTTTATGATGGATGAGGCCTTCAATAGAATTGATAACGGTATCAGGCAAGGGATAACCATTTTGATGACCGCAAGCCCGATGGCAGATATCGGGATACCCATAAACAGCAAGACGATGGTTTAACAAGTGCTGAAGCATTGGTGGTCGATGCCACACCTATCCGAGCACAATCTGGAGAATACAACAAACGATCTGATATTGAAAGTGGCAATCCCATTAGAATCCCATGGTCCGACCTCACTGGCGGGAGAATTCCGACACCATACCGGACTATTCCAGGGCGGGGTCCAGGGGAATGTAGAAGCTGAAAGTAGCCCCGCCGTCAGGATTGTTTGTCGCCCAGATTTTACCGTGATGGGCTTCGATGATTTCACGGCAGATGGCCAGCCCCAGGCCGGTCCCTCCTGCCCCGGTTTTCGTGCGGCTGCTCTGGGTAAATTTTTCGAAGATGGTTTCCAGTTCGTCAGCCGGGAT
>JAHJRI010000217.1 GCA_018830885.1 bacterium | reverse complement strand
GTGCCATGCTGATCGCCGTGAAAGTTCTCGCTGGTTTGGGTGCAAGATTGATAACGACCATCGAGTATCCAAAATCTTTTGATACCGATGATGCGGATCAACGGCTATTGTACGCCTTTTTGCCAAAACTGCCGGAATCCCCTGGCGCTTTCAGTGAAGCCCAACTCCGCTGGATCAATGGCCATTACCCTGAAGATTTTGCATCTGCCTGTCGGTTAAAGTTTTCAGAACTCGTTGCACAGGGGGAGCTGTTGCTCTGACATGTCGCTGCGAAGCTCCAGCTGCAGAGAATACACCGGGTTAGGTGTCTGGAAGCAGGATCTCCCTGGAGATAATTTTCGCGATGGTTTCCGCATACAGGGTATGCTCCTTTTTTAACACCCTTTCAGCCAGGGAATCGATGGTATCGTCTTTTAGAACAGCGACCTGCTCCTGTGCCAGGATAGGTCCGGTATCGTATTTTTCATCCACAAGGTGAATGGTGACGCCCGTAACCGGGTCTCCAGATTTCAGTACCGCTTCGTGAACCCGTTTTCCATACAATCCCTGGCCACCGAATTTTGGCAGGAGTGCAGGATGGATATTGAGTATCCGGCCTTTGAAAGCTTCAAGGGTCCTGTCTCCGATTTTCTTCATGTAACCTGCCAGGACCACCAGGTCTGCCCCGCTGGTTTTTAAGATTGAGACGATGCCGGCATCCATCTCCTCGGGAGTGCCGTGGGTCAGATTGCTGACATGATAGTAAGGTATGTTTTCTTTTTTTGCTCTTTTTAAAGCCATAGAGCCCGAGTTATTGCTGATGACCGCAACCAGGTTGGCGTTGATGCGACCGAGCTTGACAGCATCAATGATGGCCTGCATGTTACTTCCGCCATGGGAAGCCAGAAAGGCAATATTCATTTTTTTATCTGGGGAATGGGACATTGGGTTTGGAGATGGAATGTAAGCGCGATTACAGATTTTCCAGTCTTTTTGCGCCGGTTAAATACTGTACTTTTTTCGTTTTCGGTACAGGGTATTGGGAGACACACCCAGAAGCGCAGCAGCTTTTCCCTTGCGGAAATTGGTTTGTTCCAGTGCCCGCAAGATCATCTCTTTCTCGTTCTGAACAGGCGGTGCGTCCGGTTTATCCTCTTTCAATGTGCCCTTGAGGATTTTTTCAGGGAGATGTGCACTGTGCAGGATACTCCCCTTGCTGACAGCAAAGGCATATTCAATCACATGGTAGAGCTCCCTGATATTCCCCGGCCATGAATAGTGAACCAGTTTCTGAATGGCATTGGTGGAAAAGCTTTTGACTTCTCTCTGTTCACTTTTATTTAGCCGCTCTATGAAGGCGGTGATGAGCAGTGAAACATCCTGAAGTCTGTCTCTGAGGGGCGGAAGATTAATCGATACCACGTCCAGTCGATAATAGAGGTCCTCTCTGAAAAGCTGGTCCTGGACCATCTGCCAGAGATTTTTATTGGTAGCGGCAATGATGCGGACATTAACCTTGACCGTTTTTACACCCCCGACCCTTTCAAATTCCTGTTCCTGCAGCGCTCTCAGCAGTTTACCCTGAAGTTCAAGGGGAATTTCGCTGACTTCATCCAGAAGCAGCGTGCCTTCATCAGCAAGTTCGAATCGCCCTTTCTTCAATTGGTGTGCACCGGTAAATGATCCTTTTTCATGACCGAAAAACTCGCTTTCAAGCAAATTTGCGGGAATGGCGGCACAGTTGACAGCATTAAACGGTTTTTGTGCCCGTCGGCTTCTGTTGTGGATTTCCAGTGCGACCAGTTCTTTTCCTGTGCCACTCTCTCCCTGGATCAAAACAGATGCGTTACTGGTTGCAATACTTTCAATCAGCAGAAAAATCTCTTTCATTTTCAGATCACAGCTGATCATGTTACCAAAGGTTCCAACATTGAACTTTTCCCGGACCAGTTGCTCCTCTTCTCTTCTGTCCCGGAAAAACAAGAGCCAGCTGGCATTCGATGCAGACTTTTGGAGGGGTGTAATGGAGATGCCAACCGGGATGATGGATCCGGACGGGCAGAGTAACTGGGTTTGTGCCCCTGAAATGCCCGCTCTGCTGTTGACGCAATCCATGATCAGACCGTTGGGTCCTGCGATGGCAGCCCCCAAAAGCGACGCCGCGGGCTTGCCTAATGCCTCTTCTTCACTGAGTTCCAGGATCTGTCTGGCTTTAGCAGAGATCATTTTAACAATAAAGTGGGAATCGAGTGTGATAACGCCCTCGGCGATGCCGTCGAATGTGCTTTTCAGTAAGTTAAGGGCATGATCTTTTGCCACAATTTCATTTTGGAGTTCAGAGGAGTATTTTTTAACGGTCTGCAGCATGTTTTCCAGTTCGTCGTTTTGACTCTGGATCTTTTTCAAATTATTCTGGTTGCTGATAACCGAATTGATTCTTGAATAGAGTACCAGCTCGCTGATGGGTTTGTTAATAAAGTCTTCTGCCCCATTCTCAAAACATTTGGCAAGTAATTGATCATCAATTTCACTGGTTAGCATGATGACCGGAATGTCTTTGTAAACGGGATGTTTTTTCAGATCCTTCAGCAGTGTAACACCATCCGTTTCCGGCATGTAATAATCCATGAGGATCAGGTCGAATTTCTTGCTTTCAAGAACACTGTAGAGAAATTTAGGTCTGGTAATAAACTCTGTGTCGTAGTCAAAAGAGGCAAGAATCTCACTTATCAGTTCAATGAGCAGGGGATCGTCATCAACTATAAGGATCTTTATCATTCAAACCTCCTGCTGTCTTTGGACATATGGGTGAGTATCGGTCAACAAATTGAAAAACGCGGTTGAACCATCCAGACGGCTTCCCTGCTAGCCGGGTTTGGTCGATTCCTTTTGAATCAATCAGTTATGAGAGCGCAATTTTAATGCAGCATACCAAAATTCAAAATGGTGATCAAGGCCTTCTTTATCAGTCGAATGGGCTTTTCCTGGTATTCGTATTTCGAAATTTAAGAAGATTTTTGAAAATGGGTTTCAAAATACCGATCCAGACGTTTGGCTGAAATAGGAAAAGCTGTTTTGAGATCCTGAGAAAAAATTGAAACTTTAAATTCTTCAACCATCCAGCGGAACCGTTTTGCCAACCATAGTTCTTTTACGGTCAATGTCTCCCAGGATTGCCAGAGGTCCCTTGATTTTTTCTGATAGGGATCTGTGATGTCGTGTTTCTTTTCTTCACCTGAGGGGTCAAGGACGGCTTTGTCCACTCTCCTCAGATAGGAACGCAGAATTCTGGCGGCATGTCGCCACTGGTCAAATGGAATTTCGGTCAAGCATGCATCAGTAAAGAAGAATTGCAGTTCTTCCGCCAGGGCATCCCAAACGGCAAGGCTTTGCCGGGGGCGTTTGCTCAGCAGTTCAATCTGCAGTGTCTGGTGGGTTGCCAGCGTCTCCTTAATCCACTCAACGACTCTGCTTCCCAAACCCTGTAGCTCTTTTCTGATGGTTTCCAATCGCTTCCGGTATGACTTTTCTGTTAAAATCAGCTCTCCTGTGTATCCAAGGAGTCCCTGGCAAACCATTTCATACACCTTCTGCTGGAACTCGGCGTGGAAATCCTTTTTTTGTTTCTTTGGTCGTGTGCCCATTTTTTTCTGCAACAAGCTAATGGACATGTCAGATTCTTTGTTTTGCAGGTTTTGAAACTGAAACAAGGTCTCAGGGGGAAAACGCAACTCCTGGAACAGCCAGCTGATCTCTTTACCCAACGCTTTTTCCAGCAATACCGTGACCCCCTGATTGGATTGTGCTTCTGCATCGACAAGGGTCTTGCTCAACGAGAGGCTGAGCTCACCATCCTTTGCGATCAGGGTCCTGTATCCCCAGATGGGGACATCCCCGCCTACGCTGAGCTGAACTTCTTCCAGCAGCGGACCAAAATCCCATGTTTCGATGCCACTTCTTTCATGGGGCTTAATCAGTGTATCCCAGGCATCATTTTTCTTAATGTTGCCATTTTGAATCGTTGAAAGGGTCCGTCCCTGGAAAATCCTCCCTGTCTTCGGCTGGCGGGAGCGAAAATTCATTTTGAGATAATCCGGCAGGTTTTCCCGATCCCAGGTTTCGGGCTCAATATGGACCCGTGTTGTCTTGAACAGCGTTTCGGAAAGCTGATGATAAAATTCGTGTTTTTCAGGCCGCTGACCTTCTGTTTGATCTGATGAATACCGGGTTGATATTAAGTTATCCCAAACCCGATGGGCGATCTCCTGAATCGGAAACAGCTTTTTCCGCAAGGGTTTGGGCAAACTTTTAAGCAGCCAGAAAACCTTCTCCAGCAACAGGCCCGGAACCAGATATTCAAATGGGGCTTCGTGTAGAGAGTTCAGAAGCGACCATGGCAGTTCGATCGTAACACCATCCTCAATGCTTTCAGGCTCAAAAACATAATGCAGCGTGCATTTCTTTCCACCGATTACCAGATGGTCCGGGAATTGATCGTCATTGTTATCCGGGTCCTGCACCAGCAGGTTCTCCCGGGTCATGAACAGAAACTGATCCCCGCCATTTTTTCTGATCAGCTGCTTAAGATCATCCAGACATGAGACCCCGCTGATTCGTTGCTGATAGAATGCTTCCATTTTTTCCGGACTGATCAGGATATTACGCTTTCTCTGCTGGTTTTCCATTTTGCGGATTGCATCGATCAGTTCGCGGTTGTGCTTCAGAAACGGGAAGGCTGTCGGCAGTCTGCCCTCGACCAGTGCTTCCCTGATGAAAACGGTATTAGCCAATCCCAGGTTTATCAGACCGTAGTTCACAGGTCTTTCTTCGACGATAGTAAAACTAAAAAGGGTCACTTTTTCCGATGCAACGACGCGCAGGTTCTTCTGGTCCCACCAGGGCTCTGACCAATGCTTTTTACAGAGATGACTGGCCAGGGACTCCAGCCATTCGGGTTGTATTTTTGCAACCCGATGGGCAAACAGTTTTGACGTTTCTATCAGTTCAATGGCTACGATCCACTCATGATGGCGCTTGCGTTGCCCTGATCCGGGGAAAATGTAGAGTTCCTTGTTTTTTGCCCCTTCATATACCCGCTTGTCTTTTTTTCGCGCAATATGGGTCAGGTACCCGGAGAGAATACTACAGTGAATGGCATCATAGTCCCAGTTATCGGGGCGGGTATGAGACCAGCTTTTTTCGGTGACAATATTCACCAGCTGGCTGTGGATATCCCGCCACTCCCGCATCCGATTGTATGACAGGAAGTTTTTTTTACAGAATTTCCGCATTTTCCCCTGGGTTTTTAAATTATCGAGGGTGGTGTGATAATGTTCCCAAAGGTTCAAGATTGTCATCAGATCCGACTCTTCCGATCGAAACCGGGCATGCAGCTGATCAGCCTGTGTCCTTTTGTCTTCAGGTCTTTCCACGGGATCCATGCAGGATATGGCCGAGGCGATGATCAGCACGGGATAGAGGACGTTTACTTTCTTTGCCTGCAATATCATCCGGGCAGTCAGCGGATCGACCGGCAGGGATGCCATTTCCTTGCCGATGGCTGTCAATCGTTTCCGTTCGTCAATTGCCCCCAGTTCTTTCAGGGAACGGATACCGGCCCTGATTTGAGCTGACTCAGGGGGGTCGATAAAGGGGAAGGACGAAATGTCGCCCAATTTCATGGCTGACATACGTAGAATTACTTCTGCCAGATCTGATCGTTGAATTTCCGGTGTGGTAAACTCCTGCCGGGAGAGGAAATCCTCCTGTGAATACAAACGAATGCAAATACCGTTACTCAGTCGCCCGCAACGCCCTTTTCGTTGATTGGCACTGCTCTGGGAGATTGGTTTCACCGGCAGCCCCTTGGTTCCTGAGCGTGTGTTATATTCGCTGATTCTGGCCCGGCCGGTGTCGACTACATACCGAATCCCCGGAATGGTAATTGACGTTTCGGCGATATTAGTTGCGATAATAATCTTTCGTTCTTGAGTCGACTGGAAAATACGGTCCTGCTCTGATTTTGTCAGCCGGCCGTACAGAGGCAGAACCCAGAAATCTTCATCCTGAAGATAGCTTAACCGGTCTGACGCTTCTTTAATTTCCTGAAACCCAGACATAAACACCAGGATATCCCCCTCAGATGATTCCGTAAGAATCTCCTCGACGGCGTCTCTGACGAGGTCGATCATGGTTATTTCGCCCTGTTCCTCAATTATCTCATCGATGGGGGAATATCTCGTCTCCACAGGGTACATTCTGCCGGAGACCTCAATAATGGGAGCACCGGATAGGTCTGCCCGCGAAGGGGAGATGGTATCATTCCAGAGTTGTCGATGCTCTGAATCCGGTGTCGCAAGTAGCTGAAAGGATTTTGAGAACTTCTCCACATCGATGGTGGCAGAAGTGATAATCAGCTTCAATTCCGGTCTTTTTGGAAGTAACTGCTTTAAATATCCCAGCAAAAAATCGATATTGAGCGTTCTTTCATGGGCTTCATCGATAATGATAGTATCGTAGCTGTTCAGAAACCGATCATTCTGCACATCGGCCAACAGGATACCATCGGTCATGTACTGAATTAACGTCTCATTCCGGGTTTGATCAGAGAATCGGATCTTGTATCCAACCGCGGCCCCTGTTTCTGTATTGAGTTCCCGGGAGACTTGTGCGGCCAGAGAGGTGGCTGCAATTCGACGGGGTTGTGTACATCCGATCTTGCCTCGCAGTCCCCGGCCGATTTCCAGACACATTTTGGGAATCTGCGTGGTCTTGCCGGAACCTGTTTCGCCGCTGATGACAACCACCTGGTTCGTAAGGATGGCTTTTTGAATCTCTTCTTTTTTCTGAACAATGGGGAGATTAGGGGGATATTGAATGGTCAGACAACTGGCAGCTCTCTTACGCACCTGATCTTCAGACCGGGTCAACCTGTCCAGGAGTTTTTTCAGCCCTGTTTCAAAAGAGTCGGCAGTTGGATGGGGCAGATTTTTCAGGAACCGATTCAAGACGTGTTGATCCTTACAGAGTGCCCCGTTGATTCTGTCCGTCAGTTCGTTCCAGTCCTTCTGCATCATTCAAACAGCCTTAATCTTGAATGGCGCTGAATCGACCATTCGGATGGGGTTTATGGATAATCGGTAATAAACAGGCGGACAATCCGCAGGTTGGTTACTAATCCAACCCATCAATCAATTATTGCCTGGTAGAAATGGTTGTATGGCTTGATCAGAAAACGTTGACGCAATATGGATGATTTTTTTCGAATATCGGCCGTATTGGATAATTTCTGCCATCTTATGGTGGTACTCGGCTTCTGATATGGATCGGTTTTGAAAAAGGATACGGGGAAACAGCAGCGCATTGATGAAGGGAAGTCCCACCTTTTTGCAATATTTCAGGGCCCGTCCGTCGTCAATAATAATGAAGTCCGCCGCACCGAGTATTTGTTGTGTGATCGTATCCCTTTCTCCCCTGTTCAATGCAGGGAGTTCGGGGTATTTTTGTTTTTCGGGAACTGTATCCTTTTGAGCGGTTAATATTTGAATCTGCTTTCTGCTACACAGTCGACGAAATTTATCTGACCCCGCGTATCCCTGTTTCGTCAATTCATCATAAACCGAGACGGTGATCAAGGTCCTGTAGCTTTTGACCAGTTGTGCTATCAATTCCGATTTAAACAAAAGGATGGCGGATGATGTGTCTATGATAACCGATTTCATATCACTGTCACAGGATTGAACCCATGGGCAGATTCAGCGATGCTATTTTGTCCCGAATATCTTGTCCCCGGCATCACCGAGTCCTGGAATAATATAACCGATGTCATTCAGTTTTTCGTCAATACTGGCTATATAAATATCAACATCGGGATGGGCTTCTTCAACGCGGCGCAGACCTTCTGGTGCAGCGACCAGGAAGAGTCCCTTGATGCTTTTACACCCCGCCTTTTTCAGCGAAGCAATTGTGGCAATAAGGGTTCCGCCGGTGGCCAGCATCGGATCCAGAATGAGGGCGGTTCTCTGATGGATGTTTTTTGCCAGTTTGACGTAGTATTCAACGGGTTTCAAGGTTGTTTCATTTCGATAGAAACCAACAACACTGACTTTCGCGGATGGGATCATGTCAAGGACGCCATCCATCATACCAAGACCGGCTCGCAGGATGGGAACGATGGTGATCTTCTTCCCCTTGATGAATTCGGCTTCCACAGGACCGGCCCATCCAGTAATCATTTTGGGTTCCGTTTTCAGGTCTTTGGTGGCTTCATATGTCAATAGGCGGGCAATTTCATTGGACAGATCTCTGAAATCCTTTGTCGATTGAGTTTTCTTTCGCATGAGCCCGAGTTTGTGTTTGATCAGTGGGTGGTCAGCGATATGGACTGTCATGGCAGGTCTCCGGATTTGTTAGCATTAAAGTTAGCAAGTGCGTATTATTTCCAAAAGATAGCACATCCAGCTGAAAAAGGGGTTGATCCATATTGATCCTGATCAGAGCAGAAGGTTGATTTCCTTTATTTCCAGCCGATCCGGCTGCCGATATCCCTTGGGTAATTTTTGTCCGCGTCGCCCTCTGTCGCTGATATAACCAGCCAGATTATCGGGTCTCAACGTCAGGTTTTTCATACCTGAATGCAGGATTAAATTGTGATTGACAGGCAGTACTGCGATCATTGACAGGAACTCACCTTTCTCCGGAAAGATTTGAATTATCTTGTTGCCCTTTCCCCGTGCCAGAACAGGTAACTGAGAAACCTGGAAAATCAGCATTCTGCCTTCATTGCTGATGGCGACGAGAGAGTCGGTTTTCACATCATTCAATATCTGTATCGGCATTGGTTTGGCGCTGTCCGGGAAAACCAGCACCGTTTTCCCATTTCGGTTTTTGCTGAATAGATCTCCAAATTGACAAATGAATCCATAACCAAGATTACTGGCCAGAACAACCGATTCATCGGGATCTCCCGCTGCAATCCATTCAAAGGATACAGCAGGTGGAGAGGCCAGACGACCTGTCAACGGCTCTCCATGTCCTCTGGCTGAAGGGAGACTTCGAATCGAAAGCGAATAGCTGCGGCCGCGCGAATCCAGAATCGCGACCTGCTGGTTACTGCGGCCGGTTGAGACGGCCTTTAATTCATCTCCGGTTTTGAAGTTCAGTTTTTGCTCATCGATGTCATATCCCTTTGCTGATCGAATCCAGCCCTTTTTTGAGAGAATAATTGTGACCCATTCAGTGGGTAACAGCTCGGATTCCGTCAAGGCAGTTGCGGTTTCTCGCTTGACTACCGGTGAGCGTCTGTCATCGCCATAGTTTTTGGCTATTTTTTCCAGCTCTTTTCGAATCAATGTTTTGATATTCGATTCGGAGCCCAATGTGTTTTCCAGCTGGTTTCTCTCTTTTGACAGATTGTCCTGTTCTTCCTTGATTTTATGCTCTTCCAGTTTGGCCAATTGGCGCAACCGCAGTTCCAGAATGGCCTCAGTTTGGAAATCGGAGAGGTTGAAGGTTTTCTGGATGACTTTTTTGGGATAATCCTCGTTGCGTATGATCCGGATCACCGCGTCCAGGTTAAGAAAAGCGATCATCAACCCTTCCAGCAGGTGAAGCCGCTCTTTGACCTTTTCCAGTCTGTACTGCAATCGTTTTTGAACAATCCCGGTTCGAAACGTCAGCCACTCCTGCAACATGGCAGTGAGGTTTTTTACCTGTGGACGGCCATCCAGACCGATGACATTCAGATTGATTCGATAGGTTCTTTCAAGATCGGTTGTCGCAAAGAGATGCTTCATCAACTG
This sequence comes from bacterium, assembly GCA_018830885.1. GTDB lineage: Bacteria > SAR324 > SAR324 > XYD2-FULL-50-16 > XYD2-FULL-50-16 > JAHJRI01. The sequence goes on along the minus strand of JAHJRI010000217.1, from coordinate 39,485 downwards.
CTCAACATTCACCCGGTTGGAGCGGGGAACGATAACCAGACGGGTTGGGCTTTCATGATCGGATTCGTCCCTCAGGTCGGCAACCATGGGGAGCTTTTTGGCGTGAATCTGAGCGGCAATTTGTTCCAGAATTTTTGATCCGGATACCTGATGGGGCAGCGCTGTAATAACGATATCCCCATTTTCCTGTTGAAAGACCGCTCGCATTCTCAAGCTGCCGGTGCCTTTACGGTAGGCTTCCAGAATTTCGGACGGAGACGATATAATCTCCGCTTCGGTCGGGAAATCGGGACCTTTGATGAATTGAAAGAGCTCCTCCAGCGTTGCGTTTGGTTTTTTTAACAGGTAAATACAGGCATTGACGACTTCTCTGAGATTATGTGACGGAATGTCGGTCGTCATCCCTACGGCAATACCTGCAGCACCGTTCAAGAGAATGTTTGGCAGTTGAGCCGGCAGGACAGTCGGTTCCTGCAGTGTCCCATCAAAATTGGCTTTCCATTCCACCGTCCCCTGCTTCAGTTCATCCAGGAGAATATTTGCATAGGCGGTTAACTTGGATTCCGTGTAACGCATCGCTGCAAAAGACTTCGGATCGTCTGGCGCACCCCAGTTGCCCTGTCCATTGATCAGCGTGTAGCGATATGAGAAGGGCTGTGCCATGAGCACCATGGCTTCATAGCAGGCTGTGTCTCCATGGGGATGGAATTTCCCCAGAACATCCCCAACCGTACGGGCTGATTTCTTGAACTTGGCGGTGGATCCCAGCCCCAGCTCTGACATGGCATAGACAATGCGTCTTTGGACAGGTTTGAGTCCATCTCCGATATGGGGAAGTGCCCGGTCCAGAATGACATACATGGAATATTCCAGGTAAGCGCGTTCTGAAAAGTCGTATATCGGGATCTGTTCAATTCCTTCGGTATTCAGCGTCGAAATTTCAGTCATTGACTCATTCCTTTCAAGTCGTTTTTGAAGGTGATGTGATGGCCAAACAGGGATCTGTTTTGGAAGTCCCTCCTTTGGGAATGCTTATGGGGGAAATGGCCAAGGGAAAATCAGTTTTGGATATTGGGTTATTGGGGGGCCGTTCTTCAACGGTCAATGAGAGCGCCTTTCTCTTCCAGCCAGGTGCGCCGTTCAGCAGTTTTCTTTTTCCCCAGAAGCAGTTCCATGGTACTGAACGCGTCAATAGCGGATTCAATTTTCAATTGCAGCAACCGACGTGTTTCAGGTGCCATGGTGGTCTCCCTCAGCTGCATCGGGTTCATCTCTCCCAGGCCTTTGAAACGTTGAATATTGACCTTCCCTTTTTTCTTCTCAGCGGTAAAACGATCCAGCAATCCTCTCTTCTCTTCATCATCAAGCGCATAATAGACTTCGTTTCCGATATCGATCCGGTATAGTGGTGGCATGGCTATATAAATATGGCCGGCTTCCACCAGGGCATGAAAATGTCTGAGAAATAGCGCACACAGCAGGGTTGCGATATGAAGACCATCAGAATCTGCATCAGCCAGGATACAGATTTTGTCGTAACGCAGGCTCTCGATATTCTCGGATGCCGGGTCGATGCCGAGGGCAACAGAGATGTCGTGAATTTCCTGGGATTTTAAAACGGAAGCGGAATCAATCTCCCAGGTATTTAATATCTTTCCACGCAAAGGCATAATGGCTTGAAATTGACGATCCCTGGCCTGTTTAGCGGATCCCCCGGCCGAATCTCCTTCCACTAGAAAAAGTTCACACCGTTTTGGATCCTGGCTTACGCAGTCAGCCAGTTTCCCGGGAAGTGCCGGTCCGCTGGTGATCTTCTTGCGTTCAATTTTTTTGCTCTCCCGCTGCCGGACCTGGGCATTGCTGATCATCATATCCGTCAGCTGGGTCGCAATTTCCGTATTCTGGTTCAACCACAGACTGAAGGCGTCTTTTACAACACCGCTGACAAAAGGTGCACACTGGCGGGACGAAAGCCGCTCCTTGGTCTGCCCCGAAAACTGGGGTTCCTGGATCTTGACGGAAAGCACATAGTTACAGTGTTCCCATATATCCTCCGGGGCCAGTTTAATTCCCCTGGGAAGTAATTTGTGGAATTCACAGAATTCCCGGATGGCTTCGGTCAAACCGGCACGAAACCCGTTCACGTGGGTTCCGCCGAGACTTGTCGGAATCAGATTAACATAACTTTCAGCGATGATGACTTTATCATCAGGTAGCCAAACAACTGCCCAGGAAGCAGATTGTTCATTTCCCTGGAAATCTCCTACAAAGGGTACGTCCGGCAACGGTTGAAAAAGCGCCAGTCCGTCGGAGAGATAGTCCTGCAGACCGTCCTCGAAAAACCACTCCTCCCTGATACCGGTATATGTGTCCAGATATGTGACGCGCAGTCCGGAGCAGAGGACCGCTTTGGCTCGCAGGATATGCCGGATGCTCTTTGATGAAAAATTCAGACTGTCGAAATACCCTTCATCGGGCCAGAACCGGATGGTCGTTCCTGATTGCTTCGGGTTTGCCGAACCAATAACGGTCAGTTCTTCGACCTTTTCCCCTTTTTCAAAGGCAATCTGGTAGACCGAACCGCCCCGGGTGATTTCGACTTCCAGGCGTGCAGAGAGAGCATTGACAACGGAGACGCCAACCCCGTGCAACCCTCCGGAAAACTGATAACTCTTGTTTGAAAATTTGGCCCCGGCGTGCAAACGGGTGAGTATCAATTCAACGCCGGTAATCCGTTCTTCCGGGTGTATATCGACAGGCATGCCTCTGCCGTTGTCTCTGACCTCCAGGGATCCGTCATTATGCAGGATGACATCAATCTGGTTCGCATATCCGGCGATCGCCTCATCAACGCTGTTGTCGATAACTTCCTGACCCAGGTGGTTGGGTCGGGTTGTATCCGTATACATTCCAGGCCGTTGTTTTACCGGTTCCAGACCATTCAGAACTTCAATAGATTCTGCTGTGTATGCTTCACTTGACATTGAATATTTCTCTTTGAACACTGCAATCAATAGAATTGGCTTCTGTGACAGCCGTTTCATTCATCCCATTAGAATTTTTTTAATATGTCAATCACCACTTTGATCGGTTCTCAGCCAGAAAGAACGAAGGCTTGAAGGGAGAACGACCCGGGTATAGGTATTACAACGGGATGAGCGGCGGTTCTCTTTGTGACAGGGATAAACCATCGCTGGTGGATGGGGGCATTGCGGTGATTCGGTCGATCATGTCTGACGATATTACCAAACGACGGGGCAGGGTGAGAATTATTATGAAAGATATTCGGAGATCCCGAATCCGGCATCGATGCAACCGGATTGGGATCTCGCTGGACTTGTGTGATGGTTCGTCTAGTTTATAGCACCGGAATTGGCATCAATTTTTAAAATCCTTGGATTTTTTTGGGGAATGTCGTAAGTCAAAACGGTTTGACCCGTTCCGATGTCCATATATCGTTCACTTTCGGCAACCGCTGTCACTTCAATCCGGCCATTTCCATAGTCGGCCTGCTGAAAAGGTTTGATAGTTGCCGTGACGCGCAGATAGCCCCTCGCATTTAAACGTATGGATTCGGGGAACTCAATTTTGTCAGATGGGACCGAGATCAGAACACGTGCTGCTTTGGACACATTAAGCATTGATTTAACATCAATTATCTGAAGCGTGAAACTGAATTTTGCAGTATTACCAGCTGTTGGCAGTTCAATTTTTTTAGTGTCAGGTTTTATCAGAATTCGATAGGGAATATCCCGGATTTTTTCTTTGAATGAACCTCTTTTTGTAATTCCTTCGATCATTTTGCCAGGTTCCAGTTCTATTTTTTCATCCTCATTCTCAAGTTCCACAGACCCGCTTGAGAGGCTCACATCCAGCGTTGTGGCTTTTTGCGTAAGTGCGACACTGGTGCCCTTGATTCCGCAGGTAGCAGTTGGTGTTTTAATATCCGTCCGTTGGCGGTTTTTGGTGAATTTCCCCCAGAGGGATCCGAACGACAGCCTGAACCGGTTAAAAAATCCCCTGTGGGCGCTCTGGTTTTCCACGGATTGTTCAATAATAAATTTTGTATTCTGATATAGTCGAATAACAGAACCGTCTCGAAAAAGAATCGTTGCTTTGGCATTTTTTTCTGTTGTAATGATATCCCCATCATTCAGAATAAGCCCTTTTCTACCGTTTATCTGACGATTCTGCCGAGTGACCTTAACGTCACCGACGGAGGCGTTAATACTGGCAACTGCGTTGATTGCAGACAGCCATTGGGGGAATACCAGCAGAACAGCCGAAAAAATAACAATATACGCTTTTCTCATGGATTTACCTCTTTTTTCAGGCCTGTGTCTGAACAGTACATATCATTATGATTTTATGTAATATTTATTTGTAGCGGATTATACCATAGAAATCAGAATTTGCAAATCAGGCCCAGTTTAAACCCACTATCACTATTGAGAACAAAATCGATGCAGCAGGATCTGCTCAAAGAATAAGCCTTGTTTTCACGGTAGACTGCTGGAGGTTTCCCCTAAAATGGTGCCGAAGGGTATAAAGCATCAATAAAACAGAAACCTGCCCATGAGGCTGTTTTGATTAATCCTGTCCCCCTATTGCTTGGATGAGTCGGTAATGGTATGTAGTTTATACAAAGAATGGGATTGATGGGAAGGGATCCGATTCCAGTCAGAGGGTTGAAACGCTGTTTCGCCGCAACTCAATAGACGTGCACAAAATGAATGACCGCTCCATATCTGAAGATGTCTTCGTCATTGGTATGACTTCGGCGAAAGTTGTGATGGCATTCATCCTGGTTTTTCTTGTTTCGGGGACGACTGTTTTTGCCCAGCTGGCCAAAGTTTATAATTTTGATATTGATGGTTTAAAATTGAATATGAATCTTGATGAGGTGATCAAGGAGTACGGCATCACCAACATCAAAGTTATCAAAGGTGCTCATGGCTTTATCAGCGGGTATGAGATCAGAAAGCGGATAGAGGAACAAAAGGTTATCCTGGTCTTGAATTTTACAGGTGAGAAAATGCTGTATCGGGCACATTACCGCAAGTTGGATGAAAAGTACAAATATCGCCCGCAAGACTTGTTGCAGGAATTAATAAAAAAGTATGGCAAGCCCTGGGTTACCAATGCCGAAGTAAGGAATCAAAAAACAAGAAATATATATGCCTGTTGGGGGAGTTCCTGCAAAAAATATCCGCGGACAACACCGATTCTGACAGCGAATATTGATCATTTAGGTGTCAGGTTGAGGTTGATGCTCTCAGACAACCGAATTTTTAACCGGGATTGGAAAAAGCATAAACAGAAAGTGAATGGACAAAAAGCTCTCAAAGAAGGTGGCAATTCGCAATAGAATGGCTAAACGTCCCGGTTTCCTGGATCTGGATCTGAATACGGTAAACACTCGTCATCAACCGCTCAGTCCAGTTTAATTCAAAATGGGTTTTGCTCTTTCTTCTAACGGACAGATCGCAAGAGAGGGCGTGTGAGTTTTCCAGGAAATATGGTCACCGGGATTTTTTCAGAAAGCAGGTTTCCCTACTGGAAATAGCAGATTTGATCAATCCTTTGATAAAGAGCCGCCAGCGCTTATTCGGTCGGGGTTTGAAAAGTGATCGATAACATGGCAGTCATGACTGCTTGAAAGCACGCCTTTAGAAAGATAAAGAACGTCAATTGATAAAAATGTAAAATCAGTATCGGTGGAAAAAGCATCCAGGATTTTATCATGAAAAGATTGCTGTTGGTTTGTATTACACTTGTTTTAGTCTGGAGCGGAGGGATATCGCTCGGGGCAGATCAGGATGTGATAGACGAAAATAATGAGTTTGGCGGGAGGACGCTTGAAATTTCGAACCAAGATGGTTCATTCGTTCGTGTTTACTATGACGATGACGAAATAAAGATAAAGTCAGAAACGGTCTTCACCATCGATTATCCTGTCGAGAATGGTTTAGACATGATCATCGATTACTTCGCGTTCGATAAAAAAGTGAAAGAAGAACGTATCTATTCCAACCGGTTTGCTGAAGAAACACTGATTAAAAAAACCATCGACTATTTTGATCGATTTGCGGATCCTCTTACGAATGCTGCGATTATTAAAACCGAGAACCACTTTCTGGATGCATATAACGGATATAATGTCATCTACCGGGAAAAAGGTCTGAAAACGAAAATCGAATGGTTCTATCCCTTAAATATTGACGGCATCGAAAAGAATGTCATCTATTTTGATGAAAAAGAGATAGGTATAAAGGTGGAATCGTTTTATACTGAAAAAACGACTAGAGAAAAGGGATATCAGCGGCGCGTATACTTCAACGAATACAGCCCCAGTAAATATTTCCGGAAGGCCAGGCAGGAAATGTATTATACAGATGCTTTTGCTGAACAGAACAATGGTGCTTCAAAGCAGATCGATGTGTTTCACTATTCTTCGGGAAATGATTTCGAAGTCGAAACCCACTGGTTTAATAAGAAGGGGGAAAAAATACCGGGGCCGGTTGACCTGAATAGAAATGAGGAATAAACCGGAATCGGGATTCATCGGACTTGCCAAAACAGTGGTATGTTTTTTGAATTAAAAATATACAGGTTTCCTGAACAGGCTTACTACAAAAATAGCAGGTACTATGACTAAAAAACTCTCACTACTACTCTGGTTGATACTGATTGGGGTCGCGGGTGTCCAGGCCGATGACAGCCAGAACTCGAACACCCTGACGAAACCCCAGGTCTGCCTCGAAAGCAATATTCGCTGTATTCTGAAAAAACAGGGTGGTGCTATGTACTGGTGCCTGAAATCCAATCACCAGAGAACTCTGGATGCTCGGCGGACCACCTCCCCGATTAAGAAAACCCGACTTGAGAATCTTGGCCATTGTGCCCAGATCGTGCCCATTCGTGAAGAAGCAGACCAATAATTGAACGGATGCACACCATTTCGACAGGTTCCGGTCCACGACAGAATCCTTTAGCAAAGACTGGCGGACTTTTCCATAGCTCGCCACATCACCCCCCCTCCAAAAAAACTTTCAGTACAGGCAGCCCCATGTTATACAAACCTGAGCGGATTTATGTTGAATCCCAAGTGTCCGCTTTACGATTTTGTAGAAGGATTCTGCAGCAATACGCCGATGTTGAGCAGATCGTTGTCGATTCATCGGATGCTATTCCTGAACTGTCAGATACGGGCTGTTCCATAACCCAGGGGAAAAAGATCTTGTTTCTCAAGAAATATCAGGGCAGCGGTTTCAAGCTTTGCCCGGGGTTTTCAGAAGAGGTCCTCTGCTGTAACTATTATGTTCTCGATCTGATCGAAAACTGTCCGCTGGAATGCACCTATTGTATTTTACAGGCATTTTTAAACAAACCGCTGATTGTTTTTCATCTCAATGTTGAAGAGATCGTCGAGCAGGCTGTCTCAGTGATCAAAAAAGCGGCTCAGAGACCATTCAGGGTCGGTACCGGTGAGCATTCTGACAGCCTGGCGCTGGATCATATCTTTCAGGTCAACCCCTATCTGATAGAAACGTTTTCAGCCCTTCCCAATGCAACGCTGGAATTAAAGACAAAAACCGATCTGGTTGACCCGCTGGTAGGACTTGAACACAAGGGGCGCACTGTAGTTGCCTGGTCCCTGAATCCCCATGAAATTATCAGGGAGAATGAATTTAAGACGACGCCGTTGGAAAAAAGACTGCACGCCGCTACGCGCATGATATCCGAGGGGTATAAGGTGGCGTTTCATTTTGATCCCCTGATATATTACCCCCATTGGCGCTCCGGATATGCTCGGACAATTGAACTGATGTTTGATTATGTTGCCCCCCGGCATATTGCCTGGATCAGTCTGGGAACGCTGCGTTATATTCCCATCCTGAAGCAGATCGCTGAAGAGCGGTTTCCAAACATTTCAATATTCTGTAACGAATTTATCCCTGCCCAGGACGGCAAAATGCGTTATCTGAAAAAAATCCGCATGGAACTGCTGGGAACAATCTCTGGTTTGATCAGAAAGGCTGGACCTGAGGTTCCTTTGTATCTCTGCATGGAAAAACATACTGTCTGGGAAGACATCATGCCGATTCACCCCCGGGATGCCGAGGCACTGGAAATGTATTTGAAATGCGGTGGTTGAGGTCAATGTTGAATTAGCTGAAACGGTTTCAGGTGTTTCCGGGATTCAACATTAAACCAGCAGATTATTCGATGCTCTCTTTTTTAACCCAGACATCAATGGGTGGCCAGATTTTCAAGATTTTAATTTCAGGCCGTATTCTCAAGGTGGGAGCTTCTATTTTATATTCTGCCGGTGCTAAACCTTCGAGATCAATAAAGGCCTGAATATCCTTTTTTGAGAGGTTCTCCATCAGTGAACGGGGCCCCCGGAGCAAAACATTGAAGTGCTTCGGATTAATACGGGTGACATAGGTCTGGTTGACAATACCAATCGGTATTTTGAGGAACCTCACATTGATCGGTTCGCTGCCGATCCGGATTTTTGCAATATAGAATTCCTGTTTTGGTTCGATAACGGTGACGCCTTTGGGCAGGGAAATCTGGACCAGCTGCTCAATATGGCTGGCGATATTCTCAATATTAATTGTCTTTGTTTCCAGTTGTTCTACTTTCTCGGTGATGGATTTTGGACCTCGGATGGTAATTGTTTCAGGTTCCATCGTCACTTTTTCCAGGACATACCCTTTTGCAACCTCGCCAATGAAAACCGGTTTAATAGGAACGGTTTTTTCAACAATCTCCTCAAACATCAGCTCGATGGAACCGGGCGATATCTGCGTTATCTGGACATTGATGGTATTTTGTACTTTGACAATATCCCGGTTGAGTTCGTATGTCTGTTTACCAGGGGTGGCGTCCTCGAGATCAATAATAGCCTGAAACAGGCTTGGATGAGCTTTTTGAATCTCGTTGCTTGGGATCTCCACCGATACGCTGATGGATTGCAGGGGATCCGAAATGATCTCCAGGTTTTTAGGCAGGTTAACATATGAGACAGGTACGAAAAACTGGATTTCAGTCAGGTTTTTCTTATCCGGTGCCGGTGCAAAAATCCAGATGGTAATAGCGAAACTTAACGCCAGAAGTTTTTGCAGCGGATTATTAAAGATAATTTTTTTAATATCAGATTTCATGCACCGGCCGTCTTTTTTGTTTTTGCAAAAATTTCCTTGACTTTGGACTTGATTTTGTAGTCTTTACTTTCAGTGACGAGCTCGCCGTTATGCGCCAGGCTTATCTCACCTGTTTCTTCACTGACAGTCAGGATAACAGCGTCAGATTCTTCACTCAATCCGAGTGCTGCACGGTGACGGGTGCCCTGGTTCTTCGAAATATCGATCTCTTTGGATAGTGGCAGGATACAACCCGCGTATGAGATTAACCCGTCCCGGCTGATGAATACGGCGCCGTCATGCAACGGTGAGTGCGGGTTGAAGATAGAAACCAGCAGTTGCCTCGAAAACTCTGCATTGAGCCTGGTTGCCCCGGAATAGTAATCCCCGAGACCCATTTCATTTTCAAGAACGATCAGTGCCCCAATCCGTTTTTTTGAAAAATGCTCACAAACAGAGTAGATACTGTCGAGGATATTGGCTGATTTTCCCAGGTGTGTATCGTGGAAGATTCTTGTGGTCCCCATCTGCGCCAGCGCATTTTTGATGTCTGACTGAAAGAGGACGATAAAGACAATGACAATGGAGTTCAAAATATTCCGCAGAACCCAGGTACTTGCAATCAGGTTGAAGAGATCCGCGAAATAGAAAAATATCGCAACAACCAGAAATCCGCTGAGTATCTGGATGGTGCGGGTCCCTCTCAACATGAGAAGGATTCGGTATATAACAATGGCAAGAATGATGACATCTAGATAGTCTTGCCATCTGATATTATGCAAAAAATCGAAATTGAATGGCATTATGTCAGGGCGCTATTCATGAGAAATAGCAAAATTATTGTTGGTTTTAAGCCGCCTTCTGTGAGTGAGAAGCTGAAAGAATATTTGAAATAACAGCTGAAAACATCTGATCTTGTTAAAGATCCTGAGTGTAGCACCGTGCCATTTCAATAACGTCTTTTGTCTCCCGTACCGCATGCACACGAAATACGGTTGCCCCCTGCATCCATCCCAGCGCGTGTGTTGCCATCGTCCCGGGAGCTCGATCGTTCAACTCACGCTGCAGAATTTTTCCGATAAAGGATTTATTCGATGTTCCAATCAATATCAGGCTGTCCAGATTAGAAAATGCGGATAGCAACCGTAATATATCAATATTGTCTAAGACAGTTTTACCAAATCCGATACCGGGGTCAAGCAGAATCCTGTCTTTTTCCAATCCCGCTTTAGCGCATATTGCCAGCCTGGAGAGGAAAAACAGGTATATTTCTCCGATGATATCTCTGTAGTGGGGATTATGCTGCATATCAGCAGGTGTTCCCTGGATGTGCATCAGACAGTAACTTGCCTTGTATTTGCACACGATACGGATCATGTCTTGACCGGAGGCCAACCCGGATATGTCGTTGATCATATCAGCCCCTGCAGCAAGCACCGCATCGGCAACCGCCGGTTTGGTCGTGTCGACCGACAGCGGAATGTGAAATCGATTTCGAATCTGCCTAACGGCTTTGATTACGCGGGCAAGTTCCTCATTTTCGGGGACCGTTTCGGCTCCGGGTCGAGATGACTCTCCCCCGATGTCGATGATGTCGGCCCCGGCCTGGATCATTTTTTCAGCGACCATTGCATAGTCTTCCAACCCCAAAAAGGTGCCGCCGTCAAAAAAGGAATCTGGTGTAATATTAAGAATTCCCATGATCCGGGGGCGATCACTTTTCCAGATCTGATCACGAACCTTGAAACTGGGAATATTCTGCCGGTTAAGCGCCGTTTCGATTTGACAGAGCAGTTGTTGGTCCCCCGCGGATGACAAGAAAGTGAGGATGCGACTGAGTGTTAATTGATCTGCTGCGAGATGAAAAACAGCTCCCCCTTTCTGACCACAGTTGCTGATTTTGCATGATTCCGGAAAAGAAGCAGCGGTTGAAAGATAAATCGCTGGTGGTGGATCATTGAAATATCGCGCATAGACAGTCACCGGACTTTGGCCCTGTAAGTCCGGTTGCCAACTGCAGGTACGGCTGAGGTATGAACGGGCAATATCAGCGGGAACGGTGTTCAGGAGAAACTGATATTCTGGGTGGATCATACAGGTGTGCTGTCGTGGACTCTGTTTTTTTCTATGGTGGCGAGGATATCATCACCATTGATGGTTTCCAGTTCAATGAGCTCTTGCGAGACGGCGTGCAGAGATGCGATGTTTGTTCTCAGCAGATCCATGGCTTTCTGGTATGCGTCATTGACAATCTTGTTTACTTCACGATCAATGGTGTTGGCGGATCGCCGGCTGATGCTCTTTTTCCGCATGATGTCACGTCCCAGGAACACTTCACCCTGGTTGGCCGCCAGATGGACAGGCCCGAAAATTTTGCTCATTCCCCAGTTGCAGACCATGCGGTTAGCGATCGAAGCAGCACGTTCCAGATCATTACTGGCGCCAGTTGTAAAATGGTTAAACACAATTTCTTCAGCTGCGCGCCCCCCCATCATCATCACCAGCATGCCTCTTAACTGTGATTCCTTTTGGGAGAACTTGTCTTCCACCGGCAGCAGCATTGTCAGCCCCAAAGCGCGTCCCCTGGGGATAATGGTAACCTTGTGAATCGGATCAACCTCATCAAGGAGTGAGGCAATAATGGCATGTCCGGCTTCATGATAGGCGGTTGTCTTTTTCTCTTCTGCTGGTATGACCATCGAACGCCGCTCTTTGCCTAACATCACCTTATCTCGTGCCGATTCAAAGTCAGCCATCTCTATGGTGGATTTGTTCAGTCTGGCCGCAATCAGGGCGCTTTCATTGGCAAGATTGGCCAAATCAGCTCCTGTAAAACCGGGTGTTGCCTGGGCGATGACTTTAAGTTCTACATCGTCTGAAAGTGTAAGGTCTTTTGTGTGAATCGCAAGGATTTTTTGCCGGCCATTCATATCCGGCTTCGGAACAACGACCTGTCGATCAAACCGGCCCGGACGCGTTAAAGCTGAATCCAGCACATCGGGTCGATTGGTGGCGGCAATGACTATGACCCCCTCATTGCCGTTGAATCCGTCCATTTCAACCAACAACTGGTTCAAAGTCTGCTCCCTTTCGTCATTGCCACCGCCGAGGCCTGCCCCACGATGTCGACCAACCGCATCAATTTCATCGATAAAGACGATCCCCGGTGCATTTTCCCTGGCCTGGGCAAACAGGTCGCGGACCCGGCTGGCTCCAACACCGACAAACATCTCGACAAAATCAGAACCGCTGATATTGAAGAATGCAACCTGAGCCTCCCCGGCAATAGCCTTTGCCAGTAAGGTTTTTCCGGTCCCCGGTTCTCCCACCAGCAGCACCCCGGTTGGAATTCGACCACCCAGTTTTTCAAATTTACTTGGATTCTTCAGAAATTCCACAATTTCATCCAGTTCCGCCTTTGATTCGTCGATTCCAGCGACATCGGCAAAGGTGTACTTCTTAGCATCCTCGTCAATCTTGGTGTGCTGGGATTTTCCAAATCCCATGATTTTGTTTCCACCCTGCATCTGCTTCATGAAAAACACCCAGACGCCGATAATCAGAATAATGGGTAGCCAGGAGCTCAAGATTGCAAAAAAGAGGTTATCGGAATTGTCCGATTCGAATCGGAAATTAATTCCTCTTTTATAAAGCAGGCGGGGCAATTCTGTGTAATACTTGGGCAGATTGCTCACAAATACGTCCTGATTGGCCGTACGGCCATTAATTTGACGACCTTTTACGACAACTTCACTGATCTGTCCACTTTCAACGATATCCATAAACTGGGAAAAGGGGATCTCTTTTCCTTTTCGGTTACCTGACGAAAAAGAGATCAGGATGATAATACCAAGGACAATAGAGATCAGCAAAAACAAATTTTTAGGAACCTTATTCATCAATGTCTCTTTTGTAACAGGATTGAGTCGTTTAAGAGGATTAGCCTGTTGATCTCATGGTCCTCTGATTTTCATATCTGATTTCGGGTCTTACCTGCCCGGGTTGTTCTTATAATGCCGTGTCTATAATTCTAGAGCGATTTTAATACTTTTCCAAGTGTTATCTGGTTATGGGGTCTTAAAATGCCATCGGTCTTGCGCTATTGTCCCACGATGCAGAAGTGTAACTGATTTATTGGGTTGCTCTTTACTGAATGAATGAAAAATGAAATCAGAACACAAAGAAGTGGAATGCCCGTAGGACCACGGTAAGTCGAGATCTAAAAAACTAATAGTGGGGTTGTGTCATTGATGACTCGGTAGACATGCGATAAACTGAGAGGAAATGGTCAAACAGTCCGATTCAAGCAAACGGGCCAGTTGAATGGGTCGGTGACCGATTTACGGATGTTACTGCGGGATGGCAGATCAACATCCCCTGAATTCAGACGTTAGCGTCTGCATGGCGTTGTTGAATGATCTTCGTCATTCAGGGAGTGGTTGGGCAGGTACAGAGACGGGTTTTTAAGTGGGATGATTCAAGAACAGTGCGTCTGCAAGGAAAAAGATTATGGATATCAGTCAAAGACTATTTCGCTTGATGCGGTCGATTGCCGAGGATAAATTTGTGACAATCAGTCGTTTTATTGATGATAGCAGCGATTTTCTGGATGAACGACTCAGCACCTGGGAAGCTGAATTTGATGTCAGGGATGACGATCCTAAAACAGCAAATAATGACCATGAGCAAAAGACTGAACCCGAACCCGAACCACCGGACTCAAAATACAGTGATCAGTTTACAAATGATCTACAACTATTCGGTCTAAAGCCTCCCTCCAGCCTGGAAGAGGTCAGGCACATCAGAAACCATGAGATGAAAAAATTCCATCCGGATAAATATCTCAATCAACCCGAAAAAATGGAGACAGCGAAGCAAATCGTTCAGATATACAATGCCGCGTATGACCGCCTGAAAAGATCTTTCAAGACGAATCCTTAGGTGTCCGTCGATTACTTGCTGGAGAGCTGTATAATGGGGGAGGGTGGTGCAAACGAAACCTGATCAGTCTCGTTTGCGTTGTGAGTTATCGAACTCTATTTGACTTCTGCCGTCGCGCCAGCTTCTGTTAGCTTCTTGGCAACTTCTGTGGCCTCTGCCTTGGTTATACCTTCCTTTACCTTGCAGGCAGCGCCGGCAGATTCAACCAGTTCTTTGGCCTCTTTCAGCCCCAGACCGGTGATTGCACGCACTTCCTTGATCACGTTAATTTTCTTTTCACCAAATGATGTCATGATAACATCAAATTCCGTTTGTTCTTCGGCCGCTTCAGCACTGCCACCGCCAACAGCTGCAGCAGGAGCAGCAATAGCAGCTGCGGCTGCGCTGACACCAAATTTCTCTTCCAGTTCTTTTACCATCTGCGACAGTTCAAGAACGGACATGTTAGCAATAAAATCGATTACTTGATCTTTTGTAATATCAGACATTTTTCTCTCCTAATAGATGATGTTTTATTCCTTTGAATCAGCAATGGACTGTAAAGCACGTACAAAGCTGCTTGGAACCTCATTTAAAACGCGTACAAAATTGGTTACCGGCGCATTCATGACAAACAGGAGTTTAACCAGCAACTCTTCTTTGCTGGGCAGATTGCCCAGAGCCTTGACGGCGCTTGAATCGAGAACTTCCCCTTTTCCGCTGGATACCAGGACTCCGGCTACCAGCTTCAAATTGTCGTTCTTTTCAACCTCATCAGATATAATCTTGGCTGGCGCAGCAGGATCTTCACTGCTGTAAACCAGCGCTCTGGTTTCTTTGAAGTATTCACTGAGCCCCTCAAAAGGGGTCCCCTCAACAGCCAGCTTTGCCAGCGTGTTTTTAACAATTCGCATGCGGCTGCTTTTGCCGTATAGCGTTTTTCTCAGGTTCGTCAGTTCTTCCACTGTCGACCCTTTGTAATCAACCAATACGCCAGTTACCGCAGATGAAAAAATCTCATTGAATTCTTTCACCAGAAGTTCTTTTGTGGCTTTGTCCATTTAATTCTCCAGTAATCACAGCGGTTATTCAGGAATAATCACTGTTTTGCGTAAAATGGTATAAATGTCTGCTGACAATCAAAGCGGGTCACCAAACAGGCGTCAGAAACGAATGATTCCTGTTTCCGGGTTTCCAACTTTCATTTACCTGCTTGTGTAATACAGACAATGAATCAGACCTCATTGGGGCGGGTCTTTGAATTTATACTTGAATATGCCGAAGATGCGGAGGGTAACAACAATGTGGGCTCTAACCGATCTCATCTCAGCGGGATTGTTTAAGCCTGGCGGCTCCAGCTATCTTCGATAAACTACGGATTTTTATGTTATTTTCTTTAAACTTACTTCTCGTGCTCCTTTTTTTCTGTTTTGCCGGCACAGCCAGAAATTTCTTACTCACACAGCCGGGCTTCAGAATAGAATGTGAGTCTATATCTTCCTGAAGTCCGCTGCAAAAAACTACTTGAAGAAATTGGGGTCAACCCTGACGCCGGGGCCCTGAGTGCTGGAAATGGCGATATTACGAATATAGGTCCCCTTCGCTGTAGCAGGTTTCAGTTTTATCAGACTGTCGTAAAAAGCTCTGATATTTTCCAAAAGCGCTTCATCTGAAAAGGATGCTAACCCTGCCATTGCCTGGATATTTGCTCCTTTGTCCGTTTTGAACTGCACCTGGCCCTGCTTGACCAGTTTAACCGTCTCACCGACAGCCTGAGTAACCGTTCCAACCTTGGGATTGGGCATCAGCCCTCGTGGCCCAAGAATTTTCCCGATTTTACCAACAACAGCCATCATATCCGGTGTTGCGATGACCCGATCAAATTCAAGCCAGCCTTCCTTAATTTTTGCCACCAATTCATCACCACCGGCATAATCCGCCCCGGCATCCAGGGCTTCTTTTTCCTTCTCCCCTTTTGCAAAAACCAGAATACGAACAACTTTACCCGTACCGTTTGGCAGGCTGCAGCTTCCCCTTACCATCTGATCCGATTTACGGGGGTCAATGCCAAGTCGAATAGCGACATCCACTCTCTCGTCGAATTTAGCTTTAGCATATTTCTTGACCAGTTGAATGGCTTCCATCAGATCGTACTTTTTCAGTCGATCAATTTCTTTTTTCCACTCTTTTGCTCTTTTGGATACTGTTGTCATGATAGTACCTAATATGTTATCAAATATTCTTATATATCAGCTTTTTTTTCTATATGCAGGCACTGCTTATACTTCTATGCCCATGCTTTTTGCCGTACCACGAATCAGTTCCTTTGCAGCCTTAATATCATAACAGTTCAGATCCGGCATCTTGATCTGTGCAATCTCTTCCAGTTGTTGCTCTGTCACTCTTCCGACCTTGATCCGGTTGGGTTGCGCGGATGCTTTGTTCAATCCAAGCGCTTTTTTCAACAGGTTGGCCGCAGGCGGTGTCTTGGTGATGAAGCTGAAGGAGCGATCCGCATAGACGGTAATGACAACCGGAATGATCATGCCTTCATCCTTCTGGGTTTTGGAATTAAAGCTCTTACAGAACTCCATGATGTTGACACCATGCTGTCCCAGTGCCGGACCGATGGGCGGTGCTGGGTTAGCCTTGCCAGCAGGCACCTGCAGCTTGATGAGCGCCATTACTTTTTTTGCCATTACTTAACTTTAAGCCTCTTATAGATTGAAGATGAATTGTTGCTTTGTGGTTACGGGTATCCTCTTTTCCACCATCTGCTGTTTATCAGCGATCAGGTTGCCAGTCTGACCTTGTCAAAGTCCAGTTCCAACGGGGTTGCTCTACCGAAAATGCTGACCAGCACGATCAGTTTGTTGTGCTCACGATCAACAGTGTCGATAACCCCGTTAAACTCGGCAAAGGGACCTTCAATCACAACAACATTCTGTCCAGCTGAAAAGGTTGAATCAATTTCGGCTTGCTTTACTCCGCTTTGGATCTGTTCTCTAATATCAGCCAGCTCCTTTTCTGGAACCGGCAGCGGGTTTTTCTGGTCTCCGCCGACGAACCCTGAGACCCGCGGAATATCACATAAGACATGCCACAGGTCATCGGTCAGCTTCATTTTGATCAGAATGTATCCAGGAAAATAGGTCACCTGACTTGTCCGGGTTTTTCCTTTCTTCTTGGTTGTTACTTCCTCAGACGGTATAAAGATCTCTTCGACCAGGGATTCCATCTTACGCGCTTTGAGCTGCTTTTCAATCAGCAGTTTTACCTTTTGCTCAAAACCTGCGTATGCCTGAAGAATATACCAATTGGTTTCATCCAACATGTCAGTTTTACCCAATGATCATTTTAACCAAGCCAGACAACCCAAAATCCACCATGCCTAAAAATATGCCTGTCAACGCCACAATGACCAGAACAACGCCGGTCTGTTTCAGTGTTTGTTCCCTTGTCGGCCATGTGACTTTTTTAAACTCTGCTTTTACGTCAGAGATAAACTTTCTGAATCTTTTGAACATTGACTGTATATTGGCAAATATTTAGAGACAGTGAAACTTCGACACAGAATGGCAGGCCAGGAGGGATTCGAACCCACAACAACCGGTTTTGGAGACCGATGCTCTGCCAATTGGAGCTACTGGCCTACACTTACTTGACCTCTTTGTGTTCGGTATGCTTACGGTCAAATCGACAGTACTTCTTGATGTTCATTTTAGTCGGTTTTGCCTTCTTGTTGCGCGTTGTACTGTAATTCTTTCGCTTGCATTCAGTACACTGAAGCTGAACGATATCTCTCATATTTTTGTATCCTCTATGGAGCCCGGGAGCAGGATTGAACTGCCGACCTCTTCCTTACCAAGGAAGCGCTCTACCACTGAGCTACCCGGGCCCTGGATAGCTTTGCACGAAATATTTGGTGGGGAGAGGAGGATT
Organism: bacterium; assembly: GCA_018830885.1. Taxonomy (GTDB): domain Bacteria; phylum SAR324; class SAR324; order XYD2-FULL-50-16; family XYD2-FULL-50-16; genus JAHJRI01. The sequence goes on along the minus strand of JAHJRI010000217.1, from coordinate 21,471 downwards.
CGAACCTCCGAAGGCTGAGCCGACAGATTTACAGTCTGTTCCCTTTGGCCGCTCGGGAATCTCCCCGCTGATAAAAAAAAGGTGGTGCTGGCTGGAGGGTTCGAACTCCCGACCTGCTGATTACAAATCAGCTGCTCTACCAACTGAGCTAAGCCAGCTTTTTTCTAATGTAAAAGTACCAATCTAAAATAGCACCGGAATAATGTCAATATAAATAATTCAAAATTCACTGAATACTTTGGGATAAATATCTAATTCTCAAAACCATCAGGATTGAGGGATGAAGAAATCTGTATTGAATAATGCTATGCTATTTTGTTACGGTTTCAGATTACTATGGCAGACCATTCCCGGGATTTGGAGGTGATGGTGGACATCGGTGATGAACATACAGTAGCATGAATAGAATAATGACCAGAGGTTGAAAACTCCCGATTTAGCGAAACACCAATCAATCGGCAGGGTTCATCTTTTTCTTGAAACCAGAATCGCTGACAAGACATGCCTGTTGATCAAACAATGCCATCACCCGATTTTAAATCAGGATTTGTCACGCTGTTGGGCAAACCGAACGTGGGAAAATCCACCCTACTTAACCGATTGATAGGGCAGTATATCTCAATAACAGCGGATAAGCCACAGACAACCCGAAACCGGATTCGGGGCATTATCTCTGATGAGCTATATCAGGCAGTGATCCTAGATACCCCCGGCATTCATCCACCCAGAAATGAGCTTCATCGTCGCATTGTCAGCTATGCTGTGCAGTCGGTTCGCGATTCGGACTTGGTTTTCTTTCTTACTGAGCCCATCAGGAAGGGGCAGCAGGTCATTTCAAGAGACGATCTGCTCGTTCTAGAGCACTTGGCGGCTTCGTCTGTGAAAACCATACTGGTTATCAATAAGATCGATCTCAGCCGGAAAGAGGAGATCCTGGAATCGATTGTTCTGCTTAATGAGGCTTACCCGTTTGCTGAAACAGTTCCGGTCAGTGCGTTAAAAGGAACGGGCGTGGAGATACTGAAGGGATTTTTCACGAAGTACCTGCCTGTGGGGGTCCCTTACTTCCCAATGGATCAGATGACTGATACACCGGAAAGAGAAATAGTGGGGGAGTTGGTTCGGGAACAGATCATGAGACTTTGTTTTCAAGAGATTCCCTATGGTGTCGCTGTGCATATAGAGGCTTTCAAGGAAGAGGAAAAGCTGATCCGTATTTTTGCGACGATCCACGTTGAAAAGGCGTCCCACAAGAAGATTATCATCGGGGAGAAGGCAACCATGCTGAAGAAGGTGGGGCAGAACGCCCGGATCAAAATCGAGCGTCTCCTGGGCGCAAAAGTGTTTTTATCCCTCCATGTCAAAACCGCAAAAAACTGGGTCAATAATCCGCGAAGACTTTCTGAATTCGGTTATGATGAATGACAGAGATTAACAGGCCTTCCGCCAATTACTATTCAGTCTCTTTACTATTCAGTCTCTTTTCGGATGCATTGTCCGATGGATCTAGGCTGGCAGATGGATCCATCCTGCCACTGTGCGCCTGAAAAATTCGCCCCGGCAATTCTTGCTCCTTTCAGATTTGCCCCCAGGAGGGTCGTCCGGACAAATGTGGCACCTATCAGGTTTGCTTCCTGCAGATTGGCCCCGGTCAAATCCATATTCGATAGCTTTGCGTTTACCAGATAGCATTTGGGACAGCTTTTAGTTCTGATCAGGCGATAGGCGTTTTTCTTGACATTGAATTCTTCCAGGGCTTTCAACCGACTGCTGCTGTCATAGGCCGACAGGGACAGCGTTCCGCCAGTCAGGAGCAGAACTGGAAAAAGCGCAATGAGGATTTTTTTAATCACGTGGGTCTCCACAAATAGCTGATACGTTAATCGTCTCGCATCATAGTGCCGTCTATTGAATCTGGTTCAGGATATTATCAAGCATAGCTGCGTTGATTCTTTTTTCGTAGATCTTATCCTTTTCTTTGCCGGGTTGAATAATTCTGTTTTTGGGCATCGGATTCATTTTTTTGTTCAGATTAACAATTGCCCGAATCGTATCCGCTTTCAGGTTTGTCATTTGCGTACTTTGAGGTGATGCAATTTTTAGACACAGCAAATTGTGCAGGCTTTGACCGTCCAAACTCATATTAAGGAGATTTCCAATGGGAATGGTACGGGTTTGAAAGATCACCTTATTACTGAAAACATCGGGTGTAGCCTTTTCAATTTCACGCTTCAAGTCTTCAATAGCGTTTTCCATAATGGCTTTATCATTTTCATCCAGCGTGAGTCTGATACTGCCGAGGCCACCGCTTTTTTCCAGAGCTTGAATAATCAGTAGTTTTTCCTGTGGTGTGGGTTTCAGGATGTCAAACAGGTTTTTGTACAAAGGCTCCATGTCCTTCGAATAACTTCTCTCGATATCCTTGGCAATGAATTCCGGATAAGTACTCAGGAATTCTCCCCCAGGTTCGATCTTCTCGACAGCTTCCAAGAGATAGCGGGCTGATATGGCCAAATTCAGTGCTTTTTCCTTTGATACCTCATCAAAAAGGCTATTCAGCCTTTCTTTTTGTGCGTTCAATTCATTTTTGGTGTTCTGGCGGATGATCTTGATCTTCTCTTCCAGTTTCTGTTTAAACGCTTCGATGTCTTTTGAAACTGTATTAACAGTCTCTTCCTGCTTGAGACGCTTGTATTTCCCCAGTTTTTTCTCCATCTCGCGGATCTTTTTCTCTGCCATCTTGCGCATCTCTTCTACCCGCTTGACTTCTAATTCGTACTCCGATTTGATTCTCTGTTTAAAGCGTTCCAGGATCTTGTATTTGGCCTGTCGTTTATTGGTCGAATAGGTTATCAGGGATCGCATGAGCTGCATGAACACAAATTGCCGTGTCGGCAGTTCAATGATACGGTCCATCTCTTCGTTGAAGGCTTCAATTTCATCGTTTTGAGGATCGCCTTCGTCAATGGTGATAATGGGTCGACCGATTGCCAAAATATACTGCTCCAGAAATTCCCACCATTTGGAGGTTTTGTCCGGCGGACCTGTGAGATCAAAACTTATTTTGAGTTTATCCAGTAGCTGCAAGTTGTAGGTATAGCTTTCAAAGATACCCTCTTTGGTTTTAAGCTTTTTTTTGAGGGGTTCTTCCTGTTTTTTTTGAACAAACTCCTGATAAGGAACTCGAAAAGCCTTTTTCGAGTGATCGGTTTCAAAGGAGCCAAGGAAAACCACGTGATTTTCTGCAGCCCTGGACAGAGCCGGTTCAAAAATATTGGTGATATACTGGATTGCATCCAGGGATGCCGTGGAGGTGATCAGCGTCAGGTAATAACGGATCAGAAAAAGTTCGATAGCCTGATAGATAAAATCATACCAGTAAAGGTTCTGAATCTGAGACTCAAAACTCTCTACGCTCATGGCATCGTCAAATGCGTCGACATCAGATGCTATATCTTTTGAGAGAGAGGCTTTTCCAAACTTGAAGGGGATGTATATCTCACTCAATGTTTGCAGATCAGACTTCAGGGGTTCAAAGGCGGCCACAATTTCCTGATGGCTTGAATCACGGTTGATCTTGCGTAAATACAGGGTCAGTTTTCTTGTGTTCCAGTTCTCCGGAATTGCATAATAGGCTGCGACCTTGAAGTACAATTTAGCGATGAGCCCTTCGGTGTGACGCTGCGTGGCGGCTCCCTTGTCCCGAATTTTCTGTGCCGGGCTCAAAAATTTTAGTGGGGTCCATGATATGATGACGGCATCGAATTCTGAGGTCAAAGAGGGCAATTCCTCTCCTGCTTCTGATTCTGGGAGTTCAGGAAATCCTTCCTTTATACCGGCATATTTCTTGATTTCATTCAGACACTCCTGATAAGCGAAGCGGTACAGTTTTTTTGTGTTTTTTGTCGTAAACCTCAATGCAGAACGGGTGGCTTTCATCTGTTCCATAAGAGATGCTTCTCTGAACAGCTTCAAACCCTGATCACCCTGTTTGATCTTTCTGTAGTACATCCATTTCGCCCCCAGCATTTGATGTGCTATCAGTTTCAGCAGATACATCTGATCTTCAGGGGACTGATTTTTAATTTCTTTTATAGAGGAGATCGAATTCAGCATTGTCGATTGATTTATGTTGTTTTGCTGATGGTAACAGCCGATACCGGCTTGTCTGTTCCAGTATTCAAATCATTGGATCTTATGAATGGAAGGCGGTCGACATGTTCATCCTTTCCAAATCCATCTATTGCTGGGGGAACCAGGCTGATTGAATCGTGATAGTGTGTCGTTAAGTTCTGGTTTTCTGATTGCCAAATAGTCGTTTCTTTCTGATAGCTGGTGAAATCAAAGGGCAAATTAAAAAAATGATACGACTGCGATTTTGGTGACTCTGATTGAGGGCTATTAATTTTCTGTATTATAGTCATATGATTCCCCTCGGGAAAGCCCAAATTGTCAATAACTGCTGATTTCAGGGATCTTTTGACGAATAATCAATCGGATTTGTTGGTTGCCGGGCTTTTCTCGAAACCAAAATGCAGTTCTTGCTTATCTCCCTATTTCCAGTGAGCACTCATCTATTATTTAATAATTAAAATGTTTTATCAAGCAAATTTGGCTTTTCAAGTTGTTTTCCCATGGTCTCAAACCTGATGCAGAAAATGATCCTGGCAAAGACTAAGCATTGATCGTACCTTTTAGATCGCTGGCTTTCAAAATATTTTGCTGATAGGTCATCACCTTGGGGATTTTTGAGGGATTCTGGTGACCTGCGATCCTGTTTTAAAATGAGATTATTCAGCTTTCTTTTCAACTTCAGCACTTTATAGGACAGGGAAATCCTTTGAACAGGTCGTATGCTTGTTTTCTGCGAGACGGTAACCCGATATCCGGTTTTCCTTTAAAAATGCTAATCTGAATAAAAAACAGTGAACTGGTATAGTTGATGCTTTTAGTAATTAAGCCGCATTGCTATCAGAAGAAGGCTGGTTGACTGCAGTATTGACCCGGTTAGGCCTAAACCAGTATTAGATTCAATAGGATAGGATCATCGGCAGCAATCTCGAAACAGGCTCTGATGAGTATTTAATTTGGGGTGTTGTCTTGTTTTTAGACAGGGTTCATCATGGCGTTACTCAAATCCAGGTATAAAATTGCCAGGGCCAGCAAACTATCCCATGAAAAGGATCGGGTCTTTTATATATCCATAGCCGGAACAGGAAAACTTCGTATTGATGGCAATTATATCATTCTGATTAAGGAAGATGGGACCTATCACCGATTGGAAAATCAACAATTGTATCTGGATATGGTTGAATTAAGCAATTAAGCTGCTTATCGGCTTTGCTCTGGTTTTGACTAATCATTTTAAGCAGACCCAATGAAAAAACGATATATTCTCGCAATTATTGTCATACTGTTTACCGGTAGTACCATTCATGCTTTTGAAGACCGGGACAGTCGGCAGAATCTGCAGGTCACCTATTTTGATGATGCTGGAAACGTTGTTAGAGAGGCTCGATATTACAGCGAACAGAAGGCCCGCGAACTTCAATGTGTCAAAAAAATAAGCTATTATGGTTTAAACGGAGACATTACCCATGTCGCAAAATATTTCACGCCTGAAAAATCGAGTCAAATCGGTGACTATATGCATATCTCGTTTTTCGATAGAAAGGGGCGAACCGTCAGGATAGAGAAACACCACAACCAAGAGAAAACACATAAAGAACAAGTAATTAAAACGGTTTTGTACCTGAACGAGCAAAACAAGGTGGACAGGATCGAGCGCTTCAGTACGGATCAGAAGATTGAATCCTCCAGGATTACTAAAGTGATTGATAAAATTGGGAAAAGCGGGAAAGCGACCGAAAGTGTCGTCTATTTTGCGGCGGATCCGGATGGTATTACCCCGCTTTATCAGCAGATCACCATTTTTAATGAACAAGGGGAAAAAGTTCAATTGATTACAGATTATGTCAATCGTGAGTCCAATGAACTGGGGTATTATAAATCGATCTTCTCATTTGACGCCAAGTCCAGAAAGAAAAAGGAAGAGTGGTTCATGACAGAAGTGTTCAAAAGGGATGAGCAGATAGAGAAAATGACGTTTCATTTTGATGCCAATGGGAAGAAAACAAGGCAGGAGATTTATCCCACAGAAACCGGGATCAGGCGATTTGGCGTGTCCAAAACCGTTTTTTTCTACAATGGAAGTGGGGAAAAAATAAAAATGATTCGGGATTATACTCCAGAACAACTTGATCAAAAGGGATACCTGCAGAGCGTAACTTATTTTAATAGCGATGAAAGCGTGGTTCGGGAGGAGTTTTATGATGATAAAAACAGGTTGATTCGCTGAAATGACTGGGAAAATCTAGTCGATCTGTGGCATCAACGTCCACTTGATATGCCAGTGTCCCTTTTCTTCGGTTTTGTCCAGACAGACGATCCCCCCATTCTGAAATTTAAACAGCGGCTGATCGGTTTTTCCCAGGATCAGCCAGGACGTAAGGTGCTCCAGAAATGGCAAGTGACCGACAATCATCAAATCGGCCGACCTTGTCAAGGTAGCAGCTAGTTTTCTGACATCATCCAGTGGATTCAATCCCGGTACCATCTCGATACCTCCTTCGGGTTTCAAAGCCTCTGCAAATACTTCGGCTGTCTCCCTGGCCCGTTTTTTCCCGCTGTGCAGGATTTTCTGAACCTTTACCCGATAGCCCCTGGCGACACTTGCTATTCTTTCAGTGTCGGCAAGTCCTTCAGCGGAAATCCCCTTTTCAGGATCTATGCTCCCAGGCAATGCCTGGCCATGTTGCACAAGATAGATTGACATACAATCACCATCACTTACTTGATAACATTTTGCGGGTTTCCATCTAGATAGGATGCCACATTGGAAACCACCATCTGCAACAGTCTGGACCTGGAAGCATGGGTTGCCCAAGCGAAATGGGGCGTAATAAAGCAGTTCCTCGATTTCAAAAGCGGGCACTTCGGATCTGCTGGTTCCGTTGCCAGTACATCCAGCCCGGCTCCTGCAATTTGACCACTGTTCAAAGCATCTGCCAATGCCTGTTCAACAACCAGCTGACCTCGTGAAACGTTGATCAGGAAAGCATTGTTTTTCATCTGAACCAATCGATCCGTGTTGATCAGACCCTCTGTTTCTTTTGTAAGAGGGCAATGCAGGGAAATAATATCGCTCTGCTCAAAAAGTGGATCTAATTCGCAGAATTCAATGCCTTCTGGGGCAGGTTGAGGGATGGTCCGGGTGCTCACAAGGACATGCATGCCAAATGCGTTTGCAATGGTGGCTACATGTTTCCCAATTCCGCCGAATCCAATGATACCAATGGTCAGACCATCCAGTTCAATCAGTGGATAATCCCAATAACAGAAATCTTGGGATTCAGACCATTTATTGTTGAAAACAGTCTGGCTGTGGTGGCCGATTCGGTGGGTCAATTCAAGTATGAGAGCGAAAACCATCTGAGATGAAGAACGCCCTGCATAATTCCTGACATTAGTGACCACAATGCCTCTTGCCCTTGCAAATTCAGTATCGACAACATTGGTTCCGGTTGCCATGACACCAATGTATTTCAGTTGTGGCAGGTTTAACAAGGATTGTCGATCGATGACGGTTTTATTAATAAGAACAATCTCAGCCTCTTTCGCTCTTTCGACAATCCTGTCCGGATCCGTCCGATCATAGATCGTACAGTTCCCGAGTTTCCTCAATTCATTCCAACTCAAATCCCCTGGATTGAGAGCATATCCGTCCAATATGACTATTTTCTTCATTTATTTTTTTCACTCCCTTCATCAAATACAACAGTAATCCCATTCAAATTAATCAAATCCCCCGATTCGAGGATTTTTGTTGTGACAAACTGATTGTTGACCATCAGTTTGCTTTCTCCAACCAGTTTATACTGATCCTTTTTTTCATCATAAATAATCGTCGCATGGTGGCTTTCAATTTCCGGGATGCCGGCGATGGTCATGTGAGAGTCGGGGGCACTGCCGATGATGGTTTGCTCATTATCAAGGGTCAGTATTTTCGTTGACGGACTGCCTGGTCCTGAATCCATCACTTCAATGGTTGGCTGGGTATGCTGTCTTTCAAATTTGAGTCTTGAAATCACCCAGAGTAAGAGGCATGCGAGAACAAAAGCGAAAAAGATAAGCCCGTTCAATGTCCTGGCAGGATTCCCGAAAAGGGAACTTGAAAAATAGATACGGGTTGCGGCCGCCTGCTGGTTGTTATTGATGTATCTTACTTGAACGTATTTCTTTTCTGCAGGATCCATGGTTGCCCGATAGCTGATGACATACTCCTTGAGGATCTGGTCCATGATCTTCAGATAGACTGTCTGCAGTTCCTCCTGATCGTGAGCGTCAAATGTGACGCCGCCGGATTGTTGGGCGATCTTGATCAGATTGCGATCTTTTTTCTCATTTTTGGGTCCAAAATTGACAACATACAACGAAATACCTTCCCGCTGAAGTTCCTCAAGGGGTTTCTGGAAAGGAACGTCTTTCTGCCCAAATTGGGGGTTGATTTGATTGCTGTGCGGATAACCAGGGTTATTGACGCCGTCAGAGAGAATAATAATTGCCTTTCTGCCTTTCAGTTTCTGAAATTCATCCACAGCCAGAGTCAAGCCGCCATAGATCTCAGAGTAAATATCATTCCCAGTGGGTCGCTCAACTTTATCCAGAAGCCGCTCCATATGGGCCGTTCCCTCGATCGGTTCGGACAGGAGATTGTAGTTTGTGTTGTAGACAGCCAGACCCACCTTGTCATTTGGATTGGAAATGCTTTTCAGGAAAGCGTTGATTGCTTTTTTCGCATGGGTGATTCTTCTCTGACTGCTGTTCTCGGTTTTCTTTCCCTCTAACGTCCAGTACATACTTTCTGAATTATCGATCAATAGTAGAAAGTTGACCCCTGTTTCATAGTTGGAGCCAACTTGGAACCGGTTTACCTTTGCACTTTTGGTATATTTTCTTCCGTTTGCCGACTCCATGATCAGAAAATGGTCTTTTTCAAGATTCTCAATGGCGTCACCCTGGGGGTCAATCACACTGATGTAGAGTTTTACTTCCTGGTTCAGGAGAAGATTCGCTGAATCGATTTGAGAAATTCGAATCGAGTCAGCTATGGCGCAGGGAGTTACGATTAATATGAACAGCATCCATATGGATATCCTTTTAAAAAACATCGATCCCTCCTTATTTATAGAAAAACAAAAATTTTGCAGCCCCTATTTGAATGACATCTCCAAATTTCAGCATCTGTTCAGTAGTCTTCAGTTCGTTTATCAGTACACGATCTTTTGTCTGCACGGTGTTTAAGATCACTTCTCCTTTAACGGTTTTCAGGAGCGCGTGAATATCGGCCACGTTTTTATACCCTGTCAGTTGGATGTCTGCTTTGCCTGACGTGCCAATGCGGATGGTTTTCTGTACCAGAAGATACTCCTTTCCTTTCAGTGCACCGTTCAGCAATTTGATTACCCCCTGTGAAAAGCGCTTTTCAAAAATGCCATAGAACAATCCGATCAGAAACCCCAGAATCAGGAGTCCGACGAGCCGGGCATATGGAAAAGAAGGGAAAATCATGCGCAGGTATTCAATGACAAAACCACCCAGCAGTCCGCCCACGATACCCCCTGTCATTCCGACCTTGACCTTTGTCCAGGATCTGGCGCGAATTCCTTCCACAGTTCCAATAAAGAACCCCAGAAAGCCCCAGCCGATGGTTCTGGATATGGGGATACCGTATGTCTGCAGAGTCTTATTGGAATGGAAAAACATGTCGGTAATCAGGAAAAGCACCCCCTGGCCAATCAAAAATCCGATAGCCCCCCCGACAGCGCCGACCAGAACCCCGGTGATGATACCGGGCAGAATACGGGATCGAATGGACAGGGTGATCCCTTCCACACTGCCAAAAAACCCACCCATAATGGCACCGAAAATCGCACCCAGGATCATGGTAAAAACAAGATAGGATGGGAAACTGGATTGTAAGATAAGAATGAATTCTGCAGCCGGCCATGCGGCAAGTCCAGCAAGAAGGCCAATAATGCCAAAAACAAGTTTCCTCATGAGCGTTGACATGCTAACTCCTGCTTATTTTATTGATATATTTACCGATTGATCCGTCGGATCGATGCTCAAGTCGGCATATGTTTTTGCGCCGGACTCGATATTCAGCTTTTGGGTTGATGACATAGCATTAAAAAACAGACGTCTGTTTTTTACGGTCAAGAAATACTGCCCCGGTGGAAGCAGCAACTTTTGATAGTCTGTTGACAGGGAGGGCAGTTTTTTATACTCGGGGACTCGTTCGCCGGAGATATATGCTGTGCTGTTGTTGACTCGTATCTCAAGGTCAGGATCACTCGATTTTAAAAAAAGTTCTCCTGGTAACGGTGTCAGACTGATATTGAGTTTCAAAATACTCTGCTCCGGTTGGATTGTGACAAAGCTGTATTTTGAATAGTACCCCTTGTATTGGAATCTGAAGCGGTAACGCTCTCCGGATCTGAACGGTTCCATTTGACCCGGGTTTTGAATATACTGTTGCCAGTTAATCCATCTGTTATTTCTGAAAATAGAAATCGCCTCATTTTGCTCGGCCAGGGCCTGATTCGTGTGACTGTCAGTCAGTTTATAGATCATTTTTACCGGTAATTGGGGCGCTGTCCCGACTGTAAACGCAATCTGTCGCCCGTTTATCGTATCATGACGGTTAGTCTGCAGAGCGCGAGGCGCGAGGTATAAATTCTGCCGATATTGCTCATTTTCGATATAAAATAAAATCAGGTAGTTTCCTTCTTTCAGATAGATTTGATCAGATGTCAGGGTTTGGTAATATGTATCTTCTTCTTCTGGATCCTGTCTGTACTTGAATGCAGTGTCACTCAGCTGTGTGAGCCTACCCTGGTTCTCGGAGAAGAGAAGGGTTTTAAGGTAAAGTTCATCCAATTGCTTGTATCGTTTACGGATTTTGATGTTCACCTGCAGCAAGCCGTAGTCGTTGGCGTATAGATATTCATAGTGGTATCCCTTTTTCCAAGCCCAGACAGCTGCTCCGCCTGCAATCGCTGCTATCAGGACAAGAGCGAGGGCAATTCTGAACAACCGGCCTGAAATACTCAGTTTTGCTCGTTTTCTGGATTCAGCTGCAAGATCATCTTTTCCTTCCAGATAGTTTTTGATGGTTGTGTTGATAGCTTCCTGTGTCTGAAATTTTTTAAGGGGTTTGGAAAGCTTTTTCAGCAGGTGTGCCAGATCTTGATACCGTTTGTGCACCTTGTGATGCATGGCCTTTTTGATCACTTTCTGGATCAACGGGCTGATCTTGGGATTGATCTTTCGAGGCAGTGTGTATTTGCCTTTCTCGATCATCGCAATGATTTCCGGTGTAAACCCTCCTTGAAAAGGCTTTTTCCCCACTACCATTTCGTAGAACATGACTCCCAGGGAATAGATATCCGTTCTTTTATCCCTGTTTTTTGCGTTGGCGATTTGTTCCGGGGCCAGGTATGAGGGGGTTCCGATTGTCATACCGGCTTTGGTCAAGTTTTCATCGGCGGTGTTGTCCAGTGACGTTGAGACACCAAAATCAACCAGTTTAACGACCCCCTCATTTGAAATCAGGATGTTTGCAGGTTTGATATCCCGGTGAATAACCATTTGATCATGGGCATACTTCATCGCTTTGCAGATTTCAGAAAATATCAGGATAGCGGCCTGATTTGAAAGGTAGCGTTTTTCCTGAATCAGACTTTCCAGGTTTGTACCATCAACCCACTCCATCACAATGAAATAAGCACTGCCCTCTTTGAAATGATCATATACCTGGACAATATTCTCATTTCGAAAATCCATCATTATCTTTGCTTCCCGCCGGAAACGTTCGATAAAATCCTGGCTGTCAACGCTGGTCAGTTTTTTGATGATGACGATCCGGTTCAAGGTTGGATGTTCAGCTTTGAAGACAGCACCCATCCCTCCCTCGCCAATTTGAGACAGGATTTTGTATTTGCCGATTTTAGATGGCTGATTGGACATTGCGATTATTCAGATATTTGTATTTTGATGATTTTATGGAGATATCGGAAAAGAAATCACGCACAGGATCCTCTTTCTGATATCTCCCTTTCTGATTCCTCTTCAGAACTCAAGCGGACGCTGCAGTTCGCGCAGGTATGCCTACACATTGTCGACCGGGACCAGTGCTCTATTCACATCGACAAATTCGTTGGTCATGATCACGGTCACCTCAGAAATTTTTTCTTCCTGATCTTCTGCTGCCAGATCTTCTTTACAGACAGCAATCTTGAAGATTGACGAAGTACTTTGGACAGGTCCTGTCTCAAATTGCAGTGGGGCGTTGATCACTATATCGGCAGCCAGTTTTGAGTTCTCTTTAATTAGGGAGTCGGGGACATTTTTTCGAATTCCGATACTGTTGTAGCCAGCCTTACGAAACCCTTCCACCAAAGGACCGATTAGGATAAGGGATCCTGAGTAGGTCAAGGCGACTGCACCTTTTTCATCATCAGCTGCCAGACTTTCCACCTCGACCATATTGCTTGCAGCAATCTGGTCCTCAAATATCTTTTTTTTCTCCAGCCAGCCCTGCGCAATCTTTTCAAATGATTCGTCATTTTCGGCCAGTCCGCTCGATTTTGTAATCGCTTTGATGTGAACTTGAATTTCCGGTGGTAGTTGATTTAATATCTCGCCCATTTTTCCTCCGTGGTTTGATTGGTGAAAGGTGCCTTTCTATTTGTGCGGTGCGGGTTCAACCATTTGAATAAATATGAAAAAAGAGATAATCATGTGGCATGGTGATGAATCTTCCAGAGATTAAAAGATAACAGAAACGGCCAATTAAGAACAACGGAAAATCGCTGGAGCGCCTTTTGACCCGAGATCATTGAAAGAAAAGACAATAGCGCGTCATTTCCGGGGTGTCAGATTGCATGATTGGTAAAATAGCAATATCGTTATAATTATACCAGTTGTACTATCGGAATATGGTTAATCTACCTCAACCCCTTTGGGGGCTTGTTTATAAGTGATGAAAAGAAAAAATTAATGTGATGGAAGTTTATGTGTGCGAAAGAGAGCGGTGAAAATAGATTTAAGGAGTTGCCCAACCGGTTTGAAGGAAATTGTTTTGGGTGCAGTCCAACCAATGCTGCAGGTCTGCAAATGAAATTCTTCTGGGATGGGCGGATTATTCGATCGAAACTGGTGATTCCCCAGCATCTGTCTGGCTGGAACAAGCTGATCCATGGGGGCGTTGTGTCGACAATACTGGACGAGGTGATGAGTTGGGCAATCATTTATTCGAGTCAGCAGATGGTGATGACAAAAACCATGACCATTGATTTTATCAAGCCAATCCAAATCGGCGATGAAATTATTGCTGAAGGTCAGGTCAAAGAGTTCAAAACAAGACATGAGGTCCTGGTTGAGGGATCCATCTTTGATCACGAGAACCAGTTATGTGCCCGGTCAGTAGGACATTTTGTGACTTTTTCCCAAAAAGTTGCTAAACGGCTCGGCATTATTGCCCAGGATACGCCGAACCCATTCAGAGATGAGACCGCCTCTTCAGGGCGGAATATCCAGTAGCAGGGAGAATCAAACATGCATGAAATATTCAAACGAGTAATTATCCTGACTTTATTGCTGTCAAGCAGCGAATTTTTGTATGCGCAGAATAGAATTCAAAGCGTGACTAATATTTCCTTCGGAAGTTATTTTGAAACCCATGGAGATGACCAGGTAAATGGAACCATGCTTTCCATAGCGTATAAGCGTTTTTTCACCGAGCAGTGGGCATATTTTGTCTCGCTGGGTAATGGAAGCGCTTCAGGGGATCATACAAATCCAGACGGATCTAGTGTGACGCTTAATTCCAGCAGAACTTCATTGAGTGGCGGCCTCAAATGGCACTACTATTTCAGTTCCAAACCAGGCGTGATTCCATATATCGGTGCAGGCATCTCAATTCAGCAGTATGCATACGATTTTGACTACGTGGGCAGTGAAATCGGGACGACCACAGGAACAGGCTATGGTCCTTTACTCATGGCTGGCGTCAGGATAGATGTGTCCCGTCATTTTCTGATTATCCCGGGATATCAGTTCGAACAGATCTATATTGAATCTGAAAGTGGGGATCAGAAAGTATTGACATCTTCGGGATTAATGCTGGCTCTGGTGATCCGCTTTTAAGATAGTTTTACAGTGTCTGGTGGGAATTGTGTTGGGAAGATCCAGGGAACAGGGCTGAGGCAATTCAATAAAGACGTGGTGTGCTTTAAGCCTTCATGAAAAATGGGAGGAATGATTGGCACCGTTTTTTGGCTTGACCGGCATGAACTTCACTTCTTTAGATGCCGGTTCCGCTTGCCGATATTTGAATATTTTGATTGGTTTAGACAGTTATAGAATGACGCTGTCTGTTTCGTGAACGTCATGACCGTTTTTCCAAGGCACAAAAAGCGTTAGAACCTCAATCCTTGATTTCCTTGATAAACCGATAACGCTAAACCAATCACACCCGTTATCATAATCAACAGCGTTCAGGCATTGGCTGTCCCATCTTGCTCAAATGCCATTGATCGGAAAATAAAAGGTGCCAACCCTTCTCTAACCGTTTACAGAGTCTTTCAGGTTTTTCCCCGGCTTGAATTTTACAACTTTTTTTGCAGGAATTTTAATCGTTTTTCCGGTTTGAGGATTTCTTCCCTTTCTGGCAGCTCTTTTCACAACTGAAAATGTACCAAAACCAACGAGGGTCAGGTTTCCATCATCTGTCAGACCTTCTCGGATGCCTGCCAAAGTGGCGTTTAACAGTTTTTCTGCCATTGCTTTGCTGACTTCTGCTTCACCTGCAATTTTTGCGATCAATTCGGCTTTATTCATATATGCTCCTGGTTAATCAATTCCTGATAATGATTTTTATGGTTCAAAAAAGTTCTACACACGTTTCCAAACAACGTTATCATCAGTAAGTCACAAAATTATATAATGTCAAGACTTTCCTTGATATTTTCGGCTATTTCGCATTTTTCTGCCGATTTTTATAAACTCTCTCAAAGGTTATCTAGACGTAGCTTAGCCGCCGGTCAGGTTAAAAAAACTAAAAATTACAATTAGATAAATGCCTTATAGGCCACTGAACGCTCTAAATACGGCACTTATAGCGGGACTGAGAAATAAACTGTTTGGGAATTACAAATGGCTGATCTATATTGATTGAAAAACGTTGATTCTCGCATATTTCCGGGAAATAATCGGGGAACTAAGCCCGGGATGAAATATTTCGTTTTTTCCGGTTTGGTTTGACTATTCTCTGAATATTGCTATTGAGGACAGAATTCGGGCAGTTGCTCAGTCATGGTTGTCCTACAGGATTAAAAAGGGTTCAAATGGGTGTCTGGAAAGAGATGTTCTATTCCAAAAAAGTATTGTTACCATTGTTGATATTGGCAGTTGTTACCTGGTCGGTCTCCTTCTGGTATGGGGGACGCAAAAAAAGAGAGGTCACTGGATTTTTTCATTCAGCAGCAGGCGACGCCTCTCTGTCAGCGGCTTTTGAGAAAAAGCTGAAAGACAAGCCGGATGATCCGATTCTAAAATATAATCTCGCTTTTTTTTACTATCAGCAAAACCGCTATGAAGATGCGGCCAGATACCTCCGGGAGATTCTCAGTTCATCTTATCAGGATCTGGAACTGGTACAGAAAGTATCCTTCAACCTGGGGAATGCCCTATTCCGAATCAGCGAGCAAACTGCAGACCATCAGCAGGCTGTCGAACAGCTGAAAAAGGTTCTGGTGCTTTACCGGGCAGTGATTGAAAATGAGAGGGAGCAGCAGAGATATGTCAACGGTCACAGGGAAATAGAAGCGGATGCCCGTTTCAATTACGCAGTTACAAAAAAGCGGATTAAGATCCTATTGGATCAGCTGGAAAAGGAAAAAGAGCAGCAGCAGAAAAAAAAGGAACTATTTGTACTTATAAAAGACCTTTTAGCGGCGGAAAAGCAGATTAAGGCACAGCTTGAAGCGATATCGTCAATCCCGGAATCGAAACAAAGCAACGAACAGCGGGTGTTGCTCTTGAAAAAACGGGCGCAGAATTTTGAGCAACTGACGCAGATTAAAGAGAGAGTCAGGCAGATGATTCAGTCCCAGACTTCACCCCCACCCACTCCTCCAACAATCTGAATGTTCCTGCCGGTTTTTTTAAGGCGTCTCTTCTGTTTATTGTTTTACAAATATAAAACGGTTCCCCGATATTTCCTTTGAACTGAGATTGATTTTGTGGGGTTTGACCGCAAGCCGGATTTTTCTTCTGAGACGACTCTTACTGATCGTTGAAAAGTACTCTATTTTTAAGAGATTCGGCGTTGTCTGCAATTCGGAAAGGGATTGGTATCCTTCCAGGTTTTCCAGAATATCCAGGATAATATCTGTTTCGTTCTCGGTGAAATCCTTGAAAATGATAAGATAACTGTTACCGATATCACCGACGGATTTATAGTATTCGACAATATTGTTGATGGTATCGGTGGCTGCCGCTTCCCCGGATTTACTACTCGCCTTGGCGAGCGCATTATCCCAGTCATAGCTGCCCGCTTTTGCATTTGTCATCTGCTTCTGGTCGGACTGGACATTTGATATCAAGCGCCCGGTCGAAACATCATACGTTTTCATTCGCAAGGTGATTTTTGCAGCGGAGAAGGTAGCATTTGAAAATGGACTCTTTTTACTGGAGAGCAATTCAAACTCAGTCAAAATATCGACCTGCTGTTCATCTGCTATCTTCATCCAGGCTTCTTTGCCACTGCCTGTCTGACTGACCTTGTCGGAGATGTAACCCAGGGAACGCTGGTCGAAAATTCGAAACCCGGACTGATTGAATAGTGTGGGAATGGATGTCATGGCTGACCTTACGGCACTGTGGTCGGCAGGCAGTGCTTCGGGATTCTCCGGGTTATAGATGATCATCAACCGTTTGTTTCCCATTTTTTTATGCAGAATCTGCAATTCACCCAGCTTGTCCTTGATCTGGTCAGTTGCGACTTCTGCTTCTATCTCAATAAACCAGGTATCACCGACTTTCTCGTCTTTGAGGACCTTATACTCTTTTACGAAACCACGGGCGCTTGAGTAGACTTCATCCTGGATAACCGTCCAGTTTTTGACAATGGTGTTGGAATCGAGGATGACCCCGACTCCCTGTTTGACAGCATCTCGCAGGGCATTTCGCAACGCCTGATCTCTGGCGGAACCGTCATTGTCATTGAAAATTTTTGCCTGGCCTTTACCGATTACAGCGGCCTGACTCCAGGCAGGCAGAATGAAAAGTCCTGCTATCAGGAATATAACCGGTAGAAAACTTATCCTTCTCTTCACCGTTCTCTCCACTTGGTTGTTAATTGCTCTCATCCCCGGTCCCGATTTTGTATCGGCCCTGCTGGCTGATGCGGTTTTGAAAAGATTTACCAGGGAGCCACAATGATGTCTAGGCCGCCTAAGGTGTGGGCTGTTCGCCGATGTTGGCTTTTTCTTTCTGTTGTTGTTGCTTTAAAATGGGATCCAGAGGCCACAGAATTCTCGGTTGAAGCAGCAGCTGACTATTTTTTTCAAGGTTTTTTGCCTCCCAGGGTCTCTCTATCTCTTTTAAGTCTACCTTTTTCACTTCCGCTTTCACAATAGGTTCCGCTTTCTTTTCCGGTCTGGGGTGTCGCTGTTCTTCCAGCCATATTTGCATGTTATTCCCCCAGGCCTGGGCATATTTCAGTTTCTGCTGAATCCGATTGGCATATGAGAACATTTCGGCCGCGTTCCACCAATCCTTCTTCAATTGATAAGCAATACCCAGATTGTAGAATGCACTGGCCCGGTTATGGAGATAAATCATCTCGGGTTCATCCTTTTCCGGCGCAAAAAGAATGATCTTCCAGACCCAGATTGCCTCATCCAGTTCGTCTGCCATAGCGAAACGGATTCCTTTTCGAATACGGCTGTTTCCCATATTGTATACGTTTTTTGCAAACCAGTCGTAAGCGAGACCCTTTTCATATTGCAGGGCAATTGTTTTTTCCTCTGTGGTAAGAAACGAATCCAGCATGTTAAATATCAGCATTTTAGTCAGCCGATCGAGTTCAATCTGACTGTCAGGGCGGTTTTGGATAGCGTCCGATCCAACATATATCTGCTGGAATGGTTGTGAAAACTGGCGATTGATCCGTAATTTGCCCGACTCAGCTTCAAAAAGCTGAACCTTGAGGCTGACAATTGCATTTCGCCGTTTAATGGTCTCCCCTGGTTTGATTGCCCCTGGCGGGTAGTCCTTTAGATTGGTCACCTCTTCATCAATTTCCCAGATGTTGTAATCGGTAACATCAATCCGCAACACACCCAGCTGATCAAGATCGTCCGGCAGTAACTCCATAAAGGAAAAATAGGATTGTTCTTTCACCGCGTCAAAAAAAATTTCCTGAATCTCCTTCACTTTCTGGCCGCTGAAATTCTGGATATAGATCTTTCGAATCCTGCTTTCCGTTGTTTTATCCGGCAACGCCGTTTTGGCCGCAGGCGTTTCCTTTTTTAGAAACGGGATATACTGGCAACTGGAAATGGATGTTAACAGTAGCGCAAGAAGGACAAGAAATTTAGATAGTCTCAGGAGTGTTCGATGAGAAGCTTGCATGACTCTGGGATAACGGATATCAAAGATGATGCACAGAGCAAAATGCCGAATATTCAGGAAAAAACACCTGTCTTGGACCGTTTTTTGTCTAAGCCAGTATATTCTGAATTAAAGCAAAGTTGATACCATTAATCAGTTTTCTGAAATGTTGAAGCCATGGGGTATAGGCAGAATTGTACAGGTCATCCATATATGAGGGGATATAACCTTCAACAACAAAATAGATCGCGAGACAAATGAGGACCCCTTTCAACAATCCCAGAAAACCGGCAAGAATACGACTGGGAAAGCTTGGGCGCTGACTGGAGGACATCAGTCGAACCAGTGTGGAGAGTATAAAGCCGATCACCAGACCTACGGCAAAAATAGCAAGATACGTGATGACCTTTGCTTGCGCATAGTTTTGAATATATTGTAGAGTGATGCCCAGATACCGCTCATGGAATTGCTCCGCGCCAACATACCCAATGACGATTCCAATGGTGGAGAGCAGTTCTCTGAACGATCCCTTGGAAAAACCGAGTACAAGGAAAATGAGGATCAGAATTGTAAAAATAAGATCGAAAAAATTCATTGGCGTTTCAAGGTTGGTTATGGTTGTCAAATGCTACTTAGTATCTGTTTTTTCTCTATTTCAACAGTGTTAAAAATGCAACCTATTTTTTTCGCTTTATGAAATAAGGTTGATATTGAAAATGAGATTTCACAGGATGTAATTTTTTCAGAAAACCTGAGACTGGACAGGCTTTACAGGTGAACCAGCTTCAATTGGGGTGGCGGACTACAATGCAGAGGTAATTCAACTATGAAAACAAATGAAAGGGTGGAATGGCAAAAGCTCACAAAGCATTATCTGCAGATTAAAGACCTGCATCTCAGGACCCTCTTTGGCAAGAATCCAGATAGAGCTGCCCAGATGTCACTGGAACATGCAGGTCTGTTTTTAGACTATTCAAAAAACCGTGTTGTGGAAGAAACTCTGCGGTTGCTGTTTGAACTGGCACGTGGCATTGAACTGGAGGCAGAGATAGAGCGGCTGTTTTCTGGAAAACGGATTAATCAAACGGAAAACCGATCGGTTCTGCATATGGTGTTAAGAAATCCACCCGACAAACCTTATTTGGTTGATGGCGTTGACCTGATGCCGGAAGTCAACCGTGTTCTGGTCAAAATGGAACAGCTGGCCCGGAGGATATCTTCCGGCCAATGGCTGGGATTTACAGGAAAACCGATCAAAAATATTGTTAACATCGGGATTGGCGGCTCCGATCTGGGGCCGGTCATGGTTTACGAAGCACTGAAGGCATACTCCAACCGCAATCTTGTGCTTCGTTATATCTCAAATATTGATGCAACACATCTGGCGGAACAACTCATCGATCTGGAACCGGATGAGACATTGTTCTTGATAGCATCAAAAACCTTTACGACCCAGGAGACCATGACCAATGCGTCCAGCGCAAAGGCGTGGCTGTTGAAACGCTTAGGTGATGAGTCAGCCACTGGCCGTCATTTTATCGCGATTTCAACCAATGCGGAAAAAGTGGCTGCGTTTGGAATCGAACCGGAAAATATGCTTATTTTTTGGGATTGGGTTGGGGGCCGATATTCTCTGACATCTGCGATTGGTTTTTCGTTAATGATCGCACTCGGTGTGGAAAATTTTCATCGCTTGCGGGCAGGGTTTCATCGGATGGATCAGCATTTCCGGCAGTCCCCCCTGGATGTCAATATGCCGGTTATTCTCGGCTTGCTTGGGGTGTGGTACAATAATTTCTTCGATGCCCAATCCTATGCCGTTTTGCCGTATGATCAGTATCTAAGCCGATTTCCAGCCTATCTACAGCAATGTGATATGGAGAGCAACGGCAAGAGTGTCGATCGAGACGGAAATCGGGTCGGTTATCAGACGGGGCCCATTGTCTGGGGAGAACCGGGGACAAATGGTCAACATGCTTTTTATCAGTTGCTTCATCAGGGAACCAAACTGGTGCCCTGTGATTTTATTGGATTCGCAAAACCGGTCAATGCTATTGGGATTCACCATGAAATACTCATGGCAAATTTTGTTGCACAACAGAAAGCACTAGCTTTCGGTAAGTCATTGCAGGAACTTAAGTCTGAAAACGTCGCGGACAACCTGCTGCCCTATCGAACTTTTGAGGGAAATCGTCCATCAAACACGATTCTGGCTGAGAAGTTGACCCCGGAGTCACTGGGGAGCCTGATTGCTCTCTATGAGCACAAGATATTTGTTCAGGGTATTATTTGGAACATCTTTTCATTTGACCAATGGGGCGTTGAACTGGGTAAACAGCTGGCAGGCAATATCTTACCGGTACTGTGCGGAGAACAAGAACTTGCTGCAGGTCAGGATTCATCAACCCATGCCTTGATTACCTATCTGCTCAAATTCCATTAGCGACAGGTCAAGTCTCGATGTCGCAGAAATCAGGGTATACGCAATAAGACCATGTCCCGGTGTTTCCGCTCTTCCCGACGTTGAACCGTTGGTTTGGCAAACCAGACCCACGACCTTCGTTCAATTGGCGTAAAGGGGCTTTGTTCCAATCACATGCCGGTCAGGGCCTCATTAACTCAGAAAAAGTCAGCAATGTCCGGTTAGCAAAACTATGGGCGTACCCATTGTTAAATGAGAGAAACAAAAACCGTAATATTTTCTGCGAATATTCTCAGGAATGTTAATTT
>JAHJRI010000216.1 GCA_018830885.1 bacterium | reverse complement strand
CGGATGAAATCCAAAAGCTGGACTATTCCGAAAAAAAAGGTGAATTATAGCTGTCAAAGCGGCTACTTTCCCTTGTGTTTTGACCTGTATCCTTTGCAGATAAACCGTTATGGCCGTTTATCCAAACTCGAAAGTTGAGTCCTTATAATTAAATTCGATAACATCTGGAAAATAGTACTTAACCATTCAGCAGTTGACCCCCTGCCGACGAGTCAAGCTGAATCGTTACCATCAATCGAGTCAGTCTTAAGCGACATCGCTTTTTTTGCTCACGCATGTTGATGGTGAATGGCGAAAAAAACGCGCTCATGCTGCTTTGCCAGAAAACGCAAATCCTCACGACTTCAGATAAAATCGAGCAAAAAATTCTTTTCCCCGCTGCTTGGAAAAGCCAGAAAGAGAGAAGCGATTGGAATTTTTTCTAGCATATGCTCATAATTGCTGCATGTTCTGTGCCGGAAGATCTGAACGGTTTTCCTCGTGAAAAGGCTGGCAGAAAGGGTTCTCAGAAACAGGTCAATCCCGCTGGTAGCATATTGAAGCGGTATCGGGAAAAAAATTCTTTCAGGATCTCCCGACCCAATTCACAGAGAATGGTATAGCAATTTGGATACATGTATCAAAAAGAGATCAATCTAACCGGTTCGACCCCTGTTTTTTCTGAGAACCGGCAGACAGCACCAGGAGACTTCAAGCCCCGTGCAGGCGGAGCTTCATGGATAAAGCACAACGTCACTTCAGTTCATCCAGAAAATACCAGAGTAATGGATATGGCCGTGTCGCCGGCACGCGCGAGGGAAAACACTGTATTTGTTCTGCTACAGACACTGGACCGGGGGGCCCTCTTCCAAGATCAACATAATGTATTGATATTTTTGAAGATAAACTTTGTAAAGGGACCCCATTCAAACCCGTCACCGGCAGGGATGACCACTCTCAATATGGCAATCGTGAAACACCTCGGGAACGCATCAATGGACTTGAAATATTTTCGGCTAATTCTGATGGGGGACAACAGGATGTGTGGAAAAACCATTATTGTCCGGTTAGGTTTTTGCACTTCAGGACCAGTCAATCGAGATTTTCAGTGAAGTCAAGGGGATTGCGATTTAAAACCCTGGAAAACAGGACGTTTTCCCGGAGCACCAGGGATGGTTTCATGCGTGTTTTAAATCGGTATCCCCTTGGCGGAACGGTTGACAAATGGTCTTTAATGGACTGCAAAGACCTAACCGGACATTACTGAGGAAAAACGCTGTTTTTTACTCAAAGATACCGTCCAGCGGACATTCAAAAGCGGATTTCAGCTATTTCGGGACAGCCGGGGGCCAGGATTTCTCCATTTTTATGTCAGCTTTTTTTACAGGTTGTAAATCAATGCCGTTAACTTAAACACCCTTTTCTTGCTCAGCAGCAAGGTTCCGGTTTTCAAGAACCTTGGAAGCCAGGAATGGCTTCCCGGAGATCCAGGAAGGATGAATGCGTTTCTTGAAAATTGGAACTGTTGGTGCGGAAGCATTCGCTTAATTGTCTTATCCCGCTGCTTTCAGAACTTCTCTGATTGTACTAGCTAATTGATTTATTTTAATTGGTTTTTTTAATACCTGGTGAATACCGACCTTATATGCATTTTCTTCGATATTTGCCGTACTGTAACCCGTTGCCAAAATAATAGGGGTGTCAGGTCTGATTTTTAATATTTCCTGGCTAAGCTGTATTCCAGTCATCTCTGGCATTGTCTGGTCTGTGAAAATCAAATCGAATTTTTGGGGATCGTCCTTAAATCGACTCAAAGCATCTAGTCCGCCATCGCAGATTGTGAATGTGTAGCCCAGTTTTGTGATGGCCAAACCATAAAAATTAGATAGGGAAATCTCATCATCTACAATCAGAATATGTTCATTTCCTCTGATAACTTCAGGAACATCCGGTGTTGCGTCTGGTATTTCATCATCGATCATTGGAAAAAAGACATCAAACTCGGTACCCACCCCCAACTCGCTTTGCACCCGAATCACACCTGAATGATTTTTGACAATTCCATGAACCACCGACAACCCCAGTCCGGTACCTTCCCCCACCTCCTTGGTGGTGAAAAATGGGTCAAATATTTTTTCCATTGTGTCATCGGACATGCCATGGCCGGTATCACGGACTGACAGCTTTAAATAAAATCCTGCTGCTAATTCCTGGTCCTCGGGTAAGTCTTTTGGGACATCTACCTCATCCAATCCGACTGTTAAAACACCCCCGTTTTCTGACATGGCCTGTCCCGCGTTGGTGAACAGGTTGACGATAACCTGGTGAATCTGAATTTCATTTGCTCGAATAGACCCGCAATTCGGTTTAAACCGCTTTTCAATCTCAATTGTTGTAGGAAGGGTGGCGCGCATCATTTTTTCGATTTCCAAAATCAGGGGTGTAATCTTTATCGGCTTCATCTGCGATTCTCCAACCCGACTGAAGGTTAGAATTTGTTCAACCAGATTTGCCGCACGTTCACCGGCCTGATACACTTGATCGAGATACATCCTGTCTTCGGTACCTTCCAAGTGTTTTTCAAGAAGCATTTCTGTATAACCCAGCATGGTGCCCAGAATATTGTTAAAATCATGGGCTATTCCGCCAGTCAAAGTCCCAATGGCCTCAAGTTTTTGGGATTGATACAGCTGACTTTCTAATTCCTGTCGTTTGATTTCTTTGATCTGGTTGAGTTTTTTCAAAACTTCATTCGTTTCAGCCAATTCGGTACTTACTTGTTCAAGATTGGTGTATGCATCGACAAATGTTCTTGAAAGAATAAATGTTTGTGACACTGCTAAAAACAGGATCCCAAAAAACATCACCTCGGCTGTGTAGATGACCTGGCTGGTATGCAGCGCGTCATTCGCAGCGCAAAGAACGGTGATACAGGTAACAAATAGAAATAATCGGGCGTAATTCCGTTTATTCTTAATGGCCTTTATCAGCACATAAAATGTGTATACACCCAGCGTCAGAGACATTATCTGGTATGGGGTGATCAGGTGTGAATAAAAAGTCGCCTTGGTAAAGACCACCAATAGAATAAAAACACCTGATACAACGATGAAGATATCCAGATATCGCTTTTTAAAATCAAACAAAAATAGACTTTGTGCATATTTGAAATAAAACGGGATTGCCATCATCAGCGATATATATTCCAGTTTATGTATGAATGCCCAGCTCATGTCTGGCAACGCTGAATTAAAAATTCGTTCGCCGATGAATAAAATCCGCAATGCAGAGAAGAGGCAACTGCAGGCGAAAATGACAAAAATCCGGTCATGTTGAAGCTGATAATAAATACCCAGGTGATAGATAGCGATCAACACCAAACTGACGATCATTACCCATTCCAGAGCAACTTTTCTATTCGTTAATTGAATGATTTTTTCACTGTTGCCAAGAATGATCTGTCGC
Organism: bacterium; assembly: GCA_018830885.1. Taxonomy (GTDB): domain Bacteria; phylum SAR324; class SAR324; order XYD2-FULL-50-16; family XYD2-FULL-50-16; genus JAHJRI01. The sequence goes on along the minus strand of JAHJRI010000216.1, from coordinate 8,237 downwards.
CATACCCCCCCCTTTCTATGATGATAATTGGAAATCCTTAATAACAGCTCAACCCGATCCGATTTAGTTTGAAATATGGCTATTTTGTTAAGATATTGAGGAATCGATGTCTCAACAGACTTCCCGATTTTTCCATTTGAACTGATCCGTTCACCGTCTGCCCATAAATCATACGCAGTTGACATTGCTTTTACTTTTATGGCCAATATCTGGCCCGCCGCTTTCAGGTTTAATACGACTCTGAAGGAGGCATATCCGTCGCCTGATAATTGGTTTTCATGCCAATTGTAATTATTCCACACGCCGGGGACTTTTAGATAATGCTTTTTTTCTCGGGACTCGGATTTTCTTTGGTTGTAGTTTTCTGGCGGAAGGAATTCTTGCCAGTAGAATTCCCAGTTTCCCTGTAATTGCACATTCCCTTTGTCATTGAAATCCCAATGACGCAAATCAATCTCACCATTTTTCACCAGCGGGGCACCAGGCGCTGAACTATCCCTGGTCAGGAAAAAAAACAGTAATAAAGCGCCGATCGTAATAACAAATAGTAAAATAGATAAGGAGTTCCGATAAATTATTGAAAATATTTTCATTTGTATTCGGGTACCTTCGTTAATCCAATGAGCCTCTGTAAATTCAGGTTCTTATCACGTTTATTGGTTTTTAGAGCGTTTTTTAACCGCCTGAAATGCTTAATAATATGTCGATAAGCCAATATTGAGTAGAAGGAGCACCATATAAATCGCTTCCGAAAACTACCACAGACTATGGGGTATTGCCAATACCACATGTTCTGGGGGTGCACCAAATATGTGTGGGTATCTCTGATGGCATGGTCAGTCTGTTATTGAACGGGTTGGGAGTGGTTAAACGAAGCCAGGATGGCGAAGTCAACGACCGTCCTCGGAGACGGGCAGGATGCCCGTCGAGAATGAGTTCAGTGACAGATTGACTATGCCCACACTTATTTGGTGCACCCATGTTCTGTGCGTTAAAATATCGATACCGGAACCGTGCCGGTATGCTCTTCCACCCGGTACCTCACCGGCAGTATGCCTCCAGCATTCCTGTCATGCTGTACATTACCTTCAAGTACGACCGCTCTCTGTTGACCGGTCAATGAGGAATACAGGGACCCGTCCCTGATCCAGGTATTATGCGGGGTTTCGGACGAATAGAATGCAACATGCTTTGAGATGCGGGGCGTTGAGGAGCGAATTCAGTCAATAATAGCGACGGCACGCACCCAACCGGCACTGGCAGCTTCAATTTTGATCGGAAAAACAGACAGCTTGAACCCAAAAGGAATCGGGATCCTGTCAAGATTGGCCAGTCTCTCCAGATGGCAGTATTCTTTCTCTTTTCCCAGGTAATGGGATTCCCAGAACTGCTCTTTGTTGCCGGCTTTGAGTTCCTCAATCATAGAACCCAGGGAGCGATCCCATCCCCAGGCATCAATTCCCATTACCTTGATCCCCTGTTCCACCAGCCAACAGGTCGCCTCACGGCTCATGCCCGGATTCAGGTCCGCATAGTCCTTTTGTCCATAATATTGATAGACATCAGTTCGGATGAGGACAATATCAAAGGGCTTCAATTGATAGCCGATACTTGACAATGCTTTTTTCAAATCAATGTCAGTAATGCGGTCACCTTTCTGTTTTTCGTGAAAATCAAGAACCACACCGTCACCATAACACCATTCGAGGGGTATTTCATCAATGGTTTTTGCCCTTTTCCCCTCCGATGTTGGCCCATAGTGCCACGGGGCATCAAGGTGGGTCGTATCATGGGTGGTCAACTGCAGGTGTTCAATAGCGGCATAACCGCTGTCCCTGAAATCCGATTGATTAACACCATAGGCCGCGGCACAGCGTTCTGCACTCTGCTGATGTCCCACATATTCAATGGAGGGGGGCCTGGGTCCCTGATCCCGGGAATTCAGGGTCGCACTTAAATCGATGAACGTTGTCATTTTTCCCCGCTCATTTTGATGATGCCGCCAGCCTTTTGGCTCTATTGTTTGTCAACAGGGCAAACACGATCAAAGCCACAGCCAACAGGATGGCTATGATATTCACAACAGGCTGAGAAATCATAAACATTACCCCCAGGACAATGCACAGGATGCTGCAGGGGATCCCCAGATTTTCAGCAAAGAGCAGATATCTTTCTACACCACCACTGATGAACACAATGCCGATCATTGACATGATAATGGCTGAAACAATTTCAGTAATCGTACCGATGCCGACCAGGGCCGGATTGTAGACAAAGAAAAAGGGGATCACATAGGCGACAAATCCCAGCCTCAAGGAGTATATCCCGGTCTTGATGTTACTCGTACCGGCCAATCCTGCTGCAACGATGGACGCAATGGCCACGGGCGGAGTGATAAAAGAGATCATTCCCCAATATAAAATAAACAGATGTGCAGCAATGGGTTCAATCCCGATTTCAATCAGGGCCGGGGCAAGAATGAGCGCCAGGACAATATAACAGGGAATCATCGTCATACCGATTCCCAACACAAAACTGGCCAGGGCCCCCATTACCAGCAGTAAAAAAAGATTGCCACCAGCAAGTTGCAGAATACTCGCTGAAAAACTCTGTGCAATACCTGTCAGCAGCAGGGAGCCGATAATCATCCCCACCCCCACCATAATGGTCATAATTTCAGGCAGTACCTTTCCGCAGGTCTCTAAAAAAGAGAGAAGCGTATTTTTTGATATTTTCGAGCGGGCAAAGAACAGAATCAGGGCCAGCATGATCAGAATGGAAAAATAGGGCGCGCGGGCCTCCTGCCGCAGAAAAAAGAGAAAATAGATCAGACAGCCGAAGGTCACCAGATAGATCCATCCCTGCCGGATGGTAATCGAAAATGAGGGACATTCGGATTTGGCCAACCCGACCAGCCCATTTCTAGCCGCAAAAAAATCACTCTGCATATAGAGCGAGAAAAAATAGAGGAAGCTGGGAATAATGGCGGCAAAGCAGATGGTGGCATAGGAAACCTGAAGAAAATCGGCCATGATAAATGCCGTCACCCCCATGATCGGAGGCATCAGTACGCCTCCTGTCGATGCACAGGCCTCCAAAGCGGCCGCATAGTATGCTGGATATCCGCTTTTTTTCATGGCAGGAATCGTAAAAGAACCCGTGGTAATGACATTTGAGGTCGGGCTTCCGGAAATAGACGCAAAAATGGCACTCCCCAGAATAGAGACTTTGGCACCACCGCCTCGAAACCCCCCGAGCAGGGAGTGGGCAAGATTGATAAAGAAATCGCCACCCCCCATCACCAGCAGTGCAATCGCGAACAACAAAAAAGCAATCACCAGTCGACCAAAAACATGACTGGTAATCCCAAACATGCTTTGGGATCCCAGAAAATGAAAACCGATCAACCGGGGCACCGAGTATGATTTGGCACTTAGAATACCCGGCATGAAAGAGGCAACCAGCGGATAGACAGATACCAGGAACACAATCAGTGCCAGCGTACCCCCGGAAGAGCGTCGGACCGCCTCAATAACCAGCAGCCAGGCAATGACGCCCATGATGATGCCCGGCAGCGGTGGGGACACACTCCAGCCCATGAGTTGTATTTTGTCCGCATTGATAAATATGTAGGTGGCACTGCTGAATATCAGGATAGCCGCAAGGATATCATACCAGGGTACCGGTTTTGAGACACCTGCTGCATTGAACGGTAAAATCAGGAATATCAGGGGAAGCAACAGTGCCATCAATACGGCAATATAGCTTTTGCTCAAGAGAACCTGTCCACCGATCACGATATGAAAGATCTGCACTACGGATATGAGAACAGCGAGTGATGTGAACAATAACACGATCCAGCGATACCCCTTGGATAACTTCCTGTATTTATTTTTTTCTTCTGCTTTCTCGGTAACTTTTTCCATGACTGCTTATTCACTGAAACAGGATAAATAACAGACTGCCCGGATGATTTTACATACACTGGTGGATCAGAACTTGGCGCCATACCCTTTCGGGCACACCGACTTTTTATTTTTTCTATGCTGGCCACCCATCAGGGCGGCTGTCACACTGTTTTTTCCCACAGACCTGGACTCAACAACAAATGGGGGAAGACAGAAACGCCCATCCCCGACAGGAGGGTACCTGATCAGGGATGGGAAGCATCCCCGGCTACTTGAGAACGGAACTCTGAAAATCTTCCAGCGAGGCGTTCCAGACACCCGCTTCCTTATAGTAATTCACCGCACCCGGATGAAAGGGAATGGTGGCTACGTTTTTAACCATGTTGTCCAATTTCCACTGTTTGAGCCAGGGGTGTGATGCCTTGAAATAGTCATATCCCTTGTCCAGAGATTTAACGACATTGTATACCACGTTGTCGTCCACCCACGGATAGCAGTACAGCGCATAGGAAATACCAAAAAGCGCAACCGGTTTGTCCAGTCCGGCGACTTTTGCCTGGGTTGCCGGGAATATCGCAGGCAGTTTTTCCTGGGCACGCTTCCACCCTTCTTTATCAGCAGCAGGCATTTCCAGGAATCTGCAGCCATGAGGACCACTGCACAACTCCTTGACTTTCGATGAAAAAATGGATGCCATCGAAGCATCGATATCCCCATCCAGCACTGCCTGCATGGCGGCTCCAAAACCGGCGACAGGAATTTTTTTCACATCCGCATAAGAGAGATTTCCAAATGCCAGAATGGCCTCAATTTCCCGCATAACCGTCGGATTGCCCTTAATGTCAGGCAAGCGTTTGTCTTTCAGATCGGCAATGGTCATGATACCGGAATCCCCACGGACATACATTCCCGGGCTGATTGTGTTTCCCATACTGACCAGGCGTAACGGTTGCGGCCCCCACATGGCGAATTCATCATACCCTTTATAGGCCAGCAAACTGGTTACGTTTGTGATCAACGTAAATTCAGTCTCTTTGGACTTCAACGGCGCAATTCTCTCAATACCCGTACCATATGGTTCAACACGCCATTTCATCGGAGTCAGTTTGTTGACCGCCTCTCCCAATCCACTGGCCACCGTATAGCCGGCCACGCCCACCCCATAAGAGGTGCAGGCGACAACATTCGGCAGTTTTGCACTGTAACCCGCCGTTGCCAACCCAAGAAACAATACACATGAAATCACCGCGAACAGACCTTTTTTTTGGTTACCCATTTTTTCCTCCAATTTGGATTTAATTTGTTGATACTACGTTCAGCCGTTTCTATTCAGTTTGATTTCCGTTCAGCCCCAAAGGGTTTGTGTTTCAAGAACCTTGGAAGCCACGGATGGTTTCCAGGAGCTCCAGGAGGATTCATGCGTTTCTTGAAACACAAACCCTTTGGGGCGTATACAGGTGAATAGATACGTTCTGCCTTAATTTATTGACACAAATGGCAGCAGTTCAAAGAGTTCCCATATAAATCCCCGGTACTGCTGAAATAGCTTACATCACCCTTCCTGGCTGTTTGCAAGGTCTCATTAACACCTCATGCCCCTTCTTTTGATGCCTAAATTGAGACCTTCCATCTCATATGCCGTATCAATCCAATCACATAATATGGGCCGTGTTTCCCTTGGATCGATAATATCTTCCAGCCCGAAAGCTTCAGCTGTCTTAAAGGGCGAAGTCACCTCGTGGTACTCTTCCTGAAGTCTTTTCAGGCAGGCATCGGGATCATCTGATGACTCGATTTCCGCCCTGTGGGCGGCATAGACCCCCCCTTCCACAGGAATGTTTCCAAAAACAGCTGACGGCCAGGCATATCGCCAACTCAGCCGATTCCCACTTTTTTGTGCAGCCCCTGCGACACCAAAGCATTTGCGGACATAGATCACGGCCAGGGGAATCGTCGCCTGGACAATTGAAAAACTGGCCCTGACTCCCTTGCGAATCGTACCCTGCAGCTCGCTTTTTTTACCGATCGTAAATCCCGGTTGATCCACAAAATTGACAATCGGCAGGTGAAACGTGTCGCACATATCGATAAACCGCTGGAATTTTTCAGCGACATCATAATTAAAAGATCCACCGAGAAAATTGGGATCATTTGCCAATACCCCAACCGGATATCCATTGATTCGAGCCAGGGCCGTAATCTGGGAGCGACCCTGGTATTTCCCGATTTCAAAAAGGGATCCCCTGTCCAGCACAGCCATTAAGATGTTCCTCATATTGTAGGGCTTCTTGATATTTTTAGGGATCTCGGAAATCAGCAGCGCTTCCCTGCGGTCCGGGGAATCATCCGCTGGAACCTTCCGCTGCGGCATCTGCCAGACATTTGAAGGCAGGTAAGACAAAAAGGTCTTCACCTGATGCAACGCATCTGCCTCATCTTCCGCCGCATTGTCCACCACACCCGTCAGTCGGGTATGCAGCATATATCCGCCAAGCTCCTCCTTGGTCACGTTACTCCCCATGTTTGCCGCTTTCAACAGGGGAGGCCCCCCCACAAAAACATGGGCTTTTTCCTTGACCATGACTGAAAAATGACTTTGGACCATATACAAGGCCCCAAGACCTGCCACCGACCCGAACCCTGCCGATACGACCGGGACTTCCGACATGATATCGACCCTGTCCTGCACACATTCGTCGCCGGAACTGGGAAGCTCTGTATACCCGATTTCAAGAATCTCCCTGATGGAACCACCTGCCCCTTCAATCAGCCGAATCGCCGGAAGCTTTAAAGACCTCGCCATTTTAACAAAATAGGCCCCCTTACTCTTATACAATCGACCGACCGAGGCTCCTTTCACCGTAAAGTCATCCCCGTGGATAGCCACCTTCCGCCCGTTCAGGGTCGCGGTTCCCATGATAAAGGGACAGGGGACGACGTCCTGCAGCTCCTCATCTTTGTACGAAGCAACACCCGCAAGCTGCCCCCGCTCTCTGAAAGTACCTTTGTCTGCAAGGGCATCAATTCTTTCACGCACTGTCATTTTCTGGTTTGCGTGCTGACGGTCAATATTCTTCTGGCCTCCCAATTGATTGGCGAATGCCTTTCTTTTCGCAAGTTCCTCAATTTCACTCTGCCACATGTCGTTCCTCCCTGTTTTGTTTCCACGATGATCCGCTAAATGGCCAATCCTGATGGCCATCGTCTATTTTTTCAAAAGTGATTGCTCCTTGGACTTCTTGGAAATGAGTTTGTCAATCCCCTCGATATGCTCTTTGCAAAGAGCACTGGCACGGATATAATCCTCCGCTTTCAGTGCTGCGGTTATCTCCCGGTGTTCCTGGATGGTTTGCCGTACCATCTTATCCGATGCCCGAACATGACTGAAAAAGCCGTGCAGCATGTTTAATACAATCTTGTGCATCATCATGATAAACCCGTTTTGGGTCATCTCTGAGATGATACTGTGAAATTCGATATTGGATTTTAAGCGTTCTTCAGCATTGCCGTTCTTAAAGTGCGTTTCGGCCTTGACAATTGTCTCCTCCATCCTTCGAATGTAATCTTCATTGTCTTTCTGGTTGATGAGCCGCGTGATAATCACACTTTCAAGAACGCTCCGGACGTCGCTGATCTGCTCAATGGTAATGTGAGTCATCCGCAGCACCTTCTCTATCTGCAAAACAACATTATCAATATCCATCTTCTTCACATAAGCGCCGCCTTTGGCACCCTGCCGAACTTCAATCACACCATGGTGTTTAAGGGACAATAACGCCTCCCGGATCGTTACCCGGCTCACCCCAAAGGTTTTGCTCAGTTCATGCTCCGATTGGAGCTTGTCGTTTGGCTTCAGATCCCCCCTGAAAATAGCATCCATGATTTCATTCGTGATCTTCTCGTACATCTGGTTTTGATCTAGTTTTTTAAACATTCCTGAAGACCCCTTTGAATATGACGGTTTCTGTTCGGTTTCTATCTGCAGCGAAGGTTCGAACTGGAAATCCCAGGCTATCTTCGACCCTTTGGCTATGGGATGATACCATTTTAATACATAAATATTTATATGTATGACATTTAAATAAGGAACAAAATAATTCTTGTCAAGCATTATTTTTGTCATATGCTCAAAAATCAGCGTTTTCTTTTTGGGGACTTTAGAAATGCGTTCCGCCAGATAATTGAATTTAAAAAGGCAGACGTGGAAGGGCGGATTTACTTCTATGATGTGACGAAGCGTAACTATTCAGCACTTTATCTAAGCAGAAGCTGAGACCGGTAGGTAATTGAACGGATTGGGAGTGGTTAAGCATCGCCAGGATGGCGATG
>JAHJRI010000215.1 GCA_018830885.1 bacterium | reverse complement strand
TCCTGATACAGCAGATAGCGCGGGATCAGATTTTTGAACCTTTTGCCGGAAGAAGAAGCCTCGAGACCATACAGAAAACAAGAGGCAGCATAGAGAAGCGACTCAAACAGTTAAAGAGTGCCGGATCCAAAGCCGGTATCTGGATTAAAGATACCAAAGTCGCCCATCATTCCCAAAAAAATATCTTTCGAATTGCGCAGGAATTCAAAGAAAAACAGAGATCTGAATCCATTTCAGGTTTCTTTGATAAACTGAATAGAGCTGCTGAAGATTTACACAGAATTGCAAAAACCGGGTATTCCGGATTAGAAGAAAAGACCAAACGGTTTACCTTTGCTTTTATCGAAAAGGGTTTGGAATTATTGCTGTATGAAGATGCTGCACGCTGGATGCTCAAGCGGGCGAACCGTTGCCTGGATCGTTCGGATATCGTCAGTCTGGATCAGATTCGACAACTTTCCGTAAGTGATCGTCAAAAATTGATCGATGCCTTTTATCCTTATGACAGTCCGGGTTACAAAAAGTTTCTGCAACGGTTTAATTTCTCTTTCAATATTGGTTTGGGCGCGGTTGTAGCAACCAATATTCCGGGTACCGGCCTGGTGGTCAGCCTGGTCAATATGGGCAAAACACTCCTGAAAATAGGGAACCGGTTGAATATCATGTCGGCCATTTACGGTCGACAAATCGCCAGTCCAAAGGCTTTGTTTAAAGTCAGCGCCAGTATTATCCGCTCCATGGAGGACTGGGAAAACAATGAGGCGCATATTCCATTGCATGCCAATATTCTTGATACGCTGTATCAGGTGGATGCTGAAACAGACAGCAGGAGTTTTCAGGATCTTCTCCGGTCAGTGGTTCGTAAAGACGCATATATTGCAATTCCAGGCGTCGGAATGATCAGTCTCGGTAAAATCAATCTGGATGATATGAAAATAGACCTGGTTGTATCGCACCTGGTGCGGAATTACGCAGAGACTTGCCGTCTCGTGGATTCATATGGGGAAGAAACTGTCAATTATGTTCTGCATGATTTTATACAAATATACCAGGCATTTAATAAGCATGGATTTTTTAGGGTTGTAAGGAAAAAAATTGAAAAGGAACAACTGGGCACGGAAAAGGAAAAATGGAAAACCCGCTTAAAGATCCTGGTTGGAATAGATAATGGATCGGATCAAGCATCAAAAATTCTGGATCAGAGTGTCAAAGCTATTTTTCTATCAACGTGCCAACTGGATGGAAAAGAAAAAATCGCTCGAATTGAAAAAGAAGTGGGATCCGTTTTCAAAAATAATTTCAAGAAGACCCATTGATGGATTCCAGGGGTCGTCTGCAATATTCAGCCTTCCCAACACAGCAGACTATCTCGCTCTATTTTTGAAAACCGGATTTGGATTTTTGAAAAATAAACAGCATTGACACGCCATTTTTTGGCAGCCATACCATCCAGCTTTTGAAACGTGAATTCAAGGTACACTCTGTGTGTATTTTATGCACGGCGCCTATTTTTTGATAAAATGTTAAAAACAGGTTTAAAAGATTTTCTTTTACGGCGTGATGGGCTATGATGGGACGCAAGCCGTCAGTGTACGGCACGATTTTTGACAAATAACCGAATAATAGATAAAGATCTAATAAAACACGGTGAGATGTGTCGATACATGAATCCCCCCGGATCAGTGATTGACACAAGGTCAGAACCCTTTAGTCAGAGCCAGGTAACTAAAAAATAACCAGGTACGGTCTGTCAGCGTCGTTCATGAACGCCAAAACAGATAACTGGTGAAAGACAGGGTGAGAAGCTATTTCATAAAACCACAATTTAACATCTGTAAGTGACAATCCGGCTATGGTGACAATGCGCATGGGGTTGGAGATGAAGATGAGCCAGCAGCTCATTATGACTCCTCAACTTCAACAGGCAATAAAACTGCTCCAGCTATCACGAATCGAATTAGAAGAAATCATCGATCAGAATCTGGTTGAGAATCCGACACTGGAGATCTCGCCGGTGGAAGATGATGACGAGGGTGCCGACTCGAAAGAGGAGTCCCCAGCAGAAGCAAAAAGTCTTGTGGATGAGCAGGCACAGCTGTCATATGATGACGAATGGCAAAACTACATTGAATCCGGTGCCGGTGTCATGCAGGACGTTCGGAGTCGTCTGAATGATTCGGATGAAGGTTCCAATCCCCTGGAAGCAACCATTTCCAAAAAGAACTCACTGGCGGACCATCTCTACTGGCAGTTGGATATGTCCAATTTCGGTCCTGCCGAGTACGAAATAGCGGAATATCTGATCGGCAACATTGATACCGATGGTTATTTATCCATTTCTTTGCGCGAATTGCTCGCAATGACGCCAAAGCTATTGAAACATGTTATCAAAACCCTGGGAGAGAAGGGTATCCTGCCTGTCACTGATGAAGATGCTACGCAATTATTTGATATAGCACATGAATCCAGAGCGGCTCTTGAAATCAAGAAAAAGGGAAGAAAAAAGCAGGCTCCTGTCCTGGACGAAGAAGATGAAGACCAGGACGATGTGACCGATCTCTCGGCTGTCGATAATGAGATGTGCGGCGTGCTTGAATCGGTTCTGCAGAGGATTCAGAAATTCGACCCCCCGGGTGTCGGCGCACGCACATTACAGGAATGTCTGATCAATCAGTTGATGATGTTGAAACTCCCCCCCGATTCGCTGACCGTAAGGATTCTCAAAGAGAACATGCAACTTCTGGAACAGAAGGATCTGAAGCGGATTGCCAGACTTCAGAAGGCCGATATCAAGGAGGTCGTTAAATCATATCAAATTATCACTGAATTGGAACCGAAGCCAGGCAGGCCCTTTGGTGGAGAAGTGACACAATACGTAATTCCGGATGTTTTTATCTACAAAAGAGGATCCGAATATGTTGTTTACATGAATCAGGACAGTATCCCCCGGTTGAGGATCAACCCTTACTACCAGAACATGATCAAGAACCAGAAGGATGAGTCTGAACAAAATAAGAAGAATGGCAATGAAAAAAGCCAGGACATGACGTATCAATATATACTGGAAAAGGTCAAATCCGGTGACTGGCTGATGAAGAGCATCGAACAACGTCAAAAAACCATTTTCCGGGTTGCCAAAAGCATATTAAAATTTCAATATGAGTTCTTTGAAAAGGGGATCGATTATTTAAAGCCACTGGTTCTTAAGGATGTTGCAGAGGATATTGATGTTCATGAATCCACAGTCAGTCGCATCACCACAAATAAATATGTCTACACCCCGCAGGGTATTTTCGAACTGAAGTACTTCTTTACAAGCGGCATTGACCAGGGAGACGGTGACATCATTTCGTCAAAAAAAATAAAGGATTATATTGGCAAACTGATCGATACGGAAAAAAAGAAGAAACCTTTCACCGATCTGCAGATTAAAAACAAGCTTCTGGAAGATGCCGGAATCAAAGTCGCGCGCAGAACGGTAGCAAAATACAGAGAGGCAATGAATATATTGCCTTCTAATAAAAGAAAAAAATTGTATTAATCGTATGAAAATCATATAATATCCCCGCAAGTTCCAGTCATCCATATCAGTAAGAAATAACAGCTTGAAATATATTGGTTTACCCTGGAAACAGGTAGAATGCAGATCTCCTTCAAACGGAGCGGAAACAAGGGAGCTGACCGGGATACAATTCTGACCTGGCAGGGAATCAATTCCCATTAAGCTGCAATTTCTGCGGTTGAGCCTGATAAATCGCAATCACCTTGAATATTTTATCCGGGTCACGGAAAAACAAACTTTACATTTTTATTTAAATAGCAGTATATTAACAGCAAGATTACTTAAAAAAAGATCAGAAAACACGGGGTCCGTATATGAATAAATACTTTGAAAAGGTTCTCGATTTCACGATGCGTCTTTCGCTGGACATTGTGCATCGTAATGATGCTGACGAGCTAATTGTTGTCAGTAATGAAGACCGGGGCATTTACAAAATGGTCATGGATTGTGAATATCCGATTCTGATCATTGAACAACTGATTTATCGAATTGAAAACAGGACCAGCGATCATTTTTTACAACTCCTGAAAATGAATCGAAATCTGATACATGGAGCTTTTGCGATCGACGAGGAGGGAACCCAGGTTATCTTCAGAGATACGTTACAGTTGGAAAACCTGGATTTCAACGAATTAGAAGGGACGATCAATGGATTGACCCTGGGGTTAGCAGAATATTCCAGTGAATTACTTAAATTAAATCAACAATAAATTGTGTAAGGAGTTACAATGGCTGGTTTTTTTCGGCGACTGTTCAGCCTGGGAAGTGCTGAAGCCCATTCCATCATCGATAAACTTGAAGATCCGGTCAAAATGACTGAACAGGGAATCAGAGAGTTGCGGAAGGATCTGGATGATGCGATGCATAACTTTGCAGAAGTTAAAGCAGTTGCAATAAGAGCTGAACGGGATATGGAAAAAAGTAAAAACGCTGCCCTGGACTGGGAACGCAAAGCAATGAGCCTTTTGCAGCAGGGGGCTTCTGGAAAGATGGATAAACAGAATGCAGACCGGCTCGCATCAGAAGCCCTTGCCCGTAAAGAGGAGAGCAATAAACAGTATCTCATTGCGAAACAGTCGGGAGAGTTACAGAATAAAGCCGTTCAAACGCTTCAAAAAAATATTGAATCCTTGAAGTTAAAAATACAGAAATATGAAAACGAACTGGTCACACTGAAGGCGCGTGCTAAAACGGCAATGGCGACTACCAAGATTAATAAACAACTTTCCAGTATCGATTCCAGCGGAACGGTTGCTCTGCTGGAGCGGATGAAAGAGAAGGTCGAAGCCGAAGAGAACCTTGCGCTGGCTTATGGTGATATGGCTAAATTGGATACAAGTGTCGATGATGAAATCAATCAGGCGCTTATAAGCGACGAATCCGGATCCCAGTCATCCCAATCGGCGGAGCTGGCAGCCTTAAAATCTAAAATGGGAATCGAATAACGCCCTGTTTTTAAAAAGGGAGGTTCACAGTTCTGTTGATATCCGGATCAAATAAAATGCTAACAATGGAGGAATGGGCTATATGAAGATGAAGAAATCGCAACTTATTGAAAAACTGGTTCTGGAGATGGAAGATATTGCCGACGAGGCTAGCAGTAAACAGAAAACGGAAATCGCCAGAGAGACAGTCAATCTGTTTTTTAATTCAATCAGAGAGGCTCTGCAAGGTGGTGACAGGGTCGAAATAAGGGGTTTCGGTTCTTTCAGCACCAAAGAATATGGTGAATACACGGGGCGTAATCCTAAAACCGGCGACAAGGTCAGAGTAAAACCCAAAAAACTTCCTGTGTTTCGTCCTGGAAGAGAGTTACGGGATATTGTCAATAAATAATCGCGGTCCCGGCAGGTTTTGCAAAATACAGAGGCAACGATCCTTGGATCAGTAGATGTCAGGGCCCTTTTCATGTTCAGGACGTGTTTTCCACCGTTTGTTAAACCAGAAATACTGATCAGGATATTCTCGGATCTTCTCTTCAAGCGCATGCACCAGCGTCTGGGAAATAGTGACCAGATCAACCGCCTTATCCCCTGTCAGTCGGTAAGGTATTCTCGACAAAAACCCTTTGTGCTGCAGAGGCCCGGTTCGAATACACCAGATGAAAATGAGCGGTGTCTTCCGGCTGAGAACAAATGATACCAGGCCCCTGCCAACTGCTGCCGGCACTCCAAAAAAATCCACAAAAAGTGTGTTATGCGGAACGTTTAAATCACCGGCCATCCCCAGCACTTTTTTACTTTTTAACACCTTCATCATTTCAATGGTTGCCGTCTTGGATTTTGAGATTGTAACGGTTCCAAATCGTTGGCGGATTTCGTTCAAAACACGGTCAAAAAGATTATTTCTCTGTTTTCCGGCATACATATAGATCGGTGATCCCTGGGTTGATATGGCGGCAGAAATGAGTTCCCAGTTACCAAAATGATTACCTGCAATAACTACCCCTTTGCCTTCTGCGATCGCCTCATGCAAAATATCCAGCCCTTCAAGTTGTATATGAGTTCCCAGGTTCTCGGGTGAGATATATTTCATCAACAGGATTTCGAACAGGACGGTGCCAGAATTCCGATATATCTGTTTGCTGAGCTGTTTTTCTGTTTCATCCGTTAACTCGCTGCCGAAGGCAATTTTCAGATTTTTCTGTACGACTTTTCTTCTGACCCCCAGGTAGAATAAAGCCATACCGAAACGCCTTCCGATAACCGGGATCGCTTTGGCAGGGATTATCCTGACAATGAGCAATATAAACTGGAATAGGAGATACTCAACTCGATTTTTCACGTCAATTTGTCTCGGGTTTATTGAGAGGGGGATTCCGATCTACAGACCTGCCCGGACCATATCGTGCATGGTAATGATTCCAATCACGCGCATGCCCTCTAATACCGGAAGCAGTTGAAGCGGCTTGTGACTGTTTTTCATGATTTCATGTGCCTCGATAGCGAATGCATCACTGTTGATTGTTGTGGGGTTATCAAACATGATATCCTTGGCTATCAGGGATTTAAGGTCGCTGCTGGTCTGGAGGGCTTTTCTCAGATCATAGCTGGTGATCAACCCTTTTAAATGGCCCTTGTCGTCGATGACAGAAACGGCATTGACTTTTCCTTCTGAAATGGCGGAGAGAACTTCATCAAATTTCGCCTCAAGCAGAACAACAGGATTTTCGTCCCCGGATTTCATCAAATCAGAAACCTTATACAGCAGTCGTTTGCCAATTCTTCCGGCAGGATGAAAAAGGGCAAAGTCAGTCCGGCTGAAGTTCTTAATCTTCATGAGAGCGATAGCCAGGGCATCTCCCACAACAAGCGCGGCTGTTGTCGAGCAGGTTGGCGCGAGATTCAAGGCACAGGCCTCTTTTTCAACCGGTGTATAGAGAACGACATGAGAATGTTTGGCCAGAGTGGATGTTTTGTTTGCTGTAATTGAGATAATTTTACACTCCATCTTCTTGAGAATGGGGAGCATACCAACCATCTCATCGCTTTCACCTGATTTTCCCAACAGAATCAGTGTGTCACCCATTTCAACCATCCCCAGGTCCCCATGCAGCGCTTCTGATGGGTGTAGAAAAACAGCGGTTGTACCGGTCGAAGATAAGGTAGCCGCAATTTTTCGACCGACAAGTCCTGATTTTCCCATGCCGCTGATAATAACCTTTCCCCTGGATTTCACGATCAGCTGAACTGCGTCCTCGAAAGCCGGATTGATAGACGCCAGCAGGTCTTCCAGCGTTTTTATTTCCAGGGAAATAACCTCCCGGATGTCTGCTAAGATTGTCATCATTGGGTGAATTTAAAATTTACAATCATTTGGACTGTCAGCGGATCATCCTTTTATCTGAAAATGCCGGATTGATCCACTTGCAGGATAGCGGGAAAGGAGCTGTATCCTGGAAAGTTATTTAAATTTTTCAGCATCTTTTGTAAACTGTTCGATCCCGATATCGGTTAACGGGTGGTGTTCCAGCTGTTCCAATACCTTAGAGGGAATAGTCAGGATATCAATACCCATTGCGGCCAGCTCAACCACATGGATCGGGGTACGAATAGAAGCGGCGATTATCTTTGCGTCCAGATCCGGGTTGTTAATCAGGATAGTCTGGATGGTATCGAGCAATTCCAGGCCATTGGCTGAAATATCATCCAGTCTTCCCAGGAATGGGCAGAGGTATGTGGTACCCGCTTTTGCAGCTAATATGGCCTGTCCTGCCGAAAATATTAGTGTAATATTGGTCCTGATACCTTCAGCCTTGAGGGACCTGACGGCCTTTAACCCATCATGGTTCATGGGGATTTTAATCACAATGTTGTCCGCTATTTTTGCCAGTTCCCTGCCTTCAGTGACCATTTTTTCATATTCCAGGGAAAGCACTTCGGCATGCACAGGACCTGAAACCTCCCGGCAGATACCCTTCAGGATATCTTTAAAATCACCGTTTTCTTTTGCAATCAGTGTCGGGTTGGTCGTTACGCCATCTGCCAGTCCCAGTTCATGGGCTTGTTTAATTTCAGCCAGATTGGCTGTGTCGACGTAGATATCCATAATATTTCTCCTTGGTTTTGAACCATCGGTTCTTCAACCAATCGGTTCTGTTTTTTTATTTAGTTAGCTATCTGGCATTTCGGGGTTATCCACAGCCAGAAACAGTTCGTCTGCCTGCAGACTCATTCCGTCTTTTCCTGCACCCTTCGGCTTCTTTTCCAGTTATAGCCCAGAATGAGATAAAGGCAGGAGACTAGAAATACAGTCCAGTACAGTATTTGAATATTTCCAGGTCTAAAACCGACCCAGACTGCCATCATGATCAAAGTTAGAATCATAACCTGTATCAGTTTTGGGATTGCTGGCAGCACGACTCTACCAAAATGGATATAGGGTAATCTGGATATCATCAGAAAGGAGACCGCAATAATACAAACAGACTTTAAGATATTGTTGGTCTCTATCAGTGCAATGGATCCTGATATCAGTGCGGCTGCTGGAGATGGAAGGCCGGAAAAAACCTTGACGCCTGTTTCTACGCCATCTTTTCTCTTATTCTGGATAAACCGGTATAAGCGATAGATTGTGCAGACAAAATGAAGCAGACCCAGGATAAACCCCATGATCGAATAGTGAAAAGCGGCAATGATAATCAGGGAAATGGTCCCGCCAAAATTTGTTCCATCGGCTAAATCATCCAGGAGTTCCCCTTTGGGGGTGCTGCCCCATCGATCCGCTGCACGGCCGTCAAACAGATCCAGGAACTGCCCCAGAAAGACCAGGGAAAAAGCAAAACCAATCTCATGGAAAAAAATGACCAGAGCAATGCCAATAAGTCCGCAAATCAGATTCATGATACTCAGCAGATTTGCATACCAGTAGTTCGGGATAACTTTTAAAAACATACTGCAGAATGAGAGAAATACAGAACAGACCAGCATTGCGATGGTAATGTTCCATACCTCTCCCGGGTAGTATATCTGTTGCAGTGTAATCAATACGAGTGTCAGTGTTCCCAAGAAGGTTTTCGCCTTTCCAAACAGATTGGCCGCTTTATTGACGATAAAAAAGCGAGAAAGGGTTCCGATGGTATCGAAAAACAGGAAAATTAGCACCAGATATATGGGAATCAAATCGAGATATGCAAAATATAACAATGGTGGAAACAGCAGTAACTTGTCAGACAGCGGGTCAATGCTTTCGCCCTCTGGCGAACCGAGTTGAAATCGCCGGGCGATGGTTCCATCCGTGATATCTGTGATCATCCAGAATGCAAAGCAGATTACCCCGGCATGATGCCATCCGTTACCGGGATCTGTAGGATAGAGCCAGGTTCCCGTTTGATAGAGCAGAACGCTGATGAAACCCATCGGATATCGGCAGCGGCTGATAAAATTGGGGTGAAGCCAGAATTTTGAACGAACCCATTCCCGACCGTTGGGATCCCTGGCCAGTCGGAACAGGGTGATCCGTTCGGCAGCAAACAACATCGCAATGGGTAAAACCGATTGGTAAAAAACGGGAGGAATATTTTCTAGGTTCAGCATTTTTTTCTTGCCGTACGGAGTTTTATGTCGTTATCGAAAGGGATAATTGAATCGACTCAGTTCGTTCATTGAAAAGGCCATGAAATGCACTGTTGAATACTTCGGTATTTGCTTGTAGCGACTGGCGTGTGAGACATTCCTGCTCAAGGTTTTTTCCGTTTTACCTGGAATTGTCCTTGTTATTGTCTGTCTCCTAGTATTATCAACCCTGATGAAAAAAAGAAAGGGGCCTCCGGTTTTTATTATCCGCTTCCCAAAAGCTGCCGTCTAAAGTAAAAAAAGGATAAGAAACAATAATACTGGAAAGCCAGACCCATTTTACAGGGAAAAACCACTCACCACTTAACTGCTGTAAGATGAAACCCGTTTCGAGAGGCGTATTAACAGATAATCCCTGTTTAAATTCGCAAATATTAATAAAAACTAAAGTATCTCATTGAATATCAAGACATTTTTGTTTAATATAACCGGATAAAGGGGCATTTGCGACACTCATTTCCCTGCAGAAAACACCAAAGGCTTGTTATGACTCAAAAAAAGAACCTCAACAGTAATCGACGATTTATTTTTATTATACTCGTGGCTTTGATGATCGTTGGGTGCAGCAGTGCTAAACCCCAATTGATGGAGGATAAATACGATGCAGCGATCGAGCATATGGATAAAGAGGACTATTCACTGGCCATTCCACTGTTCAAGGAACTCATTGAAGAGAATCCGGGAACCCGGTTTGCCGCCTATTCCTATCTGAAGATTGCGGATGCCTATCTGCTGTCAGGAGAAAGCAAGAGCTTCAATGAAGCTGAAACCAACTACAGGATTTTTCTGAACTACAGCTCTTACAGCCATCTGGTCCCCTATGTTCTTTCAAGATTGATAGAACTCAACTATAAGCGCAATACCAGTTCTTTTTTCGGTGAATCATACGCTTTTTCAAGGGATCCTGAACACTTCAAAAAAATTATCACCGAGTATCAGCGGTTTTATTTTCTCTATCCAGACAGTCTTTATCTGGCAGATACCAGGATTTATCTCGACAAATCCATTGACGCCCTGGCAGAACACGAAATCCTGATTGGAAAGTGGTATTTTAATCAATCTCTGTTTACAGCGGCCATATCACGATTTGAGTACATTCTGAATAATTATCCAAACTACGAGAAGAGGGAGATGGTCATTGTGATGCTCATCGATTCCTATAGAAAAAACCAACAACCTGAGCGGGCAGACGAACTCAACCGGATCTTTCTGCTCAGTCAATCAGCAACCAGCACAGATTCTTAGTATAGTATGGGCATGAGTGGACATACTGGATTGGCTGTCACCCGGCAGCGTTGTATCTTTTTCCTGTGTTAAACGTTAAAAAGCGTACAATAAAATGATATATCAAACCAAAATGGCTAGGCTGAGCCGTCTACATTCTGAAAAGCAAAAGCAGGGAATACGGTATCTGGTTACCGGGATTGTCTGCTTTCTGACCTTGTTTATATACGGCTGTAACCTGCTTGGCATCAATCCGGTTAGAAAAGAGTCCCCTGACCAACAGAAAGGGGTTTCAAACACAGCGGCCGATCAGACGGCTATGCTGGAGAAACAAAAAAAGCTGCTTGAACGGATCGAGCAGCTTGAAACGGAACTGCAGAAAAATCAGGCTGATTATCAAAACCGACTGATCAATATGGATCGCACGATCGCCTTGATGGAGAAAAACATCAGTGAGATCAGAAATGCGCGGGTAGAGTCCCCACCGGAAAAAACGAGCCCCGCAGCCGTTCAATCAGAAAAAAAGAACCTGGAGCCCGGTCAGACGACGAAAGAAAAGAGAGTCGCCACAACACCACCCTCACCTCGGCCGTCACCTCCTGAACCCGTTATTCCGGGGGAAATCCGTACGCCACAAACATCCAAAGCGCTGGAAACAGTGTCTCTGCTGGGATCTGAGCAGGATAAAAAAAAGCCAACGGTTGAAACTGACAGAGACAAGGACGACAGTCTCCAAATCGGACGTGTCGACTCATTCGATAAAGACAGAGACAAGAAAGACGATCAAAAGGTATTCCTGCCCGGCGAAGACGCATGGGAGGACCCGGACCTGAAAGAACCGCTTTCCCCGATTCGGTTGTCGGTCGTCCCCGGGGCTAAAAGACGCTATCAGGATGCTTTCAAGATATATTCAAGCAGAAACTACGCTGAAAGTATCGTACAGTTCAATCGGTTTCTGGCGGACTTCCCAGACGATCAGGATGCTGATAATTCCCAGTTCTGGATCGGTCAATCGCATTTTCAACTGGGTAACTATCTGCAGGCGGAACGTGCATTCCGAAAAGTTCTCAAAAACTATGCTCATGGTACGACGCGAATGGGGTATAAGACCCCGGATGCCACTCTGATGCTGGGTCGCATCTATTTGATCCGAAAAAAACCGATCAAAGCCAGATACTATTTTAGTCACGTTATCCAGCGATATTCCGATTCCCGTTCGGCAGTGAAGGCAAACAGGGAAATACAAGCAATGGATTCCTTCTAGACGATGATCAATTCTAAGACAACACTGGGGTTGCTCGCCCTGTGGCTGATTCCCGGTCTGGGACCCCGCCGGATTGAGATGTTGTGCCAGCAACTGGGAAGCCTGGATGCAGTTTTTGGCGCCTCGATAGACAATTTATCCAAAATCACCTCATTGGCGCCGGAAATGGTCAAAAGCATTCCTGAAGCGATGACATCCAAAACGTTGCAGCAGGAACTCTCTTTGATTGAAAAGTACAGGTTGCGGATTCTGGACAATACGCAGCCTGCCTATCCGGAACTGCTGAGGGAAATCCATGATGCGCCGCCAATTTTGTATACCCGGGGTAATATTGATTTCAATGATGGACTGCCACTGGCTTTTGTGGGTTCCCGCAAGGCTTCGTTTGCAGGCAAAAGCATGTGCGAAAAACTGATTCGACAGCTGTCAAAATTAAGACCGGATACCGTGATTGTCAGCGGACTAGCAATCGGGATCGACAGTGCTGCCCACAAAGCGGCACTTGACAACGGATTGAAAACCATTGCCGTTCTAGCCGGTGGTCTTTCCAGCATCTACCCGGCTCAGAACAGAATTTTAAGTGAAAAAATAGCACAAAGTGGCGCTTTGCTGACAGAGTTCCCGGTTCGGTCCCAACCCATGGCCACCAATTTTCCTCTCCGAAATCGAATTATCAGTGGTTTATCCAGGGGCGTAACGATCGTGGAAGCTGGAGAGAGAAGCGGTGCTTCCATCACCGCTGGTTATGCACTTGAACAGAACCGGGAGCTTTTTGCATTGCCTGGTCCGGCTGATTCCCGATTTTCAATGGGGACAAATCAATTAATCCAGAAAGGACAGGCTAAATTGGTCATGAAGGCCGAAGATATTTTGGAAGAGGTAGTATCCGACTACGGTCCTGTGCAAAGACGATCGGTATCAGTGGAAGCGACTGATAAACAAGCGACTCACCTTTCCGTGGAGGAAAAGAAGGTGATCTGTGCATTAAAAGAAGGGGCGCTGCATCAAAACCGGTTGACCAATATCACTGGTATTCCGGTCCAACAACTGCTGGCAGTTTTGACCGGGCTGGAACTCAAAGGTCTGGTAATCGGTCAGCCCGGTTCAGTCTATCAGTCGGTGGAAACGTGAAAAGCAGACATTTCCAGATCGTTGTGACCGGAATGTTTTTTTTCTTCTGGTATCAGCCCGTTGATCTAAATGCCCAGTCAAGACTGCATTTCTCAATGACAACGGGATATGAAATCACCCATGGGTACGCCCCGGGATATGATATTACCGTTTTGTATAACAATCGCTGGGGGATCCGCTATATGATGATTCCCGATGTTCAACTCAGCGAAAAAACTGAAATACAAAGCGGGAACGATTCAGTTTCAGCTATCAGTATTAAAGGGAATCTTGAAATTCCAATGATTTTGCGGACAATTGACTACAGAACCTTCAACAGGAAAAGCGCGATTCCTTTTGATTTCGTGACCGCCTATACCGGAGTTGGCTATAGCAATCTCTCACCTAGGCTGACAGAAAGGAAATATTCCATCAATGGCAGCAGCCTCACACTGACACAAACCGAAAAAAATGTCGATATCCCAGTCACCTGCCTGGTCATGGGATTTTATGTGGGTGAGCGATTTTTGGTCCTTGATGGTAAACTGCTCTATTTCAGGGGAGAGTCAGATCAGAGCCAAACCGGCGGCAGGCGTTTCAGCTTTGACCACTGGCTCATCCAGATTTCCGGGGGTATCTTCTTTTGATATGTGCAGTAGCTGGAACCGGACTGGATCAATGGGTTTTTAAAAGCCCTATTCGAAAAGGCATTAAAAATGAATACCTTTCCTATAAGAACGTAAATAGTTGAAATACAGTTAAAATAGATATAAGATCGGCCTGTTTTGTGAACCAGCGGTTGTTTGTACCTTTGAATCAAAATCTATGGAAAAAGCATTAAAATTTCTATCAAGACTGAAAAAGGATACGGTTTTTCAAAATGTTGTCAGTTTCCTGACCTTCATGATATTGGCCGCCATCGTGATGCTGGTGTTGGAGTCATCAGAGAGTGAATCGGGTATAAACAGTTTTTTTCAATCACTCTGGTTTTCAATCGTGACTGTGACAACGGTTGGGTATGGCGATATCTCGCCGGTTTCTGCTGTCGGAAAGCTGGCGGCCATCGCCATCATGTTTATCGGTATCTTTTATGTGGCCGTTTTGACCGGTAATATCACCAGCTGGCTGGTTGAGCGAAACCGAAAAAGGACGCTGGGTCTCGTACCAGTGAGAGAGGTGGCTTCGCCGATAATCATCTGTGGATGGAAAAGGGGTATGGGAGATCTGGTAAAAGATATTCTGACCCTCCACAAAAAAGACTCCAGTCAACTGGTTCTCGTCAACGCTGCGGATGCCCATGAAGTTAACGAATTGAGGCAGGATCCAAAGCTTCGGGATTTTCACTATTTCAGTGGAGACTACACCAATACCGAAGTCATGATCAATGCCAGCCTGAACAAAGCAGAGAAAGTCCTTATTCTGGCAGACGAACTCTCCGGCAAAACACCCGATGAGATCGATTTTAAGTCAGTGTTGGCAACCATTGCCATTAAAAGAACTTACCCCCATATCTATACGATCGTTGAGATCGTCCATATGAAATTCCGGCATTATCTGGAAAATGTCGAAGCAGAAGAGATAGTCTTTAATCGTTTCAGTGCCAGGGCTTTAATATGCAATATCGCTCTATCTTCTGGTATCAATAATACTTTCAAGAAATTCTTCTCCATGGATTCCGGAATCCTGAGACTGCAACCGGTTCTGGCAGACTGGGTCGGGAAATCATATGAAGACATTAAGCTGCATATTGAAAATGCCGTTGTCATCGGTATTCTCGAAAATACGGGGAATCTGCGGATTCGAAAACGGGAAAAAATGGCTCAGATTCAGAAATCGGTGACAATCAAGGATGCGATTCAGGGACTCACCGAGATCAAGCAAATGGAAAGCAACCGGCCTGTCTTCCATCCGGCACCCAAATATCGGGTCTCTGAAAACAGTGCTGTGATCATTCTGAATGTTGCCCCAAATCTGCTGAACCAGAAACATCCACTTGAAATACTGAATGAGGAACAAATCAGCCAGCAGTCAACCGATGAATTTATTCTTCGTCAAATTGACAAGTTTTCCGAAAAATCAACAAACTGGGATGAATTTGTCGAACGGATGAAACAGGTTGATCTGGAACTCTACTATTTTGAAAACAAGATCAGTGGTATCGTTTTCAAGGAAGAAAAATACCCATTTGCCGCACTGAAAATTCCTGAAAAATTGCTGGACAGATTGGCTGATTTGCATACGATAAGACGAAAAACGGAGGTCTTTATCACACTAAAAATCGAGTCCGCACTTGAAAAATCCGAAACCTGGTATGATTTCTACAGACATTTGCAGATGGACGGCATGGAGGTATACCTCTACCGTAATCGTCCCAATGGCATCCTCTACAAAGGTAAGCGATACAGTTATAAGCACCTTGGTCTGGAAAGCGAGCTGTTGGATCAGCTCAGTACCCATAGAGAGATCATTTCCGTTCAGTCAGGTCTGGCCACTGTCCCGGTGAAAACGACCAAGCTTACGCGCTTTTTGGATTTTATGGCAGAATACCGGGCGAAAAAAGACATCAAGGAATCAAAATTTCAATCTGAAAAAGGAAGTCTAATCATTTGTGGTTGGAAACCACAGTTGATTGAAATGTTAGACTTTATCATCAGACAACTCCCGGTTCACAAAGTTGACTGGAACAAAATCACAGTTGTGGCTAAGATAGACGAACCGACAGCCAAAACTTTTAATTCTCATTACCAGGATATCCCCTACGTGGAACTCTATAACGGTGATTTTGTCGATCGTCAGGTCTTAAGGCAGGCAGGTATCCTGAATGCCAGGAAAGTCATTATTCTGGCAGAGACGGATTCGGGAAAAACCTTTGAGGAAATTGACGCCCAAACAGTACTGGCAGCCATGTTGATCGGTAATATGAACAAGCAGGTGTACAAAGCTGCTGAAATTTTAGATCAACGTTATGAGGATGCGCTCTTTCAAGCAAATGTCGAAGAAATTTTTCTTGAAGATGAGTTTATTCGAATCATGCTGGCCAACAGCTCCCATGGACTGGGGATTACCAAAATACTGAGCGAATTGATCAATCTGAAACACTCCCTTATAGAGATCAGAGATATAGAAAACAAGTTTGTGAATCACAGTTTTATCGATCTTTATAAGTCTTTCTATCAACCCGGTAAACTGCTCATCGGTCTGTTAGAAGATACAGGGAACTACTACGCCCGTAAATCTGAGAAGATCCATCAGGCACAGATTCAGTCCAATATTAAAGGACAGGTAGAAGAACTGATCAAGGTAAAAAGCCTGGTTCCCAACAATGTTGTCATTGCGCCAACCCATGACTACCGGATCAATCCAAACTCGAAAATTATCTTGATCAGCACCAACTACAAGGATAGCTGGAACCGCTATGCCGAATTTATTGCATAACCTATTTTTTATGCAGCGTTGACAAACGAAAGAAGTATAAAAACAGTTCGCAGGATTAAGAGAACCCGATATGACACAGTGGAGTCCTAACCATTATTACCCCTTGAATCAGACAAATGATGCCTGTGTTCGGCTATCTACCGGTCTACTGGAATCCTATTCTCTGACCAGGGGATGTCTGAAAATGTTGGGCAAAAAGTTGTTGGAACGGCTGATGTTCGGATTTATTGACATCGGTACTGATATTATCCAGCAAGGGCAATCCGGACGGGATATTTTTTTACTATGCAGTGGGCAGATCGATGTGCTTGTCGATAATCAGGTCGTGGTGGTCATGCCATCGCCGACGCTGGTGGGGGACAAGGGCATTGTTTCACAAAATTCGCAAAGAGCAGCAACAATTCAGATATCTGGTGAAGAACCGGCCCTGGTGATCAAGATTCCAATGGAAAGCTTCATCCGGGACTTTAAAAACAAAAGCATCCCTGATGCCAGCTTTTTCCAGGAACAGGGTATTTTTGAGAATGTCTTCGAAGCGGTTCAGCAGCGATTGTTTGAGTTTATTTATCTGCAGAAATCGTTGTGGGAAAAAGTGACCAATATGTCCAGGTTGCTGAATGAACAAATCCTGGCAAAACAATTGGACAATCAGAAGGATCCCGGTTGGAGTCCCGAGGTCTGGCAGATTGTTAAAAATCATCTTAAAGTCAAACATAACATCTCCTGGCCTGAAAATATTCCGATTAACGAAAAAACACTGTATGCCTTTCTGAGGCGAATCCTGGATCGAAAATATACCGATTCAACGAAACCTGACACCATATCTCAAAAAACCCTGGAATGGCGCAGTATTCTTTCCAATATCAGCAGTCGGGTGCTAAAAAGTCTGCCGGACAAAGCTAAGCCGATCCCACCACTGGACCTTGAATTGTTCAATCCGAACATCTACCGCATGCGCATCATCGGATTGCTGAATCAACTTCAAAACCGCTATCAGAAAAACGCCGGCCAGCATGACGATGGGCCCAAAAAACAGCCCCCTGAAGCATTTTTCGGTAAGGGTGATCGCTCGAACGAATTTAATCTTTCAAAATATTTAGACTACTTCGAAGCTTATTACAGCCTGAAAAACTCAAAACGGTTAATAGCTCAAGTTGCTCAGAAATGCGCGTTGATTGCGGCGGAATGTGAAAACAGCTTTAATGTCTCGGTGGTAAAAATGCAGAATTTCATCGAGCAGGTAAAAAGTCGTAACCTGTCTCTGGATGAGACCACTACAAAATCCAAAACGGACCCGGTAACCATCCAATCCTGGATCGCCACGCTGACACGGGGCATACAGCATTTTCAGAACACATCCAATACCATGCAGGCCCAGACACTGGGTGTGATCCATTTTAACCCGAAAACGGTTCCCAACTTCAATGGCCTGGTTAAGTCCCATCGGGTTAAGTTTACCAGGGATCAGATCGGTCAGGCATTCAATAACCTGATGGATACGCTCGGATTTCAGTCGGAATATCTGACCACCGAGATACTGCACCGGTCTTTTCATATCTGTGCCATGGAACGGGGAGATGTGATTCCAGAAGAGGAAATCCTGGAAAATTTCTGGTTCCCACTATCGAATACGGTCAGCTTGAATTATGGTGAGTATCAAATCGCTGTTTTAAAAGCCTGTATGCTGGTGGGAAAAGACTTTCTGCCGGGTGGAGCGAAAGAGGGCGGAGAAAAGAGCGATGAAAAATACGTAGCCTTATCTGACAAGGAGACTTTGTTCTGCGTCCTTCCGCCAGGCAATATTCCCTGGATTATGAAAAAGAAACCAGAGCCGGAAGTGCTGATTGGGGAGTATCTGCCACTGATGCAGTGGTTCACGGACAAATGCCTGGAACAGTTTTCATATCTTGTCAGTTGTCGGGACCAGGTTGTCAATGAGTGGACAGAAATTCGAAACAGCCTGATCCGCTCTAACAAAATCGAACTTTTTGAAAAAAGAGCCCTTAAACTGCCAAAGGACGACCTTGATCGGATTGTTTCCTGGTTAAACCGGACTCTGAATATTGCCATCGACCCCTCTGTTGAAATTGTCTCAAGCCAGCTTTCAAAAAAGATCTACAATGCGTACCTGCACTCCACAAAAACCGAAAACCCGGAGTTATCCATCGAGCAATGTGGGAACCAGGCCTATACCAAATGGCGAAGTCTCTTGTTTGAGATTGTCGGACAAATCCCCGTGTTGAATAAGATTGTCAAGAAATTTCCGGGGAGGGCGACCCGGCCGGCTATTAACATACTTGCCAAACAACTGACCCCTCTTCTTTCCCCGCTGATGAAAGACACCTGGGAGAAGCGAAACCCCATTACCAGCGGAACCCCCAGTTTGAATCTCCTGTCGGTGCTGCACCCTGATAAGCACGGCAGCAGTTTTGAAGTGATCCAGCTTTTTGAGAAGATCATCGCTGTCTTTTCCAGCAATACAAAGATTCTCATTCAGGAAATCAAGGATCACAAGGAAACACTGCGCCAGTTGTATGACCAGCAGTCAAATGTTGATATCAGTGCAACCCAGGGGAGTATCCAGGTCGATATCCGCAAAGAGTCCAGTCTGCAGCTTGTTGCGAGCCTGAAAAAACTGTCCCCTCCTTGAATCGCGATCTGGAAGCCGCCTCAACATGTTTTTATCATGAAACAACTCGATCAAAATGGGCAGGAAGCGGTGCAGGTTACCGTGGTCGGTGTTATTGCAAACCTTTTGCTCTCTCTGATGAAAGGGATTGTGGGCTTCTTCTTCCTCTCATCGGCTCTTATTGCGGATGCCGCCCATTCGCTCTCCGATCTGATGTCAGACGCCGTCACCCTCTGGTCTATCTATATTTCCCGCAAACCGGTTGATGATAGCCATCCCTATGGACACGGTAAATTCGAGACCATCGGGACCTTTTTTATCTCTATGATGCTGATTTTGGCAGGTTTCTGGATTGCCGTTCACGGGATAGGCCAACTGGATAATCCGATTGTCCCGCAACTACCGGCAGTCTGGATGGCCGCTTTTTCAATAGTTGCCAAGGAACTGCTCTATCGATATGCCGCCCATATCGGTCGAAAACAGAACAGTCGCATCCTTTTGGCAAATGCCTGGCATCACCGAACCGATGCAATTTCATCCCTGGTCGTTCTGGCGGGTATTTTGGGTGCCGTTCTCGGGTATCCCCTTCTGGATCCGATTGCTGCAATTATCGTTTCAGGATGGATTATTAAGACCGGACTGACAATCGGGTATGAAAGCATCAAAGAACTGACCGATCAGGTTGTTGAACAGGAAATACTGAGATCCATTGACAGTATTCTCACGCATGTTAAAGGTGTTGAACATTTTCATCAGGTTCGTGCTCGCCGAATGGGGCCATATATGCTGGTAGATTTAAATATTGAGGTGGAACAGACAATCAGCGTCTCAGCTTCACATCAGATAGCTGAAAGAGTCCGTTATTCCATCCTGGATCGAATCCCCAGTGTGAACGAAGTACTTGTGCATGTTGATACAGAAAGGCCGCACGGTGAAGCACCACCCAAATTGATGCGTCCCCAGAAGGAGATCGAGGCGGATATTCAAGCCACCGTCGAAACCTTTCCAGAGATTACTGAACTGACGCACATTATCTGTCACTATCTCAGTGAAAAGCTGACGGTCCAGGTTCATATTTCAGTGGATCCTCAGCGACAAATCATTGAAGCCAAAGAAATTGCTCATCGACTCAAAACAAAGATTGAACAGATCGATGACATTGAGGCAGCAGATATCCACCTGGAAATATAATCCGAACCGGATAAACGCCAATCGCATTTGTTCTCAAGGGGAAAATATCCGCTGGTGTTAAAATGGGTTTTGAACTATACTGAAAGGTATCAACGAGCCAACATCGACATGCCTGACTTGGACATGCCTGACTTGGATTTTTCGTGTTCGTATTTCGTTCATGATGGTGAGTTTACTAGGATTGGCACTTGATTGATCCCCCTTCTGGCAAAAACGGGGTTCATCAGGGAATTGATAAAAACCGGGTAATGACCCATTTATTAATTGCCTTATTAAACTATTATTGTTAAATTATGAGATTGACTATTCAGCAAACTGGATCTGAGCCGGTTCTGTTGCTGTTTTTTTGAACATTGCACGTGTTTCTCTGGGAAACCAAGTGACACGGTTTTCTCGACTCCTGTAAAATAAACGAATCATGGCAAATAAATGTGAAATCTGTGGTAAAGGCCCTGCCACTGGAAATAATGTCAGTCATGCTCATAACAAAACACGGAAGCGGTGGTTGCCTAACCTCCAGAAGGTTCATGTAAAAAAGAGCAACGGGAATCATCTCCGCATGAAGGTTTGTGCCAGTTGTATCCGTTCTGGAAAAGTAGCAGTCGGCGCATGATAAACAGTAATTATTGAGGAAAAAGATGAAATTCACCAATAAAAACGTGTTTGAAGCTTCCAAACACGCCCTAGAACCGGAAGTCTGCCTGAAAGAGAGACGCAAGAACATGCCCCCTATCATCCTGGATATTCGCTCTCAGGAGGAATACAAGGTTCGTCACCTTGTCGGAGCGTACTCTTTTCCAGGCGAGTACCTGAGAGACAATCTTTCTCAGATTCCCCCATATGCTCAGGTAATCCTGTATGGTGACAACGACGATGAAAAAACCATCAGCTTTGTCAAACTGCTGGTAGACAACAAGTTTTCCGATGTTTCCTACGTCAGCGGTGGTGTTGAAAAACTGCTGGCTGCATTGAATGCAGCGGAGGATGAAGTGATTCTGGACAGTCTGCCCAGGGCAGAATGGGCTCAAAAAATCGAAAGCGTGTTGAACGAAAAGGTTCGACCCACGCTGGCAGCGGATGGTGGCGGTTTGTCCATTCTCAAGATTGAAGAGGATAAGGTTTTTATCAATTACGAAGGAGCCTGCCAGGGATGCGCCAGCGCTGCGACCGGGACACTGAACTTTATTCGGAACACACTCAGCACATCATTGAACCATGATATCGAGGTAATTTCGGCTTAGAAGTCCCTTCCAGGGTTTTCAGGGCCTTGCCCTTGAAAACCCTCCTCCAAAGCGAACCCCCCCCCCGCTAATTGAATTCGGAAACGATCTTTCATGGAGTTCCCAAAATCAAAACTCATTGTTATATCGGCACCGAGTGGTTCAGGAAAGACGTCGATATTTAAAAAGGCCAAAGCAGTACTGCCCAATCTGGTATTCTCCATTTCCTATACAACGAGACAACCCAGAGCAGGCGAAATCAATGGTGTCGATTACTTTTTTACGGATGAGCATCAGTTTCGCAAAATGATCGATGGCGATCAACTCCTCGAATGGGCAGAAGTGTATGGTAATTTCTACGGGACTTCCAAAGAGTTCATTGAACGATCTCAAAGGGAAGGGAAAATTGTTGTTCTGGATATTGATGTTCAGGGAGCGATGCAACTAAAACAGTTACCGGACCTGGATGCAATATTTGTATTTTTTATGCCGCCTTCCCTCGAGGAGTTGTCAAAACGGTTGGTTTTGAGAGGGACAGAAGATGACGCATCTTTGCGGAAAAGAATTGATAATGCAGAGCATGAGATGTCGTTCAAGGATGAATATGATTACCAGATAGTCAACGATCAACTGGAGGATGCGGTGGATGCGTTCTTGAAAGTCATCATTTATGAATGTCATGGTTTGAAAAGTGACGAAAAAAATGATATGGATGACATAGTCAACAGTCTTAAAAAGGCTCAAATCCGATGAATTACTGTACGCCAATCGTTTCAGATACGACAGATCATCAGAATCGGTTAGACAGGCCATAGATAAAATGATCCGGATTGAGAATATAATCGCTGACTTTCAGGCGTATACAGATAATCAGATCGACTGCAGTCCGATTCAGAAAGCATATGTTTTGGTCGCCAAATCCCAGCCGTATATCAATTTTCTTCAAACCTCCGACCTGCAGAAAGCGCTGGAGGTCGCCAAAATCCTCGTCGATCTAAAGCTCGATATTCAGAGTATTGTATCCGGTCTGTTGCACAGCATATTGCTGTATGGAAAAATCAGTCTGGATGAGATTCGGGATTTAATGGGGGCTGAAACAGCAAATATTGTTGAAGGGATGCACAAGATTCTCCGGGTTTCCGACATTCCTGATGAAAAGGAACGTATTGCGGAAAAGATGCGGCAGATGATATTTGCCTCCTCAAAAGATATCCGGATAATCTTTGTTAATCTTGCCGCGCGTTTAGTCAGAATGCGCCATGGAAAATGGTTTTCCAACACCAAGGTGCGGGAGATCGCCAGCGAAACCTTACAGACCTATGCACCAATAGCTGAGCGGTTGGGTCTGTCTCACATTAAAACGGAGTTGGAAGATCTTTGCTTTTCTTACCTATACCCTAAGGAATCAAAGGAAATTGAAGATTTCTGCAAACAAAATGATGAAATTCACCAGTCTTTTTTAAAACAGATTCAAGATGAACTGGTGGAGCTGTTACCGCAGCATCAGATTGAAGCCAGTGTAAAGGTACGCATCAAACATCGCTATTCAATCTATCTAAAAGCGAAAAGAAACGGTGTAGAATACGATCAGCTCCACGATCTACTGGGTGTGCGGGTCATCGTTAAGAATAAGGATGCCTGCTATAAAGTTCTGGGATTGATCAGCAGCAACTATAGGCCGGTCACAGAGAGTTTCAAAGATTACATCTCATTTCCCAAGCCAAACGGCTATCAGTCTCTCCATCTTGATGCCTACAACAGGAATGGGATCGGTTTTGATGTCCAGATTCGCACAGAAGAGATGGACAAAGTTGCTAAAAGAGGTGTTGCCGCTCATTGGGCGTATAAAGAGAACTACTCTGTAACAGCGGACAGCCGTGAAAACACATCCTGGTTGCATGATCTCTCGAATAGCCTGGATTTTGCCAGCGATTCAAGGGAGTCTCTTGAAATATTCACCCGGGAACTGTATTCGGATTTTGTCTATGTTTTCTCGCCAAAGGGAAAAATTATCAAGTTACAGGCGGGTGCCAGTGTCATCGATTTTGCGTACGCGATCCATACAGAACTGGGTCATATGTGTACGGGGGCAAAAGTGAATGGGCGGATTACATCAATCAAGACAATCCTGAAACATGGGGATAAGGTTGAAATACTGACGGCTTCCCATCAAACGCCGCACAGGGATTGGCTGAAATATGCGATTACCTCCAGGGCACTTTCCAAAATTCGGAACCACCTGCGTAAGGAAGAACGGCAGGAGGCTGAAAAACTGGGTCGCGAGTTATTCGCGGACCAGATAGCAAAGCTGGGAAAGCGACTTAAGGATATTCTCAAATCACAGGAACTCAAGAAGTTCCTCGATAAAGCCGGTTATCCCGATATTCACAGTTATTACATTCTTCTGGGTTATGGGAAAGCCAATATAAACCAGATCCTTCGTCTTTTCGACCCGGCGTCCCAGAAGAATCACACGGTTGTCAAACCACAACCGAAAACCGGTCTGTCTTCACCGGGAAAGCGCGCCGGCGTGTTGATTGCCGGTGTTGAAAACATGCAGGTGAAGTATGCCAACTGCTGCAACCCGGTCAAAGGGGATGATATTGTAGGAATCGTCACCCAGGGGCAGGTGGTTTCAATTCACATGTCCGATTGTGAAAATATCAGAGCACGTGGATTCAATCCAGAGAGACTTGTCGATGTTGAATGGATCAAATCGAGTTCAGAAAAGCTGCCCGTTCGCATACGTCTGAAATTCAATAGTCAGATAAAGACCAGTCTTCAGATCATGAAAACCCTGGCCAGTTTCAAAGTGGTTCTGGTCAAAAACAGCCTGCAGATGATCGACGAATATACAGAACAGTTTATCACAATAAAGGTCGATAACAACGAGCAGCTGGAAAAAATCCTTGTTAAGCTGAATGCCGTTGCATCTGTTAAAGCCTACCGCGTGACAACCCAGGATGAAACCTAAGCTGTCAGGCAATATATTCGTTCCAGGTCCAGCTGATTTTTCCCTTTTCCTGCACAAGATTCAACCCTTTCCGGAGCACCAGATCTTGAAGCAGGTCCAGAGTCTCATCCCGTGATTTATTGGTCTGTTGAAAAATTCTATCCGCCAGGGTCTGCAGAGCATCATTTTCCCCAGAGGGTTCCTGTCCATTGTACCAGGACCCGTTTGCCTCAATGGTGCCGTTTATCATCAGATTGTATAGAAATACAAACCGCTCAAAATTGTAAATCTGCCATGCATCATCATCGGATGCTTCCCCCTTTGCTATCTGCTGTCTCATATTCTCGATTTTTGAGATGACAGCTGAATCCCAACTTTCCGCAATCTCATTCAACATCTCTTTCTTCACCGCTGCAGTTTCAACGATGGCTCTGTTGGCGTGATATTGTGACCAGTCCCGAGTCAGGATGGTTAAATCGTATTTTTCATTTTCATCGCAGATGGCCGTTCCAGGGAATGGTGCCAACAGGTGAAATCCGTATGAACCACCAAGTTCATGCAGGACTTCACCAAACGCCTGGGTCTCCTTGAGGGTTTCAGGCGTTTCTCCAGGGAGTCCCAGTATAAATGAGACATGGGGGTCAATACCGACTTTGATGCACATTTCAATGGCTTTGATGACTTTTGGGAGCGTGATCCCTTTTTTAATCCGTTTTAAAATCTCTGTATTCGCTGACTCCACGCCAAAACTGATGGTTGTGCAGCCGGCTGCTTTCATCTTCTGGAGAATTTCGAGGGATACCGTATCGACCCTGGCAAAAGATGTCCATTTTATCTTCAGGTTGCGTCTGATTATTTCATCACAAATGGCCATACAATGGCTTTTTTTAGCAGTAAACAGGTCATCGGCAATATTGACCTGTGGAAAGCCAAGGGTCGATAAGAAGGCCAGTTCGTCGACAACATGCTGGGGATCACGATAGCGAACCTTTGCTCCGACCATTTTTCGACCGATACAGAAGATACAGCGACATGGACACCCGCGACTGGTTGTCATGCTGACTGCTGTATTCAAGGCCCGGTACTTGCCCAGGGGAACCAAATGCCTGGCTGGGAGGGGAAGTGAATCGACATCGATCAGCTCTCTCGCGGGTGTGATTGATACTGTATCGCCCTGGCGAAAAGCAATCCCTTTTATTTCTGACCAGTTACGTGATCGTTGAGCCTCTTCAGCGAGCTCGACAATCGTCTCTTCGCCCTCTCCGATAGCGATCAAATCCAATTCCGGGTATTGATTGAGTGTGTCGGCAGCACAAAAACTGACATGAGGACCCCCCATCACGGTTAAGATAGATGGATTGAGTTTTTTGACATCTCCGATAACACTGATTGCGTCCAGAAAAGTCATGGTAACAGATGTAGAACCGACTATATCGGGTTTAAAATTTTCCAGGAGTGATGCCATTTTTTCCAGTGAGTATGTTGTCACCACAAGGTCCAGAACTTTCACTTCTATT
The DNA here is from genome assembly GCA_018830885.1 of bacterium. GTDB lineage: Bacteria > SAR324 > SAR324 > XYD2-FULL-50-16 > XYD2-FULL-50-16 > JAHJRI01. The sequence continues at coordinate 7,043 of JAHJRI010000215.1, read as the reverse complement.
CCCGCCCGCTCCAGTGCAGCTCCCAGGAAGGCAATTCCCAAGGGCGGTGTCGGCCCTTCTGATATCGGACAGAAAGGATTAATCAATAAAAAACGCATCTACAATTCCTGAAAAAAAGGAAAGCGGTGTTCGAATTTGCCGAGGCTGCTTTCTGGTTATGAAATCACCACAGGAGATGTGGGCCAATTGTATTCATCAACAGCACGACTTCGGTGGGTTGATTGAACACTGTCACACTAGAGACTAACCGTCTCAAACTTCGCCTATCCTGACAGTTAACCCGGCAAAGTGTCAATAATGGATGTCCATGCTATCCACGCGCTACGCGTATGAACATGTTAATGTCGGCAAATATATGCTGATGGGAAGCAGGTTGGTGTGGGAAAGTCCGATGGGGAAATCGATTTTCCAGTCTGGGGGTTTGAACAGATTATATTGAACCATCAGGAAATTCAAGTTTGGCGAATGATTTATGTTTCGCTTTTTCTTCGACTTTTTTGCTTTCATACTTACCATTGATCTGCAGTGCGAGACAATCATTTGTCGTACCTGCGCTGGCAGACAGAAGTGGTGTTTCGTTCACCGCCACGATAACATTATTGCTGATGTCGTTTCGAATGGGAATCACGGTCTGGTTGTGATAGCTGTCGAGCAAATCATTTTCAGAAATGTGCAGTTCTCCCAGCACACCGGTCAGTCGATAATGAGACTCTTCCAGCAATAGTTCTGTATAGTGTTTTCGCGTCAGCTGGTTTTCCATGGCCTCTCCGTTTCCATGCAGCAAAAGCTTCGATCCATGCTTCTTGATAACCTGGTCTAGATGATAATCGGAAAAACAAAATTCCCAGTAGGTTGAAAAATGATTCTGCTTTAAGTTGATTCTGACAATGACACAGGCTTCGACGGGTGACATCACCCTGGCCTTAATTTTATTCGACACCAGTTTTTTCAACTGGCTTTTAACTGGTAGGATATTGTTCCAACAATCACTGAAGAGGCTCAGCAAATGATCTATAATTATCTGTATCTGCTTTGAATTATCTGCATTCAGCAAAAACTGATTGTTAACAGACAGTTTCCTGTATTGATTCAGACTATCCCTGGCCAGCAACAGATTAGCACTTCGATTTTCCATGACCAGCAGGCATTCGCCAACCAGCGGATACAGATTGAACAAAAAAATGGGCTGGGGTTTTTGAATACGCTCCAGGTATTTCTTAAATTTCATCCCGGTACTGATATTATAGTTGAATTCCAGGGATGTATTAAACTCATCAAAAAAATAGGTTTCCAATTCATTGAGAAATTGATTAAAAACCACTTCTAGAGCTGCATAATAGCCATACTGGACTATCTCACCACCGGTGATATCATACGGTTTAATTTCAGCTGGAGTGACCATATCTTTCTGAGACCCTTAAATTGAGTGGTTATTCCATTATCCGAGGAGAGCTGAACTTGTTTTGGATAACCAAATATTCTTCATTCTATAATAATATAAACATGTATTAATAATTTATTCGCGTAATGCGAACACCGAGTTGTTCCTCATTAATCTGAACAACCTCACCTTTTGCGATCACTTTGCTGCCCAGGATGATATCGACGGGTTCTCCTTTTTTTCGATCCAGCTCAATGACAGATCCGTATGTCAAACTGGCAATATCTTCTCCTTTAAGATTCGCCTGTCCGATTTCAACCCTCAACTGATGCGTCAGTTTAAAGAGCAATTCTTTACCGATAAGGGTTCCCGGTTTTTTTTCGGATGCAGTCTCCTGGGTTTTTGTATCCAGCCGGATCGGTTTTTCTTCACTCAAACTGACAAAATAAGATTGATTGTCATCCATCGGTTCTGAGAGATCCATATCCGAATCTTCCATAAAACCGTTCTCATCCATTTCTTCCAGCTCACTCAGTTCAATACTCTCCTCGTCGATGATATCATCCGAAAACATATCTGCTCCCAGGTCAACATCTTCTTCAACAGGAAAATCTGAGAGTTCAATGACAGACTCGCCGGGTTCCAGATCATCCGATAAGGACAGGTCATCGGTATCACCATCGTCGTAGTCGTCTGATGTTTCTTCCATTGTATCCAGATCAGGAAAATCCTCATCCAGTTCTGTTAATTCTGTCTCGCGTTCATCTATTCCATCCGGATCCAGATCTGTCACTTCCATCGATTCGTCCAATACAATACTTTGAGTAAGATCCTCTTCACTTTCATCAAGGGAAATATCCTCAGATAAAAATGATGTTTCATCATCCATGGAAAGTTCGCTTTCCATATCATCCAGATCATCTCCCAATGACAGTTCCAGATCCAGGGTCTCCTTTTCATCGTCATTAGACGCTTCCTGTTCTTCCATGATTGAGGAATCGCTGTCGAAATCACTACCCAGATCCAAATCAGCATCGATACTATCCAAATCTGTATCCATGGCATCATCAAGAGAAATCTCGTCTGATTCAAAGGCTGAATCGGTTTCCATCGAATCGTCTTCATCAGGTTCGCCCAGAATCTCATTTTCCAATGAGAGATCTTCCTCAAGGTCATCTTCGAGTAGATCATCATTCAGGGTCAAATCCTCGTCGAGATCCAGGTCAGAATCACCATCTGGCATATCTGCTAAGAAGTCATCGCCATCGTCCAGAAGATCAGAATCATCAATATCGGATTTGGTTGTTTTAGTCTTTTTACCGGAAGAAGGGCTGATAGAACTTCCCAGACTGGCAAGTTCCCTTTCCAGGTCATCATCTGACTCAACATCCCTGATTTTCTCAAAGTCAGGTGTTTTAACACGGTCAGATTCTTCCAGACCTAATTCATCCTCAAGAGCAGATAGATCCAGATCATTGCTTTCAGAAACCTGCGGGTCTCCTGTGTCTCCCTCTTCCGAAGACCCATCACCTAGATCCATGTCCTCTTCCAGGTCCATGTCGGTGTCCAGGTCCAGATCAGCGCCCAGATCCATGTCCTCTCCCAGATCCATGTCTTCCCCCAGGTCCATATCAGCACCCAGATCCATGTCTTCCCCCAGGTCCATGTCCTCTCCCAGGTCCAGATCTTCTCCCAGGTCTAACGCACTGTCTTTTCCATTTGCCTGGTCGATGTTCTTGTCACTATCCAGATCCAAATCCTCTCCCAGGTCCATATCGCTGTCCAGATTCAAATCACCATCCAGATCGAAATCAGCATCATCCAGATCCAGGTCATCCAAATCATCAAAATCCATTTCTTCAGCAGTTTCTTTTGCCATCACTGGCTCCGTTTTTTGTTGGCGAGTAGCGGGAACAACAAATATTCGTTAAAATTTATCCCTATGCAACAGGTTAGGGGTATTTCGAATGGTCAACACGATTTTTCGGTGATTCCATTGACCAAATATCACTGCCATACCTGTCTGTGTTGGAAAATGGCTTCATTGGCCGGTTTTGGCAGAAAACATCAGGCGAAAAGATCAATTGCAGCCATGTCTCAATTGAAAATTTCTCTAAAATCAGAAATAATAGCCTACAATGATTGGAAAATTCACTAATCTTTCCGTTGTTAAGCGAGGTTTATGCGAAAAACAGTCCAAATCACAGCAGATTTAAAAAAAGAGTACCCGAATCTTACCTTTTCAAAAGAAAGTGTATCCCGATTTGACCAATATTTTGAGATTCTTTTGCAGTGGAATCAAAAAATCAATCTGACCGCCATTCAAGATCCAGAACAGATGATTGTCAAGCATCTGTTTGACTCCCTGGCGGTATATAAGACAGCAATCGGCTCCACTCTGCAATCCCCTTTTACAGGCTCTGTGCTGGATATGGGCTCTGGCGCTGGAATTCCTGGAATTCTGCTGCTGATCAACAATCCGTCATTGCACCTGCTATCAGTGGATAAATCCAACAAAAAAATAGGGTTTCAGGAGTTTATCAAGGCAAAACTGAAGTTAATAAATCTGCATCCGATTTCCGAGCGTTTGGAGACCATGATGGCATCTCATCACCATCAAGATTCTCTGAATTTCATTGTATCAAGAGCATTTGATCAAATAAAGGATATATTTGGGTATAGCCGGTTTTTCCTTAAATCGGATGGATACCTGATTCTATGGAAGGGAAAAGAGTGGCAGCATGAACTCAAACAGACCCCCGTAGAGATTCAAGGGTCCTTTAAACTGCTTGAAACCTGTGAATATCAGTTTGAACGATTTAATTTCGGGGGAACCATTCTTGTATTTCAAAAAAAAAGACACGCTTTGCGTCCCATCCGTTGGAACTCCTTTTGAATCAAGAAATATGGGCGATGAGAGTTGTGGGCATGGAAAAAGTTGCCTAGATTTTATCCGATAAAACTGCTATCTTTTTTTATCACAGCTTGAATTGTTCGTTCTATCTTACATCTCTGACTGCTGCAAATCTCTGTTACAGCATCCATTGAACCTGTTGCGAACGCAGATGTCGAGACCCCGTTTAATCATAGAGGCATAGATGAATCAAATTTCGTATGGTCTGAAGGATAAAGTTGTCCTGGTAACCGGCGGCAGTCGCGGCATCGGTTTTGAAATTGCGCAGAAACTTCTCGAAGAAAACGCAAATGTTATTATCTGTGGAAGAAAACAGGAGGGACTGGACAAAGCCGTTGCGCTTCTGAAAGGAGGGGATCGTTTAATGGCGGTCCAGTGCCATGTAGCCAAAGAATCCGAGATCGATGGCTTGATGAGTCAGATATCTGAGAGATATTCCAGGCTGGATATTCTGATCAACAATGTCGGCATGAATCTAATGACAGCCTCAACCATAGAAACAGACCTGGGATTGTGGACCAAGATCATCGATTCGAACCTGAACGCAACCTTTCTCTGTTCAAAAAAAGCCGCCATGCTGATGAAGGAGAATCAAAGCGGAAAAATCGTCAGTATCACTTCTGTGGCTGCGCGAAGAGCGGCTCCAGGGATGGGGATCTATGGAATTGCCAAAGCTGCTATTGAAATGATGACCCGTGTGCTGGCCTCAGAACTCGCGATGGTGAATATACAGGTAAATGCTGTCGCTCCAGGGATGGTGAGAACTGACTTCAGCAAGCCTTTCTGGTCCAACGATCAGTTTTACAGTCAGATTGTCAAGTACATTCCAATGGGACGAATTGCGGAACCCATTGATGTCGTGCACCCGGTGCTATTTTTGTCCTCAGCCGCATCGGATTACATAACCGGTCAAACCCTGATTGTCGATGGCGGGTCGACTGCCATTTAGTCAATTTTCTCAGCAGAGTCCCTTTATGCAGGTTGTCTGTGCTGAGCGTCCCTCAAATTGGTTATTGGCAGCCACAGGAACTTTTTAAACCGTCATGCTATGTGCACCCGCCGGATTTCTGTTAACGCTGGCCGGCAAGTAATCAACTGAGAAGAAATTTTGGAAACCTGTGACTATCTGACATCCTGCCTATAATTCCAGAGCCAATACGTCAAGTCGTGTGCGGCGCATCACTGGTGTCAAGTCAACTGTCCAATGTCAGAAACAGCAGAAATCAGGGGACTTGGTCTCGCTAAGGGTTCCCCTGATTTCTGAGGAATCGAAGCGATAGTCGAGACATGACACGACACTAATGGGAATATCTGAAATACAGAACATTGGCGATGGGTATGATAACATCATAGTCGTCAACAATGAGTACAAAGAAATCGACACCCACCTCGGATAAAACACCCTCGATTTTCTCCCCCTGGGAAAGGACAACTGTCAGAAGATGAATCCCAAGATGTTCACCCAGTTTTTCTCGAAATTTCTTTGTTTCATTTGGTTCGTAAGATACTGTTTTAATAATTGAGCTCATCGTTTCATAATGTATGGTGGTTATTAAATTCCCGATCAGTCGCTCTTTCCTCTGATAAACGGGTTATCGACAAATCGATCAATCGCTTTGATACCATTTCTGTTGTGACTTTGTTTCCGTTATTGCAGATTCCAAAAGCGACATTCTTCTTGTTACTGCCGTGAAAATCAGATCCTGCAGAAATCAGCAGGTCATTTTTTATGCAGATGCTTCGATACAGCTGAATCTGCTCGTGCTCATGGGCAGAAGAGTAAACCTCGATTCCGTCAAGCCCATGGGTTATCAACATTTCGATTTGGTCAACCAGTAAGCGTCCAGAAAGATTAAGTGTGGATGGATGCGCCAGGATTGCTATTCCTCCCACATCATGAATTAAACGAATTGTTTCGGCAGCAGTCAACACATCTTTGCCAACAAACGCTTTTCCATTTTTCCCCAAATATTGGGTGAAGGCATCATTCATGGTTTTTACAACGCCCTTTTTTACCAGAATCGAAGCAATATGCGGACGTCCCAGGCTATGAATCATGGGGTAGTCGTTGGTCATTTCAGCCACTGAGATGTCAATTCCCAGCAACTGTAATTTTATAATAATATTGATGTTTCTTTTTTTTCGGACAAATTGAAACTGATGCAAGCTGTCCAGAAACCGGGGATTGGAAATGTCAATGCCAAAACCCAATATATGTTGCGTGCCATTAGAATATTTTGAACTGATCTCTATGCCAGCAATCACACCCAGTTTCTTCCTGACGCCTTCATTGATCCCATCTTTGAGACCATCAATGGTATCATGATCTGTGATGGCGATTGTTTTGAAGTTTTGGGAAACAGCTAAATCAACGAGTTCACCCGGTGATAGTGTCCCGTCTGACACATTGGTATGCAGGTGAAGATCAACCCATTGGGGAGTGTCATCTATCGTCATGGATTCTGGCGGCAAGCATTAAAATTCAGTCTGTTCCGTGCCATTCCTGTTTTCACAGTGTGTTTTCCTGATAGTCTATTATTCGTCCAGCAGTCAAAAATATGTTAACGACAGAATTCTGGTGTTTTACAAAACGGGTTCATTTATGAACCTGAAAATCGGATAAAGCGTACACTTTAAACAAAAAATACAACACTGATATCCTGTTGTTGCTGAAATTATGTGTTATTTTTGCTTAATTTTATTGTGTAAGTAATATATTTATACGTACATCTTAAAGATGGATTATGC
>JAHJRI010000015.1 GCA_018830885.1 bacterium | reverse complement strand
GCGATTTAAAACCCTGGAAAACAGGACGTTTTCCCGGAGCACCAGGGATGGTTTCATGCGTGTTTTAAATCGGTATCCCCTTGACGGAACGGTTGACAAATGGTCTTTAACGGACTGCAAAAACCGGACAATGATGACAACCATTGATTAAATGCACCCGGGAGAATGAGTAAAATATGACGACGCCCAGTTTAGATTCAGCAAAGCCACAACATGATCGACGGATTGATGACATTTTCTTTTTTGATTCGGAAAAAATTCGGACTTTGGCTTCTGAGTCGATCATTGCTAACGGAATTGAATATTTTAAAGAAAACCGGGTTACCGATCTTATTCTGAATGGCAACCAGTTGCAGGGTTATGTTGAAGGAAGCGATGAGCAGCCTTATCGTGTCTCTCTGGAATTTGACAAATTGAGCCAGTTAGATGTCAGTTGTCAATGCAGCGATGGCTCAGCTGTCTGCAAACATGCGGTCGCCTTGTTGTATCAGTACGCTGCGGAGTATACGGAAGCAACCCAGGAAATTACCAACTCGCTGGAAGAAGCGATTGAAGAGAGGTTGAATAAGGGACGAACCGAAGTGAAGGTTGTCCAAAATTCCGGGGAGCTTTGGTTTGGCAGCTGGGAAGCGTCCTCGATTGTTTCATCGACGCATCGCCCGCAAACCTACAAAGTCCAGATTCGCTCATTGAATGAAAGAAGAAACTATTGCACCTGTCCCGATTTTGCCGTCAATCAATTGGGGACCTGCAAGCATATTGAAGCGGTTTTGTACAGGATTCAAAAAGACAGTGACTACCACTTGATAAAGGACAACACCCCCAGTCACCCGCTACTCTTTCTCGATTGGGAAGGTAAAAACGCTCCCAAAATCAAATTGATAAAAACGGGAAAGGCGAATGATGAATTGAATGAGATTTTAAACCACTATTTTGATGCACAGGGATATTTTGATAAAAGACTCCCGGATGATTTCTATTCGTTGACCGATGCGCTGTATGGTCATGGGGATATTCAGGTCGGCGAAGATGTGATCACCTATGTTCAGAGGCTGGCGGCAGACCTGTCACATAAGCTGCGGGCAAAAGACATCCAGGAACGGATATCCCAGTTTAACGGCGTTCTGCCCTGGATCAAGGCCAAACTGTATTCCTATCAGATTGAAGGTGTTGCGTTTCTCGCAGGCACCGGGCGCTGTCTGCTGGCGGATGATATGGGTTTGGGAAAAACCCTGCAGGCGATTTCCGCAGCAACATGGCTGCAAAGAGATAATGAGGTGGCGCGCGTATTGATCGTGTGCCCGGCATCCTTGAAGCACCAATGGGCCAGGGAGATTGAACGGTTCACGGGTGAGGAGGCGCAGATCATTCAGGGCAATCCGGGTAGTCGCCAGGCTCAATACCGGAAAGGGACCACTTTTACGATTGTCAATTATGAGCTGGTTTTACGTGACCTGTCGGTGATCAATGAGGTTTTGCGACCGGATCTGCTGATCCTGGATGAGGCGCAACGTATCAAAAACTGGCGCACCAAGATCGCTTCCACAATTAAACTGATTCCTACGACATTTGCTTTTGTATTGACCGGGACGCCGCTGGAAAACAGGTTGGAAGATCTCTACAGCCTGATGCAGGTTGTCAATCCGCATGTCTTGGGACCGCTTTGGAAATATCTGCTGGATTTCCATATCACAGACGAACGCAGCAAAGTGTTGGGTTATCGCAATCTTGGTGAACTTCGCAGGCGGATCCAGCCTGTCATGCTCAGGCGGGATCGTCGTTTGGTGAGGGACCAGTTGCCAGACCGCATTGAAACGCGACTGGATGTCCCGATGAATGTCAAACAGAGGGAATTGCATGATTCGGCACTTTCTGCTGCGGGAAAGCTGGCTCAGATTGCGAAACATCGTCCCTTAACCCCGGCGGAAAGCAAGCGACTCATGTCAGCGCTGCAGACGACGCGAATGGCTTGTAATTCAGCAAGCCTGGTGGATGAAGCGATTTCAGTGCCAACACCCAAACTGGAAGAGCTGGCTATTATTCTGGATGATCTTTGTCTGCAAAACGGTTTGAAAGTGGTGGTTTTTTCCCAATGGGAGCGCATGACGCGAATGGTTGAAGAGCGGATCAGGATGATGGGAATCGGCAGTGTTCGCCTTCATGGTGGTGTTCCGACCGCCAAACGGGGCGAGTTAATGGACCGCTTCATGGATGATGATGCCGTGCAGGTCTTTATCTCAACGGATGCCGGCGGTGTCGGGTTGAACCTGCAGTCGGCATCTGCGTTGATCAATCTGGATATCCCCTGGAATCCTGCGGTACTGGAACAACGGATTGCCCGAATTCACCGCCTGGGGCAGAAAAACAAAGTCCAGATCATCAAAATGGTAGCTGAGGATTCCTATGAAGAAAATGTCCTGGGGATGTTGATGAACAAGCAACACCTGTTTAACAATGTCATCGATCCTGAAGCAAAAGAGGATGTGGTTGGGGTATCCAAGCGCATGTTGGAAGCGCTCATCGAAGATCTTTCGAAAGATGCCATCGATAGCCCAGCGCCTTCTCCAGTTCTTGAGAATCCTGAATTGGAAATTGAAGATGACCTGTCTCAGGCTGAACCATATGCTGAAGACGAAGAAACAGCGGAGGAATTTGACGATGAGGTGATACGAAGCTGTGTGGAGCGAATTCAAGTGGAATTCGGGCCGAGGATTGAACGCATCATGGGGTCGAAAGGGGCGATTTTGGTGATCATGGCACCGGTTACCGCCGAGGATGACGCTTTGGCAGTTGAACTGTCACGGTCGGTTCCGGTCGCCTTGATGGAACCCCGCACATGGGCCGGTTTGCAACGATTGAGCAATGCGTCACCGGTGGCCGGGATGGAAACGATGTTTGAATACCAGCAACCAATCACGGTGCCGTCAGTGTCTCCATTCCTGATTCAGGCAAAAGAAAAACTGAAAGCTGCTGAAGCCTTGCTGGAGAATGACTGTTCATCTGTCTGCCTGGAATTGATTGCGTTGGCAATGGTTACCGCCGTGACGGCTTTAACGGATGAAACCAAACCACCGACATTGGATGACGCAGCTGTTTGGATTTATTCAGAATTGCTGCCACGAGGAATCATCGATAACAATCAGGCAAATGTCATGATGCAAGCCATTTCGATGAAGAACGCGTCCAACCTCACAAAGGAACTGGTTGTCAAGGCACTGGATGACGCGAGCCGGCTGGTGGGATTCGTTGACGGTTGATCCGGTTCAGTGGAAAAAAATACGATCCAAATATTCTCTTTTCCGCTTTTCAGACAACGATATTTCACTTGCTGGAGTTTTCTGACGCTTCTTTAGAAATGATTTTGCCATTCTCATGCTTCATTGTTCCCCACCGGGGGCATATTGGTTTGTTTGAAATCCAGATCTGATTCATAGATCAACCGGCGCTTGATTGGGAACTTGACCTCTGGAAATTTCTCGTTGAAGTAAAATCTACCTGCATACAAATACTCACCGCTCTGCTTGTCCTTGATCCGTTGAATCGGTTGATGCCCCTTGGCCTTCATGTTTCCGAGATGGTGAGATTGGTAATATTGGTATAGCCCTGTATATGATTAACCTGCAATCCTGTGTTTGACAACCGGGAATCTGGACGCACAAGCCTAGGGAACCAAGCGTCTTTTACCGGGAGTATACCAGAGGAACGATAAAAAGTGGGCATTTGTTTACCGCTGATATACATGTTGAGAGTAAAAGAGAACCTTGAATGCTGTTGCCAGATGATATTTTAAATACACCTGTTTTTTAGAGGGTGAATTCAACAATTCTGCGGACCCCGAATTAGGTGACAGTATACTAATTTAGGCGAAATCCAAATACGACCTACCTGATATTCAACAACCTTACAATCCAAGGCATTACCTCCGGGAATTGAAGGAAAAAAGG
>JAHJRI010000214.1 GCA_018830885.1 bacterium | reverse complement strand
GGATTTTTTAAACATGTCGCGTTTTTTTTTGCAGGTTTACAGATAAGTTGTTTTATATTAGTTTATTATATCTTACTTATATGTTATTGCAAGTATTATCTTAACATTTTTTAAGCTCTCCGACTTTTCGGAGCAGACTCATATTATAGATATTTAAATGACTGAAGCGCGCCAACCAGGGTGATAAGCAAGGTCGGTACAAGAAAGCATTGACAGTTTTTTTAAAAAACGATTTGATTGGGTGACCAGTCTCCGGTTGTTGTAAACCAGCAGATCTTTTTCAGCCCTGACCCCCCGGACTGTTTTTCGTGAGTCAAACGACTGGTTCAGCAGCGACTTTTTAATGATTGACTTTGGTGGAGCAACAGGATTTGACAGGCTCGAACCTGGCGGTCCGGGAAAGTGGCAAATGGCATCATTGTCGGGTGGATCACCGAATTACCGGTGTTGCCGTCTTCATATCCGCGCAGGGTCTGAGAACCAGCGTGCAGGGAGTGAGCAGGGAGGGGTACTGCTTCCGTCGGAGATATACTGATGGCAGGAAGAACAAAAAGATAGCCCGGCAGTGGCATCCAAACCTTTATTGATGCTTAACAACTGAATAAAACAATTATTTGTGGAGGATAGAATGGCAGAAATCAGATATGACGGCAGAGTCGCGATTGTCACTGGTGCAGGTATGGGGATTGGGAGAATGTATGCCCTGGAGCTGGCACGCAGGGGAGCGAAAGTCGTTGTCAACGATCTTGGTGGTTCCCGGGATGGCTCCGGAGCGAACCAGTCGGCTGCTGACAGTGTTGTCAAGGAGATCAAGGACGCCGGCGGGGAAGCAACAGCAAACTATGATTCTGTAGCCACCTATCAGGGAGGGCAGAATATTGTTCAGACAGCTTTGGATGCCTATGGAAAGGTGGATATCCTCATCAACAATGCCGGCATCCTGCGTGATCGCTCTTTCCTGAAAATGAGTGAGGAAGAATGGGATCTCGTGATTGCCGTCCATCTTAAAGGTGCCTTCTGTGTCACCCAGCCAGCCGTAAAGGTGATGAAAGACAACAACTATGGCCGTATCGTCTTCACCTCATCCTCCTCGGGACTTTACGGAAATTTCGGGCAGACCAACTATGGCGCTGCGAAGCTGGGACTGGTCGGGATTATGAATACGCTGAAACTTGAGGTCGCCAAGTATGATATCAAGGTGAACACAATTGCCCCCAACGCCTGGTCAAGAATGACAGCGGATGTCTTCCCACCTGAGTTTGAACAGAAGATGAATCCGCAGTTCAACGAGCCGATGGTGCTTTTTCTGTGCTCAGAAGAAAACCCGGTGACGGGGATGACTTTCGCAATGGGTGCCGGCTGGTATGGCAGGACGGCCATTGTTTCAGGAAATGGCGTCTGCCTGGGTGATGCAAACCGCCCGATTGCCGTTGAGGAGATCAGGGATAATTTTGATCAAATCACCAGGCTGGATGACCCGAAACCCCATGACAATGGAGGCTCTCTTTTTACCTACATGGCGCCGCTGTTGAAATAGGAGTGATCCGTGTCGCCAGGGATCGACACGATCGATAATGGTGCACTGGCGCACGCCATCAGATAATGTGGCCTTCCCTGGTCTGCATATACGGACTGGCGGAGCTGAACTGTCAAACCGGGGGGATCTGGATGATGAACTGCGCGCCATTTTGGTAGTTCTCGTCATATTCGATGGTGCCCCCGTGGTTTTCTATCATTTTACGGACCATGTAGAGGCCGATTCCTTTTCCCCTGTTATCGTTTATTCCGGCCCGGTCGTAAAGATCGAAGATCTTCCCCAGCCTGTCTTTTGGAATCCCCACCCCGTTATCAGCCACTTTGATGATGGTGCTGTGTTCGTCCTGTGACACATCAATGCGAATAATCAGATTTTCTGGGTCGACGTCACTGTACTTGATCGAGTTGTTGATCAGGTTTTGAAGGACGTCATAGAGAGCTGCCCGATCGGCGCTGATCTGGATATCGTATCCGGAAACCGCTGTCTTGATTTTTTTCGTGCTGTTTTCAATATCCAGCGTAAGGAGTTTGGTGATGGCATCAATGCTGAACATCTCCTTGGTTATCTCGTTTGAATTAATGGTATTCAAAAGGTTCATGAATACCCGACACTTATCTTCAAGCGACGGCAGCAGCTCCTCAACCACATCCTTCTCTCCCAGATCGATCAGGGTGACCGTGCCGATAATCGATGACATGAGAGATCGCAGATCATGGGCAATTACAGTTCTTGTGAACTTCAGACTTTCATTCTCCTCCATCAGGGCGTTATTTCTTTCCACCATTTTGTTGATGACTTCAACCCGTTTGTTCCGGCCAGTAATCAGCGTATCCAGGGTTTTTTTCAGCTCATTCAGGGATTGGGAATCCAATTCCTGGATTTCCTGTTGATCATTGAGCGAGTTCAGCAGGGATTCAATACGGGCCTGTTTGTTGTCGATGATCTCTTCTTGTAGCTTTTTCTCCTGGAGTTGTTCCTGTAGTGCAAGCTTCTTCTTTGTCCGCTGAACCGCTTTTTTGCTGTCAATCTCTTTTTCTCTGGTCTTCTCGGTCTCTAACCGGGTCAACACTTCAGTCAAGCGGGCATTTTCCGCCCGCTCCTCTTCCAGGCGGGCATACAGTTCCTGCATTTGAGGATCCAGCTTAACTTCGACCTCTTCTTCTGTTTTCTTTTTCATAGATAAAAATACTGCATGGTGGATTGTAAACGACCCTGTATCGGGACATCAGTCTCTTCTGAAGGAGCAGAGATGCTTATCCTGTACGGATGTCTGTTAAGCATAAAGAATTCACACAACATCGTCAAAGTCCCCGTTCTGGGCTCTCTTTAATGGTTGTAAATGTGGTCAACTGGGATAGCGGCTGGGGTTTTTGAGAATCGAAGCAAGCGCTTGACCGGACCGTCTTTTATCTGTAATTTGACCTGAGAAGAAGGTTGCAACGCCGGCGAAAGTCTGGTCTGTTGTGTCGCCTAAATGGGTATCGATTTCAGTCACTATTCACCACTTTTTCTCAGTTAATGGAGTCGAGACCTGTATGTAATTGAACGGATTGGGAGGGGTTAAACATCGCCAGGATGGCGATGTCAACGAGCGACCTCGGAGGTAGGTAAGGATGCCTGCTGAGAATGAGTTCAATTACATACAGGTCAAGACACCTTTAGCGATATTCAGCTGAATAGTTACCGATTTCATACAAAAACCTCAATCAAACAGCAAAAAATGGCAGGGAAAAACGAAACGAAAAAAAAACCTACGGTTCTGATTGCCGATGATAATAAGCAAACCATCGATCTGCTGAAGAAGTTTTTTTTAAAAGCCAAGGAACGGGGTGATATGGTGTGTGAAGTGATTGAGGCATACAACGGCGATGAGGCTATTCAAATGCTGGATATTGCTCAACCGGAGTTGATCTTGTGTGATATCGGCATGCCCGGCAAAGATGGATTTGAGGTGCTGGAGCATTTCAATAAATTCAGCAGTAAACAGAATCTGTTCTGTTTTTTCTGTTTCCTGTCCGCGGCTGAAGAAGAAAAAATCAAGGCTTTCAAAGGCGGGGCAATGGGATTTTTGAATAAAAAGGATATCAACTATTTTGTGATCACACTTCAGATCAAAGCCTGGTTGCGACTGGCTGAACTCGAAAGAAAACTGGCTGAGAATTTGCCGCAGGCTTAGCATCATATCATCAGGAAGTATCTTCTTCGAATTTCTTCATGACGGCCGGTGCTGTCAAATCATTCATATAGATCAACAGGTGTTTTCCCATAGCCTTGGACAGGGCTTTCATCTTCTCCCGTTTCCCCTTCAAAGCAAAGACATAGTTATCAGGCAGGTTTGGCTGGACCTTCCTAAGCCATTTCAGTTTTGCTTCCGACTGGTAATGGATCCACTCAAAACGTGTGCTTCGATTTTTGACACCATCTTTTTCAATATCGATTTTTTCAATGGTAAAATCGGGCAGGAGAAAGCGGTTATCCTGAAGAGGAATAATCTCACTCTCTGAAAAAGCCCGATGGGTTTGGGGGTACTTTTCGTTGAACCGGTTGATCAGAAGTGTGGTTTTTTCGTGGGTCCAGACATTACGGGCCTGATAGTGGGACTGGTAAGGATTGTCTTCGGTTATCTCCAGTGAAAACAGCCTTCTGCGATTGGGGATTTTCAGACAGGCAGTCATCTGCCAGGGAACATTCAGCAGTAAAATAGCCGGGAAAAACTGAGCGATTTCAATTCCATATGACCGGCTGTGGTCAAGAACCGCTCCGGGACCATCAATAGCCAGCGTGAGCCACTTATTTTCGATCTCCTTCAAGTCAAACATCAGTCTGAAAAACTTCATCATCTGCATCAACTGTTTGAAAGCGGCATTATGACTGCGATGAATTCTGAGTTCAAGGCTCCGGGCGTCGAGGAGTAGACCCTGCACCTGCGCAATATTAAACCGATGAAGCAGTTGTTCGGCTGGAATCGTATCGAAGTCATCCAGCTTCTGGTTTGCCGGTATGTCGCCGAACAACTGCTCTTCCTCGATTGTTTCCGATAAGGAGGTTGCTTTGAGTATGTTTTTCCGATGTTGCAGAAAGCCTGTCCTGTCATCCGAGACGCTTTTCCAGTAATCCGCGGAAGTGGAAAAAATCTGCCAGCGCATTTCCTGAGCATTCGCACTACTCAGATCGTCAAAGGAGGATCTTTTGTAAAGAAGATCGGATAGTCCCTGAATGACTTTCGGATTGACCTTTTCAATATTGAAGGCTTTGATTCTGTCGTCAATCTCAAATCTCCGCCGGCCGATGGCGTCCTGGAATAGATGGATGAGGCTGGTCGCCAGTTCAATGTGTTTCGAATTGATCTTTAATACGAACGGATAAGCCTTGCCATTTCTAAAAGTGGTGATTAAACGCTGTCTGCCCAACATGTCGGAAAAATGGAATTTAGGGGTGATTCGCCTGAAATGATGCTATTGAATTGGATTTTAGCGACCAGATATGAAAAGCGATGACTGCAAAGGCATTCGCAACGTTGATAGAATTTTTTTGGCCAGCCATGGGAATATGAACAAAATCATCACAAGCCTGTAAAACCGACTCGGAGATACCATACTCTTCATTCCCCAGAACGACAACCCCCTGTTGCGGCCATGGGTAGCTCATGTAGCTGGCGCAGTTGGCTACGGTCTCAATCCCGATGATCCGGTAGCCGTCGGCTTTCAAGTTCAGCAGTTCCGTCGGCATCTGGTCGGTTTTTTGAAGTGGAATCCAGTCGGCGGCACCCATCGCTGTTTTTGTCACCTGCCTGTTTTCCGGACCCGGGGTCTTGGATGTCAACAAGGCCGATTCAAAACCGGTTGCGTCAATGAGACGAATGATGGACCCCACATTAAATGCGCTGCGCAGATTTTCCAATGCCACGCGGTAGGATATTTTGGGAATCCATGAATGGTAGCTGCTTTTATCACCTGTCAGCACCTTCGGCAACAGGGCATGTTCAGCCAAACCGATGCCGGTTTCCTGCTGATGCTCATGGAAAGTATTCGAAATATACTCAATCCACTGTTTGCGGTTATCCGGAGTTTCGGACATCGGTCCTGGAAAATCGATCCATGAACGGACTTGAGCAAGATTCAGATAAACCTGTTTCAGAGAAGTGTCACTGATTTTTTGGGTTATCAGATTGATGTAGATCTCCCGGAGCCAGTTGGCTATCCATTTATGCTGTCTTGCTCGGGGCAGTGAAAGCAGTTTCTTCTTTGTGAATGGAAAATGGTCCATTGGTGTTTGGTGGTATTTTGAAAAATGGCACTGCTTCAAACAAAGCTGAAGAGGTGCTCCAATTCGGGAGCCTCCGTTTTTTTTAGTAACTGCTGCAATAGCTGCTTTAATTCGGTTGGATTCCGGGCGGAGAGGATGATCTGCAGACAATCATCTTCAAAATAGGGATCATGCTGAATCGTAATCAAACTCCCCAGCCCCGTTTTTTTTATGGTTTCATCCCATTCCCGCTGAAGTCTGCTCAATTCAGGAAATCTCAGGGATAGAAGGCGGGCCTTGATGTGTCGATAGCGTTGATGGGCCGCAAAATCCTTCCGAATGGCGATAAGCTGCGGATCGTTCAAAAGGTCAGCAAGCGGGATATTGTATCCACGTTTGAGCTCATCGATAATCTGAATCATGCTGGTCAGTTTTTTCCCCTTAAGCTGCATCTGGTCCAGGAGTATGCTTAAATCAATCAGGACCTGCTTCGGTTTCTCATTTAACTGGCAAATCTCCCT